>NZ_CP085344.1:3292534-3615976 GCF_020618415.1 Cupriavidus sp. MP-37 | reverse complement strand
CTGGATCGCGGCGGCGCGCGCCAGCTGGTTGGCCTTGCCGGTGACGAAGTTGTCGAACGTCAGGATCGGGTTCAGGCGCGAGCGCTCGTGGACCGTGTCGCTGGGCTGGTGGCCGGGCATCGGCGCGGCGTTACCCATCGCGGCATGCGGATGCTGGCCCTGCTGCGGCGCGCGGTAGGAGCGGGCGCTGGCTTCGGCGGGGTCCATCTGGACCACGTCGATCTCGCCCAGGTCGGTGTTGTGCTGCGGGTGGTGCTGGCCGGGATGCTGGCCCATGCCCTGGTTGCGCGCGCCAGCCGGAAGCGGCGCGGCGGACGGCATGCCGGCCGGGTTGCCGGGGTTTCCATATGGCGGCTGGCCCAGTCCATACGCGGCGGCGGTGGGGTATTCGCCATAGCCGGGCTGACCCGGCTGGCCAGGCATGGCAAACGGAGGCTGGCCGCCCATCGGCTGCGCGCCGGGATAGCCACCCATGCCCGTACCCGGTGCTGCGTGCTGGTCCATGCCGCCCGCGCCCATGCCGGGCTGGGCCGGCTGCATGTAGGCAGCGGCGCGGCCCGACGCGGCGGGATCGAGCACGAACTGGACGCTGACCTGCGCTTCCCAGTATTCGCAGGCGAGGGCGGTGATGCGCCCCGAAAACTGGCTCTTGACCCAGTCGAGCTTGAAACGGTTGGGCGCAGCAATCCGCAGCGCATGCGTTTCTTCATCGAACGCAACGGGCGCCAGCGGCTTGATCCACGTTTTGAACTGTTGCGGCGTCAGCTCGCGCTCGAGTTGCGCGGCTGCCGCCTGCCAGAAATCTTGCATTGTTTGTTGTTAAGTAATCGCACTCCGAGGCCGCCTTGTCAGCAGCCCGGGTACGCCACGGGCGGCGTATGCGCCGCGTCATCCGGACCGCCCCGACCGTATTGCGAATCAATACTGATGGTCGAGGCCTCCGCGGCATGCCATGCAGCCGCCAGCGAGCCTTCCGGTTCGCCGCACTGGCGTGCGTAAAGTCATGCGTTGCCGCGGTGGGGGCCCGGGTTGCGCCTGCGCCACGCAGCCCGTGTTGTGTTTGGACCCGGATTGTACCCCCGCCCCTGAGTTATCCACAAAGGATAAGTCTGTGGACAACTTGTGCAAATGCAGTGGATTGGTGTGCACAACCCCTGCTGCGATGCGGCTTTCCGGGGTGTGGAAAGGGGCAAAATTTCAGGCAAAACAGGGACTTCGCCTGTGGATGGGTGGGCTGGAGATGGCCTTCGGGGCACTAGCGGTTACCCACTGGCTGTTGTGGACAATGGCGCACCAGGGGCCGCAACGCGGTGTGGTGATTGTGCCGTCGCACACAGACTGTCACCTTGACAGCGCCGCGGAAAATCGTTTAAATGGCGGGTTCTGCGATGCGGCAGGGGATCACGTATGCGCATCGCCGGTCTGGCCTGTTCGTGCCGTCCGCGCTGACAGGTTTCACTACCTGCACACGCGCAAGCACGGCCGGCAGCAAGACAGAACCAGAATCGTCGGACCCGCCGCTGCAGTTCCCTCGCAAGCGGCAGCCCCATGCGAACCATACGCGGCGGCCACGGCACCCCGGCACCGGCCGGAGACGGGCAAGCCAAGATCAACCAGAGAGTGCAACATGAAACGTACCTACCAACCTTCCGTTACCCGCCGCAAGCGTACCCACGGTTTCCGCGTGCGCATGAAGACCCGCGGCGGCCGTGCCGTCATCAACGCTCGCCGCGCCAAGGGCCGCAAGCGCCTGGCCATCTGAGGCCCGGGCGACCGGCCTGACGGCGCGCCCGGCGCCGGCTGCAGCGTACCGCAGCCATGCCGCGCGGCCGTCAACGCCCACCGCCCCGGCTTCAGGTCGGCCGGCAGCTTGCCGCAGGGCGCCGCTTTGCGCCAGCAGTCTTATTTGCCAGCGCTTGCCAGTGTCACCCAGCGTGTCAGCCCATGCCTTCCCCAAAGCCGCGAGGCTTACAAAGACGGATGAGTTTTCATCCGTTTTTGCTTTGCGGCCCCGGCGGCGCAGCACCCACTTCGTGCTCTATGTCCGCCCCAACGACCGGCCGGAAGGCCGCCTGGGCGTGGTGGTGGGCAAGAAGTTCGCGCCGCGCGCCGCCGAGCGCAACCTGGTGAAGCGCATGGCGCGCGAGCTGTTCCGCCAGCGCCGCGAACAACTGGGGGGCCGCGACGTGCTGCTGCGCCTGCAAGCGAAGTTTCCGCGCGCGGAATTTGCGACGCGCGCGGCGGTCCGAAGGGCATGCGCGGCGGAAATCGCCAGCCTGCTCGAGGTAGCGGCCAGGCCACTGCCGCCACCCGCGCCGCCTGCCTCGCCCCCGGCACCGCCCAGCGCGGCGCCAGCGGCGAGCCCCTCGCAAAGCCAGCCACCCGGCCAGCCAGCCTGACCACCCCGCCATGAAGCGAATCCTGCTAGCCCTGCTGCGCGTCTACAAGATCGCCCTCAGCCCTTACCTGGGCTCGCAGTGCCGCTTCCTGCCGACCTGTTCCGACTACGCCCGCGACGCCATCGTCCATCATGGCGCCGCGCACGGCAGCTGGATGGCCGCCTGCCGGCTGTGCCGCTGCCATCCTTTCGCGCAAGGCGGGTATGATCCCGTGCCGGGCACGGAAGCTGACACGCCAGTCCATGCCGCCACAGGCCATGCGCCCGTGGCAATCCGTCTGCCCAGACCCTGATTTTTCCGACCACAGCCAGACATGGATATCAAACGCACCATCCTCTGGGTCATCTTCTCGATGTCCCTCGTGCTGCTCTACGACAACTGGCAGCGCGCCAACGGCCATGCGTCGATGTTCTTCCCGAGCACGACGCAGCAGCAGGCCGCTTCGGCGCCGGCCGCCAGCGGCGCGGCCGCGCAGGGCGACGTGCCCAAGGCCAACGTCCAGCCTGGCGCAGCCGCGCCGGCCGCGGGCGCCTCGCCGCAGGCCGCGGCCCAGCCCACCGGCGAGAAGATCGTGGTGACCACCGACACGGTGCGCGCCGAGATCGACACCGCCGGCGGCATCGTGTCGCGCCTGGAGCTGCTCAAGGAGCATGAGAAGGACGGCAAGCCGGTGGTGCTGTTCGAGCGCGACAACGTGCGCACCTACATGGCCCGCTCGGGCCTGATCGGCGGCGACCTGCCCAACCACACCACGCTGTTCACCGCGGCCCCGGGCCCGCGCGCGCTGGACGGCGCCGAGCAGCTGCAGGTGGTGCTGAGCGCCGAGAAGAGCGGCGTGAAGCTGGTCAAGACCTACACCTTCCGCAAGGGCAGCTACGTGGTCGACAGCAAGTTCGACGTGACCAACGCGGGCACCGCGCCGGTCTCGCCGACGCTTTACCTGGAGCTGGCGCGCGACGGCAGCAAGGTCGAGCAATCGCAGTTCTACAGCACCTTCACCGGTCCGGCGGTCTACACCGACGCCGACAAGTACCACAAGATCGACTTCGAAGACATCGCCAAGGGCAAGGCCACCGTGCCGGCCGCCGCCAACAACGGCTGGGTGGCGATGGTGCAGCACTACTTTGCCTCGGCGTGGATTCCGCAGACCGGCAAGGAGCGCAGCTTCTACGTGCAGCAGATCGATCCGCACCTGTACCGCGTGGGCGTGCAGCAGCCGCTGGGCGAACTGGCCCCGGGCGCGACGGTCAGCACCGATGCGCGCCTGTTCGCCGGCCCGCAGGAAGAGCACATGCTCGAGAAGATCGCCCCGGGCCTGGAGCTGGTGAAGGACTACGGCTGGCTGACCATCCTGGCCAAGCCGCTGTTCTGGCTGCTGGAGAAGCTGCACGGCTTCCTCGGCAACTGGGGCTGGTCGATCATCGCGCTGACGGTGCTGATCAAGCTGGTGTTCTTCCCGCTGTCGGCGGCAAGCTACAAGTCCATGGGCAAGATGAAGGACCTGCAGCCGCGCATGACGTCGATCCGCGAGCGCTACAAGAGCGACCCGCAGAAGATGAACCAGGAGATGATGGCGCTGTACCGCACCGAGAAGGTCAACCCGCTCGGCGGCTGCCTGCCGATCGTGATCCAGATCCCGGTGTTCATCGCGCTGTACTGGGTGCTGCTGTCGTCGGTGGAAATGCGCGGCGCGCCGTGGCTGGGCTGGATCCATGACCTGTCGGTGCCGGATCCGTTCTACATCCTGCCGATCGTGATGGCCGTGTCGATGTTCGTGCAGACCAAGCTGAACCCGACCCCGCCGGATCCGGTGCAGGCCAAGGTGATGATGATCATGCCGCTGGTGTTCTCGGTGATGTTCTTCTTCTTCCCGGCCGGCCTGGTGCTGTACTGGGTGGTGAACAACATCCTGTCGATCGCGCAGCAGTGGCAGATCAACCGGATGCTGGGCAAGGGCAAGGCCGCGGTGGTGGCCAAGAGCTGAGCCTGTTGCAGGATGCGGTAATCGGGAAGCCCGGCAGAGATGCCGGGCTTTTTGTTTGGTCGATCGCTGACGGCGCAGGGCTGTCGCGCGGTTTGCTCCCCTCTCCCATGAAATGGGAGAGGGGCCGGGGGTGAGGGCGGGCGTTGGCAATAGCGACGGACTTAACTCCGTTGAAACTCTGGCCCTCACCCCCACCCCTCTCCCGCGCGCGGGAGAGGGGAGCCTTGTTCCCGCGGCGTTGGCTGCGGCTGATCTCCGTTGGCTGCGGCAGGCGTATCCTACTGGCCTGCCCTTGCCGTCAGGAGACCCCCATGAGCTGGTCCGCCCACCAATACGTCGCCTTCGAAGACGAACGCACCCGCCCGGTCCGTGACCTGGTGGCTGCCATTCCCAACGAGATCGCGCGCAGCGCGGTGGATATCGGCTGCGGGCCGGGCAATTCCACCGAGGTGCTGCTGGCGCGCTACGCCGGTGCGTCGGTGACCGGGCTGGACAGTTCGCAGGACATGATCGACGCCGCGCGCAAGCGCCTGCCCGACGTGCAGTTCCGCGTGGCCGATATCGGCGCCTGGGACGATGCCGGCCCGTACGACGTGATCCTGGCGAACGCCGTGCTGCAGTGGCTGCCCGACCACGGCCGCCTGTTTCCCGAACTCGTCTCGAAGCTTTCCCAGGGCGGCACGCTTGCCGTGCAGATGCCGGACAACCTCGAAGAACCCGCGCACCAGCTGATGCGCCGGGTGGCGGCGGAAGGCCCGTGGGCCGACAAGCTGGCCGGGGCCAGCAAGGCCCGCGCCGAACGCGCGCCGGCGCGCTGGTACTACGAGCTGCTGCGCCCGCTGTGCCAGCGCGTGGACGTGTGGCTGACCACCTACCACCATCCGCTCGCCGGCGGCCCGGCCGCGGTGGTGGAGTGGTTCAAGGGCAGCGGCCTGCGTCCGTTCCTGCAGCCGCTGGACGAGGCCGAGCGGGCCGCCTACCTGGCCCGCTACCAGACCGAGATCGCCAACGCGTATCCGGCGCTGCCGGATGGCTCGGTGCTGCTGCCGTTCCCGCGGCTGTTTATCGTGGCGACGCGCTGAGGCCGCGCTGAAGGGTTGTCAGGCGGGCTTGTGGCACACCGCCTCGGTAATGCGGGCGGAGGCCCGGCGCGCCGTTGTCGCGCCCGCCGGCGGCCAGTGCGGCGCGATGGCTTCCTTTCGCATTGAAGAGGAAAGATGTCAGGCCAGGTCGAGCACGCTCATGGTCGCGTTGAGCCGGCTGACCAGCACGGATTCGCCATGGACGTCGGCGAACACGTCGGCCTCGACCACGATGATGGAACGGCCGGACTTGAGCACGTCGGCGCGGCAGCGCAGCCGTTCGCTGCGCACGGCGCGCAGCAAGTTGATCTTGAACTCCGCGGTGACCACGTGCTGGCCGGCTTCCAGGATGGTCGATGCCGCCGCGCCGGCGGTGTGGTCGGCCATGGTGGCCTGCACGCCCGCGTGCACGATGCCGCCATGCTGCAGGTGGCGCGCCGTGATCGCCAGCGTGGACTCGCACCAGCCGGGCCCGCAGTCCGCCAGCGCAATGCCGACGTCGTTGACGAAGGCGGCCTGGCGGAAGCCGGCCTCGATGGTGTCGCGCAGCAGCAGCCGTTCCTGTTCGGTAGTCATGGCGTTCCTCGTGGGTCAGGGCACTGGTCCTGGCGGATCTGCGCATTCCAGCGTGAAGGCCGCGGCCTGTCAACCGAGTGGAAGCGGCGTTGCCGCCGCATGCCACCCAGGCGCGTGCTGTCGCCTACACTGAAGGCATCTGCGTCCCGCGTGCGCGCCTGACCGCATGCAGACCGCCATGAACGCCGACGCCAATTCCCCCAGGCTGCGCCGCAAGACGCGGCCCGCCGCTGCCTTTGCCGCGCTGGCGCAAGCCAGCCTGGCGCGCATCGACGCGTGCCTGGATCAGTTGCAGCACCGCGACGACCCGGAAGACCTGCACCAGCTGCGCATCGCGCTGCGCCAGGCGCGCGCGGTGGTGTGGGCCATGGGCCCGGCCTTGCCGCGGCAGGAGCGCGACCGCTGGAAGCGCGACCTGCGCACGCTGGCGCGCGCCACCAGCGAAGTCCGCGACTGGGACGTCTTGCTGGCAGAGACCATCGAACCGGCCCGCGAACTGGAGCCGCACGACACAATACTGGCCGCTATCGCCGGCACCGCCCGGCAGCGCCGAGACGCCGCGCGCGAAGCGATGCTGGCGGCGCTGGCCGCCTACCGCGACTGGCCGCTGCCCGCGCTGCATCGCGACCTGGCGCACCTGGCGCATCTTGCCGCCCGCGCCCGCAACGATGGCGCACGCCTCGCGCCCTTTGCGCGCCAGCGCGTGCGCCGCGGCCGCAAGCAGCTGCGGGCGCTGGCCAGAAGCGCGCGCGAGGGCGATCCCGTCGCGGTGCACGCGCAGCGCATCGCCGGCAAGCGGCTGCGCTATGCGATCGAGGCCCTGGCGCCGGTATTGCCGGCGCGCTATACCAGGCGCCTGCATCGCAAGCTGGTCAAACGGCAGGCCCGGCTGGGGCGTATGGTCGACGGCATCGTCGCGCGGCGCCTGATGGCCGAGTGCCTGGCGGTGCAGGCGATGCCGGACGATGCGGCGCCGCCGCTGCCCGGCGCCAGCTGACCGCTCCGCCAGCCATGGCGGCCCGTCCACAGGTGCCACGCCAACCGCACCCGCGCACCCGATCTGCGACAATACCGCCATGACTGCTCCCCAGCTTCCCATTGCCGCCATCGCCACCGCGCCCGGCCGCGGCGGCATCGGCGTGGTGCGCGTGTCCGGCCCCGATGTCGGCCCCGTGATGCGCGCCGTCTGCGGCCAGGCCCTGAAGCCGCGCCACGCCACCTACCTGCCGTTTCTCGACGGCAACGGCAAGGTCATCGACCATGGCCTGGCGCTGTATTTCCCCGCGCCCAATTCCTATACCGGCGAGGAAGTGCTGGAGCTGCAGGGCCACGGCGGCCCGGTGGTGATGCAGATGCTGCTGACGCGCTGCCTGCAGGCCGGCGACGGCATCGGCCTGCGCCTGGCCGAGCCCGGCGAGTTCACGCGCCGCGCCTTCCTCAACGACAAGCTCGACCTGGCCCAGGCCGAGGCCGTGGCCGACCTGATCGAGGCCAGCACCGAGGCCGCGGCGCGCTCCGCCGCGCGCTCGATGGAGGGCGAATTTTCCAACGCCATCCGCCAGCTGGTGGACAAGGTCATCCACCTGCGCATGCTGGTCGAGGCGACGCTGGATTTCCCCGAGGAAGAAATCGATTTCCTGGAGCAGTCCGACGCGCGCGGCCAGCTTGCCGCCATCCGCAATGAACTGGGCGCGGTGCTGGCGCAGGCGCGCCAGGGCGCGCTGCTGCGCGAAGGGCTGTCGGTGGTGCTGGCGGGCCAGCCCAACGTGGGGAAGTCGTCGCTGCTGAACGCGCTGGCCGGCGCGGAGCTGGCCATCGTCACGCCGATTGCCGGCACCACGCGCGACCGCGTGCGCGAGACCATCCAGATCGACGGCATCCCGCTGCATATCATCGACACCGCCGGCCTGCGCGACGAAGCCGCCGACGAGGTCGAGCGCATCGGCATCGAACGCACCTGGGACGCCATCCGCCGCGCCGACATCGTGCTGCACCTGGTCGACGCCACCGACTACCTGCGCCACGGCCTGTCCGAGATCGACGACGCCATCGACGACAAGCTCAGCGGCCAGCTGCCGCCGGGCGCGCCGATCGTGCGCATCGTCAACAAGATCGACAAGGCCCCGTCGGTGGGCGAGGTCATGTTCGGCGGCAACCGCCCGCACGTGGTCGCCGCCAACGGCCCCAACCCGACCGAGATCTGGATCTCGGCCCGCACCGGCGCCGGCATCGAACTGCTGCGCCGCGAACTGCTGCGGCTGATCGGCTGGCAGTCGGGCAACGAAGGCACCTTCCTCGCACGCGAACGGCACCTGACCGCGCTGCGTCAGGCGCAATCGCACCTCGACGTGGCCGCCGACCAGAGCGAACGCCAGGCGCAGGCGCTGGACTTGTTTGCGGAAGAACTGCGGCTGGCGCAGGAGCACCTGAACAGCATTACCGGGGAGTTCACCAGCGATGATTTGCTGGGGACGATTTTTACGCGGTTTTGTATTGGGAAGTAGGGCGGGCCGAGCCGGCGGGGCACAACGGCTCCGCGCACGCGGCAGAGCCTTGACCCGACCCACCTCGCGACGACCTCCATGCGCCTGACCCTCATCACCTTCGGCACCCAGGGCGACTGCCGCCCCATCGTCGCCCTGGCCCTGGGCTTGCGTGAAGCCGGCCACGACGTGCTGATGCTCGGCGAACGCTCGGCGGCGCCGCTGGCGGCGGAGCACGGCATCCCGTTCGAGCCCATGGCGGGCGATATCCAGCAGACGCTGGCGCCGGGCGGCGCGCTGCACAAGCTGATGACCGAGGGCGGCAACGTGGCCGAGGCCACGCGCGCGTTCGGGCACATTGCCGCGGACAACACCGAGGCGTGGATGGCGCAGCTGGCGCAGGCGGCGCGCGATGCGGATGGCATCGTATTCTCGGGGCTGACGGCGTATGTGGCGCTGTCAGTGGGCGAGCAGCTCGGCAAGCCGGTGATCGGGGCGGGCATGTTCCCGATCTCGCCGACGCGGGCGTTTCCGTCGGCGCTGCTGCCGCCGGTGAGGATGCCGGGGTGGGCCAACCGCGCCAGCCATCACCTGATCAACTTCGTGCTGTGGCGGATGTTCCGCAACGCGACCAATGCGGCGCGGTCGCGGCTGTTCGGCGTGCCGGCGCGCAAGGCGATGTGGCCGGCGTTTCCGACGCTGTATGCGATGTCGCCGCAGCTGGTGCCGCGTCCGCGGGACTGGCATGGCGACTGGCTGGTGACCGGCGCCTGGACCCTGCCGCCGCAGCCGGACTGGCAGCCGGATGCGCCGCTGCGCGACTTCCTCGCGGCGGGCGAGGCGCCGCTCTATATCGGTTTCGGCAGCATGGCGGGCTTTGACCGGCACAAGGTGGTGTCGGCGCTGGTGCAGGCGGTCGATGGCCGGCGCGCGTTGTTCTATCCGGGCTGGAGCGGCATCGACGTGGCGGCGTTGCCGGCCAACTTCCACGTGGTGGGCGCGACGCCGCATGACTGGCTGCTGCCGCGCGTGGCCGCGGCCATCCACCATGGCGGGGCAGGGACCACGCATGCGGCGGCGGCGGCCGGCGTGCCGTCGATCGTGCTGCCGTTTGCGGGCGACCAGTTTTTCTGGGCGGGCCGGCTGGCGGCACTGGGCGTGGCGCCGCGGCATGTCCCTGGGCACAAGATCGATGCGCCGCGGCTGGCGGCGATGATCGCCTTCACCGAGCAGCCCGCCACGCGCGCACGCGCCGCCACGCTGGGCCGAGCGGTGGCGGCCGAGCGCGGCGTCGACCATGCCGTCGCGGCGATCGGGCGCTTTTGCGGCAGGCAGGGCGCATAATCCGCCTTTCGCTTTCACTGACGCAGGACCTTCCCGATGTTGAACCGTACCCAGCAGATCCTCATTGCCATCGTCGCCATGGCTGTCCTTGGCATGTTGTGGTTTGCCGGCAATGACCGACGCGACGATGTTGGCGGCGCGGCACCCGAGGCGCAGGCCGACGCGCAGGCCGACGCGCAGGCCGACGTGCAGGCCGCGGCCAGCGACGTGCGCGGCGTGCCGCACAACGGCACGCTGGACCCGATCAGCATCGACCCGCAGCGCCCCGCCGACCGCCTGCCGCAGCTGCAGGCCGACGCGCTGCTGAATGCGTACCGCGACAATCCCGCGCAAGCCGACCGGCGCTACCTGAACCAGTACCTGATCGTCGAAGGCGTGGCCAGCGGCATCCGCCGCGACGGCGAGCAGGTCTTTGTCGACATCCGCACCAACGACCCCGGCGCCAATGTGCGCGCGCTGCTGCTGCCGCGCCAGATCTGCGGCCCGGCCGGGCGCGAGTGTGAAGTGGAAGCGCGCGCCACCATGGTGCGGCGCGGCCAGAAGGTGGCGGTGGAGTGCAACGGCGCGGGACTCGCCGATGGCATGCCGCTGCTGCGCGACTGCCTGCTGCGCGGCGGCGCCAACTGAGCGCGCCCGCGACGATTCCGGAGTTACCCAGCCATGCAATCCGTGCTGTCCGTCCTTGCCATCCTGATCATGGTGGCGACCCTTGTCGGTGTGATCTCGCCCGCCTGGCTCAGCCAGACGCTGTTCGGCGGCAAACCCGTGACGCGGGTGCAGGTGGCGGTGGTCGGGGTCTGCCTGGCTGCGCTGTGCCTGGTGCTGGTGGGCCGGCTGGCGGGCGGCTGAGGCGCAATCCGCAGTTACGTCCGCAACGCCAGAAGCGACCGTTTTGCGCTTCTGTTTGCCCGATTGGATTGGCCTGCCGGCGCCTACAGTGTGAAGGTATGCGGTGGCCATTGCGCCTTGTCGTGGCGCGCCGCCCAGCCATCCAGGACATTCCATGAAGCTTGCACTGCTGGCGGCCTGCGCGGGCCTGCTGCTCACCGGCTGCTCGACCTACCAGGCCGTGACGCCGGTCGACCGCCTTGACCCCACCGATCCCGTGGTCGCGTTCCAGCTGCCGGCCGGCGGCGGCCCGCTGGGCAACTACGGCGCCAACGGCACGCTGCTGTGCGTGGTGGTGAACCCGGTCAGCGGCAATGACTTTGTCGAGAACTTTTTGTCGTCGCTGCGGCGGCGCAATTTCGAGGTGAAAGTGCTGCAGGCGCAGACCTCGATCGCGTCGTGCCCGATGGTGGCGCTGTACACCGCGCGCGGCGCGTGGTACTGGAACGCCTACCTGAACAACGCCGACATCACCGTGTTCCGCAATGGCGACCGGGTCGGCAAGGCGATCTACAACGCCAACCGCAGCGCCGGCGGGCTGAACCTGAGCAACTTCGTGCAGCCGTCGTCCAAGCTCGATGAACTGGTCGAGCAGCTGTTCCCCGGCATGCTGCCGCCGCCCGCAGGCACGGCGACCACACCGGCCGAGCAAGATGCGGCACCTGCGGCCTGAGCCGGCGCCGCGACAAGTCTTTTTGAACCCTGCGGTTTGCTCCCCTCTCCCGCTTGCGGGAGAGGGAGCGCACAAGCGGTAGATCGAAGCGCCTCAGCGGGTCAGCGCTCCAGCCGGCCCAGGCGCACCACGGTCACGCCCGGGCGCAGCTGGCGCAGCGATGGCATCACCAGCACGCAATCCGGATACGGCGTCACCACCGGCTCGCCGTCGCGCCAGCCGATTACGGTCCCGGCCTCGGTAAACGTTTCCAGCCCGGTGTAGGGGCCGGCAAAGCGGAAGTCCATGCTGGTGGCCACCACCGGCTCGGTCACGCGCACCACGCGCTGCGCGGCGGGCAGCGGCTGCAGCCAGCCGGCCGGCAGGTCGCTCTCCTGAACGATGCCGGCGTGCAGCAGGAAGCGCGCGGTGCTGTCCTGCGCCACCGTCACGGCGGCCGGCTCCCAGTGCTGGCCGCATTCGATCAGCAGCGCGTTGCGCGGGCTGGCGGCATCGCCGAAGCCATCGTAGTCGCGCATGCGGCGGCCTTCGGGATGGCCTTCGTCGACGATCACGTCGGCCGGCGCACCGAGCGCGCGCGACAGCGCGATGCCCTTGTCCAGCGGCCCGGAGACGATCAGCGGCCGGCTTTTCTCATGCATCGAATGCAGGTCCAGCAGCAGGTCGACGGTATCGATCACCGGCCGCATGGCGCGCGCGCGGCGCAGCTCCGAGGAATCGAGCCCGGCGTCATCGAGCACCTTCGCGGTCCAGACGCGGTTGAAGTCCTGGTCGACAAAGCGCGAGGCGTCCGGCCTGGCGGGATCGAAGCGGTGGTACGCGTCGACGTTGGCAAAGGCCAGCGTCAGGCGGCCGCGGCGCGGGCGCAGGCCGTGGTCGAGCAGCGCCTTGACGGCGATGGCGCCGCAGACTTCGTTGCCGTGCGTCAGCGCGTTGACCATCACGTGCGGGCCGGGCTGGCCGCTGTCGAAGGTGTAGAGGTAGGGGATGCCGGTGTTGCCGGCGGCGTAGGCGCGGATGTCGGGGAAGGCGACGTCGACGGGGTAGGCTTCGAGGGGAGCGGTGGGCTGGTGGGTCATGGGAGTCGGTGCGTTCAGGGGTGCCTGGCGGGTCGGTGCCTGCCGGGTCGATGTTTGAGATGGGGTGAGGGTGAGCGCATGCAATGGCGATATCGCCCACGTACTTACTGCTGAATCCCCGCCGTCTGCACAATCGTGCGATAGCGCCCGGTCTCGCGCTTGATAAAGCTGCCGAACTGCGCCGGATTGGCGGGCGCCACTTCCACGCCGGCCTCGGCCAGCTTTTTCTTCACGTCCGGCATGGCCAGCACGGCCTGCATCTCGGTGTTCAGGCGCTCGACCACCGGCTTGGGCAAGCTGGCCGGGCCCATCAGGCCGAACCACACGCCCATGTCCACGCCCTTGAGCGCGGGCGTCTCGGCGAGCGCGGGCACGTTGGGCGCCACCGGCGAGCGTTTGGCGCCGGTCACGCCGTAGGCCTGCACGCGGTTGGCCTGGATATGCGGCAGCGCCGACGACAGCACCATCACCGCCAGGTCGATCTGTCCGCCGAGCAGGTCGGTGGCCATGGCCGACGCGCCCTTGTATGGCACGTGCGTGATCTCGACCTTGCCCTGCTGCTTGATCAGCTCGCCCGCCAGGTTCAGCGGCGTGCCGACGCCTGACGAGGCATACGACAGCTTGCCGGGCTGGGCCTTGGCCAGCGTGATCAGTTCCGCCGCGTTCTTCGCCGGCAGGCCGGGCTTGCCGACCAGCACCATCGGCTGGGTGCCGACAAAGGTCACCGGCGCCAGGTCCTTCTCGCCGTCATAGCGCACCGCCGGGTTGGTCAGGCGCGCGATCGACACCTCGCTGCCCGAGCCCATCAGCAAGGTATAGCCATCGGCTTCGGCCTTGACCACCTTGGCCGCGCCGATGGTGCCGCCGGCACCACCCAGGTTTTCGATCACCACGCTCTGGCCCAGGCGCTTGCCCAGCTCAGGCGCGATAGTGCGGGCCACCAGGTCGACGCTGCCGCCGGCAGTGTAGCCCACCACCAGCGTGATCGGCTTGGTGGGCCAGGCGGCCGTGGCGGCGCCGGCATGGGAAACGGCGCCGGCGGACGCGGCAAGGCAAAGTGCGGCAGCGGCCGCGCGCAGGGTGGTCTTCATGGTCTTGGCTCCAGGTCCCGGAATCATAGTTGTGGAGCGATGGTAGAAGCGCGGCACCGGACCCGCCGTGCGGCTTTGGCAACCGCGGTTGCCGATTCGGCAAGGGGTCGCCGGCGCGCCTCAGCGCGGCGCCTGCACCGCCGCCTGCCAGAAGGCCTCGGCCAGCGGCCGCATCGGCGCGCGCGGACGGTACAGGCGGATGTCGAGCGCCAAATCGCCGCCGTCATCGCTGCGCGGCGCGGCGATGGCGCGTACCAGGCGGCCGTCGCGCAGGTCATCGGCGATCAGCCGCGCCGGCAGCCAGGCCAGGCCCATGCGCTGGCGCACCATCTCGTGCACCGACTCGGCAAAGTCGCTGACCGCGATCACGTCGAGCCGCGGCGCCAGCTTGCGGCGCGCGATTTCCTGGTTGACCATGCGGCCCAGCGTCAGGGTCTCGGCATAGGCGATCATCGGCACCGGCCTGGCCGCGGTCTTGCCCGTGGCCTTTCCCGTACCGAGCCGGTGCAGCGGCGCGCCGCGCGCGTCGGCGGCGCTGACGCATACCAGCCGCTCCACGCCGGCCAGGTGGAACTGGTAGCGCGCGTCGTCCAGCATCACCGGCAGGTCGGGCGGGCTGTAGCACAGCAGGAAATCGGCATCGCCCTCGGCGAACATCGCCAGCGCGTCGTGCATCGGGAAGGTCGACAGGCGGGTGCGGAAGCCGGCCGCGGCGGGGTCATGGCGCAGCGCCTCGCGCAGCCCCGCCAGCCAGGCCGGCACCATCGAGCGCGCCAGCGTCTTGCCGGTGGCGATGGTGACGGTACTGGCGTCGGCGCGGTGCGCGGCGCGCAGCGCCAGGCGCGTGTCGTCGAGCGTGCGCAGCGCGCTCTGCGCGGCTTCCAGGAACTGGCGCCCCTCGGCGGTCAGCCGCACCGGGAAGGCGCTGCGGTCGATCAGCGGCGCGCCGGCCCAGACTTCCAGCGCCTGCATGCGCCGGCCAAAGGCGGGCGGGGTCACGTTGCGCAGTTCGGCGGCGCGCGCGAGGCTGCCGGCCTGGGCCAGGCAGACGAAGTCTTCGAGCCAGCGGATATGCATGGAAGCGGACGGTCGCGGTGGGGGCAATGCCTGCATTATCGGCAAAACCCGCCGCCACTTTGCCTGCCGCGTTCCTCGGTTAGAATTTTTGGCATGACACTGACCCGGCGCCGCCAACCCTCGTCCCCGACCCGCCCGGCCTCCGCCGCCTCCGGACCGCCACCCGCCCCGGAATACACCATCGACGAACTGGCGCGCGTGGCCGGCACCACGGTGCGCAACGTGCGCTCGTACCAGGACCGCGGCCTGATCGACCCGCCGCAGCGGCGCGGACGCGTGGGCATCTACACGCAGGCGCACCTGGGGCGGCTCAAGCTGATCCACCACCTGCTGGCGCGCGGCTACACGCTGGCCAATATCACCGAGCTGCTCAAGGCCATCGTCGAAGGGCACGACCTGCGCTCGATCCTGGGGCTGGAGACGGCGATCAGCAGCCCGTGGACCAACGAGACCCCGCGCCACTATTCCTACCTGGCGCTGGCGCGGCTGTTCGGCCGGGCGATCTCGCGCCCGGCGCTGGCCAAGGCGATCTCATTGGGCCTGCTGGAACCGGACGGGCTGGGCTACCTGGCGCGCAGCCCGCGCGCGCTGGCCGCGGGCGCCGAAATCGCCCACGCGGGCTTTGCGCTGGAAGACGTGCTGGAGATCATCGCGCAGTCGCGCGCGCATTTCCAGGCGGTTTCAGACCAGATCGTCGCCACCGTGGTGCGCGAGCTGGACCGCTTCGGCGAAGGCAAGCTGCCGCCGCCACAGGACGTGCCGCGGCTGGTCGACATCCTGTGGCGCATCCGCCCGCTGGCGCTGGTGATGGCCGAGACCGAGATGATGCGGGCGCTGGAAATCTCGGCCAACAAGTACCTGGGCGACCGGGTGGCGGCGATCATCGAGCATTTGCATGATGAGGAGGGTGGGGGCGGCGGGAAGTCATGATCTCGCGCCGGTTGGCTCCCCTCTCCCGCTTGCGGGAGAGGGGCAGGGGGTGAGGGCGGGCGCTGGCATACCGCAGGCCTGGACTTCGTGGATCCACTGGCCCTCACCCCCACCCCTCTCCCGCAAGCGGGAGAGGGGAGTTACGCCGGCGGTTCGCTAAGTCCCTCGGCTCTCGCCAACCTCACCGCCTATAACGCAACCATGTCGAAATCCGCTTTCGCCATGCCGCAGTCCGGGCAGCTCCATTCCGGCGGGACCGCGCCCCACGGTGTGCCGGGCGCGATGCCGTGCTCGGGCATGCCGAGCGCTTCTTCATAGACGAAGCCACAGATTTGGCATTGCCAGATGGTCATGCCGTCCCCCGCAGCGAAGGCGCCCGGGTGGAGACGCCGGCGGCGCGCGCGGTGTCTTCGATCTCGCGGACCAGCGGCTCGATGCGGGCCAGCTCGGCGCGGTTGTCATCGTCCCACGGATGGAAGCCGGGGCGGAAGTAGCTGAGCCACTCCGGAATCATGCGCGGCAGCGCGCCGGGCGACGCCCACAGGAAGCGCAGCGCGGTGCCGAACCCGCTCAGCTTGTTGCGGCAGCCCTTGTCGCCCATCACCAGCGCGATATGGAACACGAACACCATGGCCCAGAACGTCACCGTGGTGGTCAGCATGGTGAAGGTGCGCACGAAGTAGCGGTAGGGGCCGGGCTTCATCACGGTGTTCCACACGTCGTAGGCTACCGCCTTGTGCTCGGTTTCCTCCAGCGCGTGCCAGGTCCACACCTGCCGGTAGCCGGTCTGCGAGTCCGCGCCCAGGTGGCGCACGTCTTTCAGCACGCCGTCGGCCAGCATCGCCGTGTAGTGCTCCAGCGCGATGGTATGCGCCAGCTGCCAGGACTTGGGCAGGATCTTGCGCAGCAGGTCGAGCAGTCTCCATACCGTGCGGTCCAGCGCCGCGGCGGGCAGGCCGGCGTCTTCCATCAGCCGGTTGTAGAGGATGTGCTCGCGCGTGTGCATCGCCTCCTGGCCGATAAAGCCGGCGATGGCGCGGCTCAGCTCGGGGTCCTTCACCTGGTCGCGGTAGTTACGCACGCTGTCCATGAAGAAGCGCTCGCCGGCCGGGAAGAAGAGCGACAGCGTGTTGAGGAAATGGGTGACGTGACGGCCCCGTTCGTGCCAGTCGCAGATGCGCTCCGGCGGCAGGTGGGGATGCACGTCGCGGCGGACTGGCATCATGGCGGTCTCCTCAGTTGGCAAAAAAAGACAGCAGGTCTGCGGCCACGCGTTGCGGGTCTTCTTCCATCGGCACATGGCCCAGCCCCGCATAGCGGCGCAGCTGCGCGCCGGGAATGCGCTCGGCGAAGGCCTGCGCGTGCGCGGGCGGGATCCAGCGGTCGCGCTCGCCCCACAGCACCAGCGTGGGCGCGCGCACGCTGCCGAGCAGGTGGGTGTCGAGCTGGGCAAAGTCGAGCTTCGGCACCATCTTGCCGACGGCCTCGCGGCTGCCCTCGGCATAGAAGAAATCCACGTAGCGGCGGAAGGTGGCTTCGGGCACGCGCGAGGCATCGCCGTAGACGTCGCGCGTGGCGGCGCGGATGATGAATTCGGGCAGCAGCCACGGCGCCGACCAGCGCACCGGCGCATGGCGGAACAGGTCGATATAGACCGGCAGCTTCATCGGGAAGCCGGCGGCATCAATCAGCACCAGCTTGTCGACCGCAGCCGGCCGGCGCACCGCGAGGTCCCATGCGATCAGCCCGCCCAGCGAATTGCCGATGACGCTGGCGCGGCGCACGTCCAGCGCGGCCAGGAAGGCATCGATGAAATCGCGGTAGCGGTGCACGTCCATGGTCTCGATGCGCCCGCGCGCATCGCGCAGCGGCCCGGTCAGCCCGAACGGGGCCAGGTCCAGCCGCAGCACGCGATAGCGTTGCGCCAGCGCCGGCACGATGCCCTGCCAGGTATGCAGCGACGCGCCGAAGCCGTGGATCAGCACCAGGGTCTCGCCGTCGGCGGGGCCTTCGTCGGTGTAGTGGACCATCGCATCCAGCACGCGCACCCAGCGCGACGCCGGCAGCGCGTGGCGCTGCGCCAGCGTCGCGCGCGACAGGCTGAACAGGCCCACGCGGCCCTGCCCGAACCAGCGCGTCAGCATCCCCGGCGGCGCCAGCAGCGCGGCGTCCGCTTCGATCGCGAGGCGGTTCACGGACGCTCTCCCTGACTTACCGAAGCAGGCGCCACCACGTTGCCGAGATCGCGCTTGCGGCGCGTCTCGCGCACCACCAGCGACTGGTAGGCGGCGGGCAGCAGCCGCGCCATGGCGTCGGCGGCGTAGGCGTCGGGCCCGATCAGCACGCGCCGGCGGTTGCGCCGCACGCCCTCCAGGATCACGCGCGCGGCCTTGTCGGGCGAGGTGATGAAGAACTTCTCGAACTCGTCCTTGCCGTGCTGGGCATCGCGCACCAGGAAGCCGTTGACGCTGGCCGAGACCCGGCTGGCCTGCGCGATATTGGTCTTGATGCCGCCGGGATGCACGGTGGTGGCCGACACGCCGCAGTCCATCAGGTCCAGCTCCTGCCGCAGCGATTCGGTAAAGCCGCGCACCGCGTACTTGCTGGCGTTGTAGGCGCCCATGCCGGGCTGGGCGAAGATGCCGAAGATGCTCGAGGTATTGACCACGTGGCCGTCGCCGCTGGCCTTCAGGTACGGCAGGAAAGCCTTGGTGCCATACACCACGCCCCAGAAGTTGATGCCGATGATCCATTCCAGGTCGTCGTAGCTCATGCCCTCGACCGTGCTGGACAGCGCCACGCCGGCGTTGTTGAAGATCAGGTTGATGCGGCCGTGCGCGTCGGCGGCGGCCGCGGCCCACGCATAGACCGCAGCGCGGTCGGCCACGTCGACCGTGTGCTGGGTGATGCGGGCATGCGGCGCCGCGCCCATGGCCTGCGCCACGGTCTGCGCCAGCCCGGCCTCGTTGCGGTCCGACAGCGCCAGCTGGCAGCCCTCGCGCGCCAGCGCCAGCGCCAGCGCGCGGCCGATGCCCGAGCCGGCGCCGGTGATCGCGGCAACCTTGTTGCGGAAGTCCTTCATCTCCGGTCTCCTTCCGGTGTGTGTCGTTGTTCTGGGTGTAGGCAGGGGAAAGGCGCGTGCGTCATGCACCCGCGGCGCTGGCGATGTCCGCCGACGGCTGCCGCGCGCCCTCGTCCGGCACGGCGCGCCGCACCGGGTACAGGTCGTAGTCGGTCATGCGGAAGCTGGCCGTGGCGCGGCGGAACTGCCAGGTGAAGCCCGGCCACAGCGTGGTGTTGCGGCCGCTGCGCGGGTCGAGGTACCAGCTGGCGCAGCCGCCGGCGGACCAGATCGCATGGCCCAGCCGCGCCTGCAGCCGTTCGTTGAAGCGGCGCTGCACCGGCTCGCGCACGTCCACCGCCTGCACGCCGTCGCGGCGCATCTGGCGCAGCGCATCGGCGATATAGGCCACCTGCGACTCGATCATGAACACCATCGAGCTGTGGCCCAGGCCGGTGTTGGGCCCGACCACGAAGAACAGGTTGGGAAACCCCGACACCGTCGTGCCCAGGTAAGCCTGCGCGCCGTCGCGCCACGCATCGACCAGGTCGACGCCGCCGATGCCGGCGATCACGCCGCGCGGCAGCGGGTCGGTGGCGTGGAAGCCGGTGCCGAGGATGATGCAGTCCGCCGGCCGGCGCGTGCCGTCGCGCAGCACCACCGCGTCGCGCTCGACGCGTTCGATGCCGGTGGTGACCACGTCGACGTTGTCGCGCGTGAGCGCCGGGTAGTAGTCGTTGGAGATCAGCACGCGCTTGCAGCCGATGGTGTAGTCCGGGGTCAGCGCCGCGCGCAGCGCGGGGTCGCGTACCTGCCGCGCCAGGTGGCGGCGCGCGACGCGCTCGACCACCTTCATGACCTTGGGATGCAGCACGAAGCCCAGCACGCGCGACTCCAGCATCCAGTAAATGCCGGTGCGCACCAGCGTCTGCGTGAACGGCAGGCGGCGGAACAGCCAGCGCTCGGCGGCGCTGACCTCGCGGTCGGGCTTGGGCATGATCCACGGCGGCGTGCGCTGGTACAGGTCCAGCTGCGCCACCTGGGGGGCGATCTGCGGCACGAACTGGATCGCGCTGGCGCCGGTGCCGATCACCGCGACGCGCTTGCCGCGCAGCGCATAGGCATGGTTCCAGTGCTGCGAGTGGAAGCATTCGCCCTCGAACGTGTCCAGCCCCGGGATGTCGGGATACGAAGGCCGGCTCAGCCCGCCCATGCCCGACACCAGCACGCGCGCCCGCACCACCTTGCCGTCGGCCATCTGCAATCGCCACAACTGCGCGGACTCGTCCCAGGCGGCGTGGCGCAGCTCATGGTGCAGCCGCAGGTGCGGGCGCAGCCCGAAGCGGTCGGTGCAGTCCTCCAGGTAGGCGCGGATTTCCGGCTGGGTCGAGAACATGCGCGACCAGTCCGGATTGGGCGCGAAGGAAAAGGAATACAGGTGCGACTGCACATCGCAGGCGCAGCCGGGGTAATGGTTGTCGCGCCAGGTGCCGCCGACCGAGCCGGCTTTCTCGAACACCAGGAAATCGTGCTCGCCGCGCTCGCGCAGCCGGATCGCCATGCCCAGGCCGGCAAAGCCGCTGCCGATGATGGCGATGTCGGTGTGCTCAGGGGCAGGGGGTGCCTGTGGTGGCCACTGCGGCGACAACGCCGGCGGCAACTCCGCGGGTGCATTCATGCGCGCTCCTCACCTTTACGACAGTGTTTATTGTGACATTGATGGATGTCATCGTAGGAAGCGCGGCGTGGGTGGTCAATGCCGTGAATGGAAGAATGGTTCTAATTTTTCGTGTTTTCCAGCGACGTCTGGCGCACATAAAACAGTGCCGGGCGGCTGCATCGTCCCTTGCCACGGGGATTGCCACGTGCGTTTGAAACCGCAGGATTTTTTCGGGGCTTCGCCGATGACGAAGGCGTGTCCGCAACAAAAGGGCGCTAGGAAGTCCGGCCCTTGCGCCAGCCATGCGGCGTTTCACCGGTCCAGCGCTTGAACGCGTGGGTGAAGGCGCTCTGTTCGGAATAGCCGAGCCGCATCGCGCATTGCGCCAGGCTCAGGCCGGGTTCGGCCAGATACTGCCGGGCCAGCGCCTGCCGCACGTTATCCACGAGCTGTGAATAACTGATCCCTTGCGCCTGCAGCCGCCGCTGCAGCGTGCGCACCGGCAGGCCCAGGTGCGCGGCGACGTCGGCGATCGGCACCTCGCCCTGCGGCAGCCGCGCGCGGATGCAGGCGCGCGCCTGCGCCAGCGCGTCGGCGCCCGCGGGCACGATCTGCTGCAGCTGCGAGTCGGCGATGCGTGTCATCTGCGCCTGCATGCCGGCATCGGCCTGGAGCGACGGCAGGTCCAGCAGGGCGCGTTCGACATGCATGGCATGGCGCCCGGCATTGAAGACCACGGGGCAGCCGAACACCTCGGCATGCAAACGGGTGTCGGCGGGGGCGGCGTGCGGGAATTCGACCTGCGTCGCCACATGCTGGCTGCCGATCAGCCAGCGCGCGAACACCACCCATGTGGCCATATGCAGCTCGTGCGCATGGCGCGACAGCGCGCCATGCCGCGCCTCCCACGTCATGCACGCCGACTGCGGCGTTTCGATCAGGCGGGTGGCACCGATGTCGTTGGCCAGCACTTCATAGCGGATGCCCTGCACGATGGCGTCGCGCACGGTGGGCGTGGTGAGCACCACGTAGCCCATCTCGGCATAGTGGCGCGGCGCGAAGGCGGCGCCGGCGCGCAGGCCGACATCGGCATCGCCGGTGGCTTGCGCCAGCCAGTCCAGCAGCGCGACGTAGGCCGCGCCGGGAATGCGCGTGGCGGTCTGCGCCTGCGCGCCCGCGTCCAGCACCGCCGGCGGCACGCCGACGGCGCGCAGCTGCGCGGCCGGGGCGATGCCCTGGCGCTCGCCGTGGTCGAGCACGGCGCGAAGGTAGGCGAGCGAGACGGTGCCCGATGTGGTGCCGGATGCGGTGCCGGCCTGCGTACCACCGGCACTGGCACCGCCATCGGGCGGAGTGGCGCGTGGCATCAAATCACCTGTCATGCGGGATCAAGACCGGGCACCGATCTTTATCCAAACTCCGGACAGCGTCAATGCGGGCCTGCCCGCCCGCACCGCAGAGCAAAGACAAGAGACTGACGCAAGGAGACCCGATGCGCCCCAACCCTCATCACCGCCATGCGGTGGCCGATGCCGATGCGCTGCACGCGCTGACGCGGCGCGGCTTCCTCAAGGTGGGCCTTGGCTTCTCGGCCGCACTGGCGTGTACCGCGCTGGTGCCGTCGCTGGCCGGCTGCTCGTCCGCCGATCCCGCCCCGCACGCCGGCATGTCGTTCCTGCGCCCGGACGACGTGGCGCTGTTCCGCGCGCTGCTGCCGGCCATCATCACCGAACTGGCCGAAGCCCCGCCGCCACGCCAGGCCGCGCTGGCGCACGACGCGCTGCGCAATATCGACGCCACCTGCGCCGCCATGGGCGTGGGCGCGCAGGCCGAGCTGCGCAAGCTGTTCGGCCTGCTCGCCAGCACGCCGCTGCGCTGGGCGCTGACCGGCATCCGCCAGGATTGGAGCGCCGCCACGCCGGCGCAGGTGCAGGCCTTCCTGGCGCGCTGGCGCGCCAGCCGCCTGGCCACGCTCAATGCCGGCGCGGTGGTGCTGGTCAAGCTTGCCAGCGTGGGCTACTACGCGCTGCCGGCCGCCTGGGCCGGCTGCGGCTATCCCGGCCCCAACGCGGCCGTCTACCGGGCGCTGCACGCCTGAACCCGACATGGCCATCGACAATCTCTACGACGCCGGCATCGCCGCCGGCTGGAACGTGCTGGACGCCAGCACACTTACCGCCCCGCGCACGCTCGATGCCGACGTCGTCATCGTCGGCAGCGGCGCCGGCGGCGGCATCAGCGCCGAAGCCCTCAGCCGCGCCGGCCTGCGCGTGGTGCTGCTGGAAGAAGGCGCGCTGCGCACCTCCGACAGCTTCCGCGACATGGACGAGAACCGCGCCTACCGCGAGCTGTACCAGGAGGCCGCGGCGCGCACCACCGCCGACGGCGCCATCGCCATCCTGCAGGGCCGCGCGGTCGGCGGCAGCACCACGGTCAACTGGTCGTCGAGCTTCCGCACGCCGCCGCAGACGCTGGCGCACTGGGCCAAGCACCATGCCGTCACCGGCCACGGCGAGGCCGAGATGGCGCCATGGTTCGACAAGGTGGAAGCGCGCCTGGGCATCGCCCCGTGGGCGATGGCGCCCAATCCCAACAACGATGTGCTCCGGCGCGGCTGCGAGACGCTCGGCTGGGAATGGCACGTGATCCCGCGCAATGTGAAGGGCTGCTGGAATTCGGGCTATTGCGGCTTCGGCTGCCCGGTCAACGCCAAGCAGTCGATGCTGGTGTCGACCATTCCCGCGGCGCTGGCCAGCGGCGCCACGCTGGTGCACCGCGTGCGCGTGCGCACGCTCGACCACGACGGCAAGCGCGTGCGCTCGGTCACCGGCGAAGCGCTCGGCGCCGATGGATATACGCCCACCGGCATCAGCGTGGTCGTGCGCGCCCGGCACGTAGTCGCCGCCGGCGGCGCCATCAACACGCCGGCATTGCTGCTGCACTCGCGCGTGCCGGACCCGCACCAGCGGCTGGGACTGCGCACCTTTATCCATCCGGTGAATATCAGCATCGCCAAGATGCCGGAGCGCATTGATCCGTATTATGGAGCGCCACAGTCGATTGCCTCCGACCATTTCCAATGGAAGGACGGCGCGACCGGGCCGATGGGCTACAAGCTGGAGGTGCCGCCGATGTTCCCCGGCATCAGCGCGGGCGTGGTCAACGGCGTGGGCGAGGCGCTGCGCCGCGATATGGCGCAGCTGCCCAACACCAACGCCATGCTGGCGCTGCTGCGCGACGGCTTCGTGCCGGACAGCCCGGGTGGCCGCGTGCGCCTGGCCTCCGACGGCAGCCCGCTGCTGGACTACGAGATGAACGAGTACGCCTGGGACGGCGTGCGGCGCGCGTGGCTGAGCATGGCGCAGGCGCAGTTCGCCGCCGGCGCCGAGCACGTGCGGCCCGCGCACCTGGATGCCGCCGAATACCGCAGCTGGCCCGAAGCGCGCGACGCCATCGCGCAACTGCCGCTCAAGCCGTTCCGCACCGCGCTGTTTACCGCGCACCTGATGGGCGGCTGCGGCATGAGCGACGACCCGCGCGGCGGCGTGGTCGACAGCCGCGGCCGCCATCACCAGCTGGCCAACCTGTCGGTGTTCGACGGCTCGGTGTTCCCGACCAGCGTGGGCGCGAATCCGCAATTGTCGGTGTTCGCGCTCACCGCGCAGAACGCCGATGCGCTGGCGCGAAACCTCACGTCATGATGGATTTGTACGAGCCCGGCAAGCCCCGGTTGTCTGGCTGCCCAGCCATGCGGCAAGCCTGCCCGCTGCATGGCGCCGCGGACAATGTGGTGCGATTCCCCACACAACCGGCGCTTTTAGAATGTCCATTCCAATTCAGGTCTTGTGAAACGCCCGAAGCCGTGGATAGGCTTCGTACAGCTGTTTCAAGCATCCGTATGCCGTCAGAGCAGGGAGCGGACAGCGCAGCCAATTGCAAAGGGGTTTATCGCGGTACAGAAGAGAGAAGCGCCCCCATGAAGACCGGCAAAAGCTCGGCAGGAGACACCAAGGCCCGGATTCTCGACGCCACGGAAAAGCTGTTCACCGAGGTCGGCTACGAAGCCACCTCGCTCAGGCAGGTCACGTCGCGCGCCATCGTCAACCTGGCCGCCGTGAACTACCACTTCCGCAGCAAGGACATCATGATGCACGCCGTGCTGAGCCGGCGCCTGGACCCGCTCAACGCGCGGCGCCTGGCGCTGCTCGATGCGTGCGAGGCGCGCTGGCCCGGCCACGCCATCCGCTGCGAGCACGTGATGGGCGCGCTGTTCGTGCCCGCGCTGCAGATGGCGCGCGACCCGGCGGTGGGCGGGCCGTCGTTCCTGCGGCTGCTGGGACGCGTGTATTCGGATACCTCGCCCTTTATCCAGCAATACCTGCTGGAGCACTACGCGCCGGTGTACGGCCGCTTCTTCGATGCCTTCGCGCGCGCCATCCCGGCGCTGCCGCGGCAGGAGCTGGGCTGGCGCCTGCAGTTCGCGCTCAAGGCGCTGGCCGGCGTGCTCGCCGGCGAGGAACTGGCCAGCCTGCTGCCCGCCTTCACGCAGGGCCGGCAGATGAGCGATGCGCACGTGCTGGCCCAGCTCACCGCGATGGTCGAGGCCGTGCTGAACGTGGCGCAGCCCGGTGCGGAGCAGCTCGCGGCGCTGCAGTCGGTGTTCGAGCTGGGTGAGGAACCACAGCACAGCGGGCAGCGCGACAGCCGTCCCGCCGATGACCCGGATGCCAGCGTGGCCGCGATCGCGGCCAGCATGGGCGACGCGGCCAGCCATGCCGCCGCCGCCCTCGGCAAGGCCCGCACCAGCGCCCGCATCGTGCGCAATGCGGGCACCAAGCGTGCCGCCGTGACCAGCGTGCCGGTGCGCGCGCGCGAGCACACCGTGAGCTTTCCCAGCAACCCGCTGGATGACTGGATGCGAATGCGCACCCGGACCTAGCGGCGCGCGCCGCCGCCGGTTACCGCCGGCACGGCGCCGCAGCACTCGCGCAACCTGAACCGTCGATCCACCCAGCGAGGCCGCGCCGCGGCCCCGTGGACCCCGTGCGCCCGGCGCATTGCTGCGGGCGCTGCGGTGACCCTGTTCCGCTCTGCCTGTCTTGAGGAGGAAGCTGCCGTGTCAATCCGAGCATCAATCAAGTCATCGATCAAACCGCGCCACCTTGCCGTCGCCGCGGCCGCCGCGGCCGCCGTGATCGGCCTGCTGGCCGCGCCGCTGGCGTATCCGCCCGTGGCCATGGCCCAGCCTGCCAGCGCCGCCGCCGCGACAGGCACGGCCTATGACGGCCTGCCCTCGGCGCAGCAGGCCGCGCTGTTCTCGCGCCAGGTCGCCAGCGGCGAGCTCGCGCGCCTGTCCGATGCACAGGTGCTGGCCGTGTTCCAGGCGCTGCAGCCCGATGCGCTGCTGAAATGGGCACGCGCCGAGATGAACCGCTATCCCGAATACGAATACTGGATGTCGCGCCAGGAACGGCTCAACGGCCAGTGGCAGGAACAGCCCGCGAAGATGCAGATCCGCTACCGGCACGCGCCGCGCCAGCTCTATGCCAAATGGCTGCCTGGCGGCGCGCAGGCGGGCCAGGAAATCCTCTATGACGAGACCCGCCGCAAGGACGAGATGTACGGCCACCTGGGCGGCGTGCTGGGCTTCACCTCGATGTGGATCGCGCTCGATGGTTCGCTGGCGCGTTCGCAGTCCAACCACACCGTGCGCGACCTGGGCTTCCAGTACGTGCTGTCGATGCTCGAGCGCGACGCGAAATCGCTGCGCGCCGCCGGCCTGTCGGAAAAATACGGCAAGGCCGAGATCGTGCAGGAGCAGGGCGTGCGCATGGTGGCGCTGACCTGGGACCTGCCGGCCGGCGCGCCGCAGTACTACGCCAAGCGGGTGCAGCTGATGCTGGACCTTAAGCATCCGTATATCCGCGTGGAAACCGCGTGGGATGCCGACGGCAACATGGTCGAGAAGATCGTGTTCGACAAGCTGGTGCGCAAGACCTTCGAGGCCGCGGTGTTCGACCCGGCCAATCCCGAGTATCGCTTCTGACGCGTGCATGTGCCGCGCCCGTTTGGAACGGGCGCTCTATTGACGCCAGAACACGCGCGCGGCGACAGTCGCGCACACCGCAGGATCCGGACGCAGAGCCGGACGACCGATCCGGCAACAGGGGTCGCAGGAAAAACAGGAGACAGGCAATGACCATGTCGAGGCTTTTTCGCAGGACTTTGGCAGTGACAGGGGTGAGTATTACTGCGGCGCTGGCCGGCTGCGGCGGCGGGGGCGGCGGCGATGACGACGCGCCGCGCGCCGGCACGCAGGCGCCGCCGCAATGCGCGGACACCGGCACGTGCCCGGCGCAGGGGCCGGTCACCATCGGCGGCCCGCCCGGATCGCTGTGCCCGGCGGCACTGGACTACGGCACCACCTTTACCGGCGGCTCCGGCGCGGGCGAGCTCGTCAAGCTGCGCTTCGATACCGCGGCGCGCACGTACCAGCTCGAGATCATCGAATCCCCCGTGCCGAAGCAGCCCGGCAGCGTCAGCCCGACGCGCGCCGGCGTGACCTTCACCGGCACCTTCGCCAACCTGACCTCGCTGCCCACCGCCGAGCAGAACCGCTGCGCGGTGGCACTGCAGACCGCCACGGCATCGGACGGCGTCTCGCAGGCGACCATCGACAGCGCCAGGCCGCCGGTGATCTTCCTCGGCAACGGCGTTGCCGGCGGCGGCATCCCCGGCGCCACCATCTCCTATGGGGGCGTGCTCGGCCTCGGTGCGATCCCGGCCACCACGTTCCCGTTCTATCCGGTGCTGGCGTTTGCGCAAACCGAGACCGACTTCACCAGGGTGGCCGGCACCTACAACCTGCTGGGCTACCACCAGGTGCCGTCCGGCGGCGCGCTGACCGCGTCGAGCCACTTCACGCCCGCCACCGCGCAGACCACCGAGACGCTGCACGCCGACGGCAGCTGCACCGCCGCGGCCGGCAGCTGCCTCAGCACCGGCAACAACTGGAAGCTGCGCAGCGCCGACGGCGCGTTCGAGAGCAGCAATGCCGACGGCAGCCGGCGTTATCCGTCGTTCCAGAGCCAGGCCATCACCGCCAACAACGCCAGCCGCGCCAAGGGCCTGATGGTGGTGGGCAAGCTCAACGGCGCGCTGGTGCCGCTGCTGGTGCGCACCGGCTATGCGCAGATCTCGCTGCTGCCGCTGACGGTCAATGTCGACGATGAATCGGGGCTGGCACTGATGGCGCCGGCCACCACCGTCGCCAGCGGCCAGCTCGATGGCGGCTATATCGGCTCGGGCAGCGACTTTGCCTACACGGCGTCGCTGGTCAAGGGCGCGCGCGTCGACCTGCTCGACCCGATGACGATGAACCAGACCGGCGGCTTCCAGCTCGACTTCACGCAGACCGCAGCGGGCATGGTCACCACCACTGACAACAGCGGCACCACCGGCGCGCTGATCGCCAGCGGCCGCGTGTTCAGCCACCTGTCGGGCACCGGCGGCGCGAACCCGACCTTCCGCGTCGGCGTGCTGGCGGCCCCCTGATTGCAGCGCTGACAAAAACATAAAGGAGACAAAATCATGCAGCCCAATCGAACGATCCTGCCGCGCCCATCGACCGTGCCGGCGCGCGCGCTGGCCGTGGCCGCCACCGCCATGCTTGCCGCCTGCGGCGGTGGCGGCGGCGGCGACGACGCCCCGGCCACGCCGACGGCCGCGCAGACGCGCCTATGCCCGGCCACGCTGGACTACAACACCACCTTCACCGGCGGCACCGGCTCCGGCGAACTGGTCAAGGTGCAGATCGACACCACCCAGAAGACCTGGCAGGTGACCTTCCTCGATTCGTCGGTGCCGCGCCAGACCGGCACCGTCCAGCCCACGCGCAGCGACCCCACCAACGGCCTCAACGTGATGCGCGGCACGCTCAAGGCCGAGACCGGCCTGCCCACCGAGAAGCTGAACCAGTGCGCGTTCGAGCTGAGCGGCGCCAGCCTCGATCCCAACCGTCCGGCCAAGCTGTTCGTCGGCGAAGGCGTCGCGGGCGGCACCATCCCGGGTGCGCGGATCCAGTTCAACGGCGTGCTCGGCGCCGGCGCGGTGCCCGATACCACCTTCCCGTACTTCCAGTTCATCGGCTTCGCGCAGACTGAGACCGACCTGTCGAAGATCGCCGGGCAATACCACGGCTTGGGCTTCCACGAGGTGCCGTCCAAGCAGTTCCAGCTGGTGGCGCAGGACTACCGCATGGCGCTCGCCGCCGACGGCTCGTTCACGGTCTGCGACAACGCTACCAACAGCTGCGAGCGCAAGGGCAACAACTTCGTGCCGCAGCCCAGCGGCGCACTGCTGTCGACCAACTACAAGGCCGAGAGCCAGCCGCCCACGCTGGGCAGCACGCTCGGCAAGGCCTACCTGATCGTCGGCAAGCTGCGCGGCCAGCTGGTGCCGATCATGATCCGCGTGGGCTATGCCAACGACTCGCTCGCCAACGGGCCGCTGGGCGCCGACGACGAGATCGGCATCGGCATGATGGCGCCCGCGGTGGCGGTCACCGAGGGCACGGTCAATGGCGAATACGTCGGCGTCGACAGCAACTTCAACTACCGCGTGACCGCGCTGGTCGGCGCCGCCGCGACCATGATGGATCCGTTCCGGCCGTCCGATGCGTCGCTGGCGATCCCGTACCGGCTCGACTTCTCGCAGCAGGTGCCGGGCGTGGTCCGCACCTCGCGCCGCGAGGCACCGGCGGGCTCGGCGCCGACCGGCAAGCTGATGTTCACCGGCGGCGTGTTCGGCTTCCTCGAGCAGCGCGACAACGGCCCGTACTTCACCGTCGGCGCGTTCGTGCAATAAGCCGGCCCAGGCCCGGGGCCATCGCAGCCCCGGCGCTTCCATCGATGCATCACCAGTGACTTCACTGCCCGGGGACACAACATGAAGACCTTGCACCTGACGCTTGCGCTGGTGCTGGCCGCGCTGGCCAGCATCGCCCTGCCTGCCCACGCCCAGAAGAAGGGCGACAACGTGGTCTCGGCCGGCTGGTTCCATATCCGGACCCACGGCCAGAGCGACCCGCTCACCACCTCGCTGCTGGACGTGCCGATCAACTATCCGCTCGGGCTGCCGTCCAGCTTCACCGCGCCGGGCAGCAGCATCTCTTCGTCCAACGCCAATACGCTGGGGCTGACCTTCAGCCACTTCGTCACAGACCATATCGCCATCACCGCGGTGGGCGGCATCCCGCCCGAGTTCAAGCTCTATGGCCACGGCGAACTGATCCCGCCCGGACCGGCCGGCGCGCTCGGCCGCCAGAGCCTGGGCGACCCGTCGCTGAACCCGATCATTACCAAGGCGCGCCAGTGGAGCCCGGCGGCGATGGTGCAGTACCACTTCCTGGAGCCGGGCACGCGCTTCCGGCCGTTCCTGGGGCTCGGGGTCTCGTACAACTTCTTTACCAACATCGAAGTCAATCCGGCCTTCGCCAGCTCGGTCAACAACAACCTCGGCGCCATCCTGGCGGCGGGCGCGGGCATTCCGGGACCGACTTCGGTCAGCGCCGATGCGTCGTCGTCGTGGGCACCGGTGTTCAATATCGGCGGCACCTATAACTTCGACGAACACTGGGGGCTGACGGCGGCGGTGACCTACATTCCGCTCAAGACGACGTCGACGATGACGATCAAGGCGGCCAACGGCACGGTGCTGTCGACTTCGAAGACGAAGCTGGAGCCGAATCCGCTGGTGTTCTTTTTGGCGGCTTCGTACAAGTTCTGAGGACGAAAAAAAACCAGTGGCGAGACCACTGGCTTCAGTCGCATAAACCGCTGCGGGTGTACTCCCTCTCCCGCAAGCGGGAGAGGGGAGCAAACCCTCGGCAAGCGATGCCGCGTTACTGCGTCACCGTTCCTTGCCCGGCCGCCGTACCCTGCTGCGCCACCGCACTGCTCTCCTGCAACCCGCCGCCCAGCGACCGGTACAGATCGATCGCATTGTTCAGCCGCAGTTGCCGCGCCTGCACCAGCGCCTGCTCCGCGGTGAACAGCTGGCGCTGTGCATCGAGCTCATCCAGGTAGCTCGACACGCCGCTGCGGAAGCGCAGCCGCGCCAGCTCGTAGCGCGCGGCTTCGGCGTTGCGCACCGCTTCCTGTCCGGACACCTGGTCTTCCAGCGTGCCGCGCGCCACCAGCGCGTCGGCCACTTCCGCGAAGGCCGTCTGGATGGTCTTCTCGTAGTTGGCGACCTGGATGTTCTTGCGCACGTTGGCCAGGTCCAGGTTGGAAATATTGCGGCCAAAGTCGAAGATCGGCAGCACCAGCTGCGGCGCGAACGACCACGCGCGTGTGCCGGCATCGAACAGCCCCGAGAACGTCGGGCTGATGGTGCCGCCGCTGGCGGTCAGCGTGATGCGCGGGAAGAACGCCGCGCGCGCCGCGCCGATATTGGCGTTGGCCGACAGCAGCAGCTGCTCGGCCTGGCGGATATCGGGACGCTGCTCGAGCAGGTCCGACGGCAGCCCCGGCGGGATATCGCTGATGATGCGCTCGTCCGACAGGCGCATCGGCTCGGGCAGGTTCTCGATGGTGCCGATGGGCTTGCCCACCAGCACCTCGAGCGCGTTGTGCGCCTGCGCGCGCTGGCGCGCCAACTGCGCCGCGGCGACGCGGGCCTGGGCCACCAGCGACTCGTTGTCGCGCAGGTCCAGTGCCGAGGTGGCGCCCGCCTCGAAACGCTGCCTGGCCAGGCCATAGGTGCTTTCGCGCGCCTTCAGCGTGTCGCGGGCAATCTCGTACTGCTCGGCGTAGGAACGTTCGGCCAGGTAGGCCTTGGCCACTTCCGACACCAGCGAGATCTGCGCCGAGCGACGCGCCTCTTCGGTGGCGAAGTACTGCGCCAGCGCGGCATTGGACAGGCTGCGCACGCGCCCGAAGAAATCGAGCTCGTACGACGAGATCCCCAGGCCCGCTTCGTAGATCTCGGTCACGCCGGGCTGGCCCAGCGCCGTGGCCGCCTGCGCGGCCGAGGTGCGGGCGCGGGTGTAGCCGGCGTTGGCGTTGACCGTGGGCAGCAGGTCGGCGCGCTGCACCTGGTACAGCGCGCGCGCTTCCTCGATGCGCAGCGCCGCGGTGCGCAGGTCGCGGTTGTTTTCCAGCGAGGTCGCGATCAGCGCCTGCAGGCGCGGGTCGCGGAAGAACTCGCGCCAGCCGATGTCGGCGGCGCGGCGGGTTTCGCCGCTCTTCACCTCGGCGGTGGCATAGCCTTCGGGCGCCGTCGGGAAGCTGTCTGCCACCGGCGGGGCAGGGCGGTCATAGTGGGGCGCCAGCGTGCACCCCGTCAGAACGCCGGCCACCAGCAGCAGTGTGGTCAGAGTCTTGGTCATGTTCAGATTTCCTCTTGGGGGTCGTGCCACTTCTGGTCCAGCATGCGCTGGCGGGCACTGCCCTTGAAGCGCTTGCGCACCACCACGAAGAACACCGGCACCAGGAAGATCGCCAGCACCGTGGCCGTGATCATTCCGCCCATCACGCCGGTACCGATGGCGCGCTGGCTGCCCGAGCCCGCGCCGGTGGCGATCGCCAGCGGCAGCACGCCCAGGATGAACGCCATCGACGTCATCAGGATCGGGCGGAAGCGCAGGTGCACCGCTTCCAGCGTGGCTTCGATCAGGCCCTTGCCCTGCGCCTGCAGGTCCTTGGCGAATTCCACGATCAGGATGGCGTTCTTCGCCGACAGGCCGATGGTGGCGATCAGGCCCACCTTGAAGTACACGTCGTTGGGCATGCCGCGCAGCGTCACACCCAGCAGCGCACCGAGCACGCCCAGCGGCACCACCAGCAGCACCGAGAACGGGATCGACCAGCTCTCATACAGCGCGGCCAGGCACAGGAACACGATGATCAGCGACAGCGTGTACAGGATCGGTTCCTGCGAGCCGGCCAGGCGTTCTTCGTACGACTGTCCGGACCACTCGAAGCCGAAGCCCGGCGGCAGCTTGGCGAAGTTCTCCTCCATCACGCGCATGGCTTCGCCGGTACTGCGGCCCGGCGCGGCCTGGCCCGCCAGCTTGACCGCCGGCATGCCGTTGTAGCGCTCCAGGCGCGGCGAGCCCATCACCCACTTGGAGGTCGCGAACGCCGCGAACGCCACCATGTCGCCGTTGCTGTTGCGCACGCGCAGCTTGGTCAGGTCGTCCGGCAGGCGGCGGTCGGCGCCCTCGGCCTGCACGATCACCTTGCGCACCCGGCCTTCATAGATGAAGTCGTTGACGTAGTTGGAGCCGAACGCGATCGACAGCGTCGAGTTGATGCTCGCCACGCTCACGCCGAGCGCCTTGGCCTTCTCGCGGTCGATGTCGATCTGCAGCTGCGGCGCGTCTTCCTGGCCTTCCGGGCGCACGCCCATCAGCACCGGGCTCTGCGCGGCCATGCCGAGCATCATGTTGCGCGCTTCCATCAGCTTGGCGTGGCCCTGGCCGGTGCGGTCCTGCAGGCGGAAGTCAAAGCCCGAGGAGTTGCCCAGTTCGGAAATCGCCGGCGGATTCAGCGGGAAGATGATCGCGTCCTTGATGAACGACAGCGCGCCGAAGGCACGGCCGACCAGGTCCTGCGCGGTCTCGCCCTCGCCGGTGCGTTCCTTCCAGTCCTTCAGGCGCACGAACGCGATACCGCCGTTCTGGCCGCGGCCGAAGAACGAGAAGCCCGCCACCGTGATCATCTGGTCCACCACCTTGCTTTCCTTCTGCAGGTAGTAGTCCTCGATCTGCTTGAGCACGCCGATGGTACGGTCCTGGGTGGCGCCGTTGGGCAGCTGCACCACGGTGATCATGTAGCCCTGGTCTTCGTCGGGCAGGAACGACGACGGCAGGCGCTGGAACAGCACCACCACGCCGGCGATGATGACCGCGTAGATGATCAGGTAGCGGCCGGTGCGCTTGAGGATGCGCGCGACCACGCCCTGGTAGCCGGTCGACGCCGTGGCGAAGGTGCGGTTGAACCAGCCGAAGAAGCCCTTCTTCTCGTGGTGATGGCCAGCCTCGACCGGCTTGAGCAGCGTCGCGCACAGCGCCGGGGTCAGCGTCAGCGCCAGCAGCGCCGAGAACGCCATCGAGGCGATCAGCGACAGCGAGAACTGGCGGTAGATGTTGCCCACCGAGCCCGAGAAGAACGCCATCGGGATGAACACCGCGGTCAGCACCAGCGTGATGCCGACGATGGCGCCGGTGATCTGGCCCATGGCCTTGCGCGTGGCTTCGCGTGGCGACAGTCCTTCCTCGCTCATGATGCGTTCGACGTTCTCGACCACCACGATGGCATCGTCCACCAGGATACCGATGGCCAGCACCATGCCGAACATGGTCAGCACGTTGATCGAGAAGCCGAACGCCAGCAGCGCGCCGAACGTACCCAGCAGCGCGATAGGCACCACCAGCGTCGGGATGATGGTGGCGCGGAAGTTCTGCAGGAACAGGTACATCACCAGGAACACCAGCACCACGGCTTCGAGCAGGGTCTTGATCACTTCCTCGATCGAGATCTTGACGAAGGCCGAGGTGTCGTACGGCACCGAGTACTCGTAGTCCGCCGGGAAGTTCTTGGCCAGCTCTTCCATCTTGGCGCGCACCGCGGTGGCGGTGGCGAGCGCGTTGCCGGTCGGGGCCAGCTTGATGGCGATGGCCGCCGACGGCTTGCCGTTGGTGCGGGCCTGGGTCGAGTAGTCGGCCCCGCCCAGTTCCACGCGGCCGACGTCCTTGATGCGCACCGACGACCCGTCCGGGTTGGTGCGCAGCAGGATGTTGCCGAACTGCTCCGGCGTGGTCAGGCGGCTTTCGGTGGTGACGGTGGCGTTGAGCTCGGTGCCCTTGGGCGACGGCGTGCCGCCCAGCTCGCCCACGGCGACCTGGATGTTCTGCTCGCCCACCGCGGCGGTGACGTCGGTCGGGGTCAGGTTGAAGCCGGTCAGCTTGGCCGGGTCCAGCCAGATCCGCATGGCGTACTCGGTGCCGAACAGGTCGGCCTGGCCCACGCCGGGCACGCGGCGGATCGAGTCGATCACCTGCGCCGAGACGTAGTTGCCGAGCTGGATCGCGCTGGCCGTGCCGGACTTGGACGACACGGTGAGGAACATCATGTAGTTGTTCCCGGCCTTGTCGACGCGCACGCCCTGCTGGCGCACTTCCGCCGGCAGGCGCGCTTCCACGCGCTTGAGGCGGTTCTGCACCTCGACCGAGTTCAGGTCGACGTTCGAGCCCGGCGCAAAGGCGATGGTGATGCTGGCCAGGCCGGACGACTCGCTGGTCGAGCTGTAGTAGAGCAGGTTGGGGGCGCCGTTAAGCTCCTGCTCGATCACCGAAGTGACGGAATCCTCCAGCGTCTTGGCCGACGCACCCGGATAGGTGGCGGTGACCGAGATCGTCGGCGGGGCGATGTTCGGATATTGCGCGATCGGCAACTGCAGGATCGACAATATGCCGCCCAGCACGATGATCAGCGCGAGCACCCACGCGAACACCGGCCGGTCGATAAAAAACTTGGCCATAAGACTGGCTCCCTCTTTGTCTAGCCCTGTGTGCCGCGGCGGCCGGCATCAGCCGCCGCGGCCCGGCGGTGTTCAGCCTTGCTTGCCCTCGGCCTTCCCTTCCTGCTTCGCTTCGGCCTTGGGCGCCGAGGCGGGAGCGGCGGAAGCCGCAGCCGGGGTCGCGGCCGGTGCCGAGGCACCCGCCTGCACGAACGGCACGGCCTTGGCCGGCGCGCCCACCTTGACCTTCTGCAGGCCCTCGACGATCACCTTCTCGCCGCCCTTCAGGCCTTCGGTCACGATCCAGCGGTCACCGATCGCCTGCGGCGCCTTGACCGGCACCGCCGCGACGTTGCCGTCGGCACCCACCACCATCACGCTGGCGCCCTGGGCGCCGCGGATCAGCGCGCGCTGCGGCACGGTCAGGGCGTTTTCATCGACGCCCTGCTCGATCTTCACGCGCACGAAGGTGCCCGACAGCAGTTCGCGGTTCGGGTTGGGGAACTGCGCGCGCAGCGTGATCGCGCCGGTGGTCGGGTCGACGGTCATGTCGGAGAACAGCAGCTTGCCGGTCTGCGCATACTCGCGCCCGTCCTCGACGAACAGATGCACCTTGGCGCCGCCGTTCAGCCCCTTGACCGCGCCGGACTCGATGGCGCGGCGCAGGCGCGTGACTTCGGAGGCGGGCTGGGTGAAGGTGACCCACATCGGGTCGACCTGCTCCACCAGCGCCAGCTTGGTCGCCTCGCCCTTGCCCACCAGCGCGCCTTCGGTCACCAGCGCACGGCCGGCGCGGCCGCTGATCGGCGCGGTCACGGTGGTGTAGCCCAGGTTGATCTGGGCGGTGCGCACCGCGGCCTTGGCCGAGGCCACGTCGGCGTTGGCCTGGCCGGCGGCGGCGACGGCGTCGTCGTACTCCTGCTTGCTGACCGCGTTGACCGCCACCAGCGGCTTGTAGCGGTCGGCCTTCAGGCGCGCCGACACGGCGTTGGCTTCGGCGCGCTGCAGCGCGGCCTGGGCCGACGCCAGCTCGGCCTGGTAGGGCGCGGGGTCGATGCGGAACATGACCTGGCCGGCCTTCACTTCGCCGCCTTCGGTGTAGTTGCGCGACAGCACGATGCCTTCGACGCGCGCCCGCACTTCGGCCGTGCGCACGCCTTCCAGGCGGCCCGGCAGTTCATTGACCACGGCGACCGGCGACGGCGTCACGGTGACCACGCCCACTTCCGGCGGCGGCGGGGCAGCGCCCTCGGCCTTCTTGTCGCCGCAGGCGGACAGCGCCACGGCCGACAGGGCCGCTAGTGCATAGGCTGCAACGCAACTGATACGTTGGGACTTCCTCATCGATAACCCCATGATGGCAATTTGAGATTCGCCGTGCCGCCCCGGGCTGTCATCGGACAAACGAGTACGACATGGCGCGCCGCAAGGCTTTGCGGCGGGCAAAAGCGTGATGCTAGCCACAAATCGCGGCGTCGCGGTGACGATTGCGACGAACGGTGGCTTTTATGTAACGACTGGATAAATTGACCGGCTGGCCTGCGGCAGGGGCGCCCGCCGTGCTGGGTAGGTCACAGAGGGCGGCTGGCCGAATGCCGGGCAAGCGCATATTATATATACATTCAAGCATGTATGTTAAGTTGATGTTGCGAAAGGGCCTTTCGACGCACAACCTGCGCAAAAAGGCACGGCAAGACGCAAAACCATGCCGCTCCATCGATCGGATCGGTACGAAATACGTGCAATCCACCCGGGATCAGGGCGCGAACCGCCGGCTCGGGTTAGGATGCGCGCCGTCGTGTCGGCTCGCAAGCTTGGCAATGCCCATCATGTGATGACAACGACCCGCCGCGGGCCCACGCCGCCGGCATGTGCGGCTGCCATGGCAGCCGCATCCGGGAGAGAACAACCAGGCCGGCCATGCGCGCAGATCGCGCCATGCCGCCGGTACCAGAGACAATCATGGTCAGACGCACCAAGGAAGAGGCGCTTGAAACGCGCCACCGGATACTCGACGCGGCCGAGGCCGTGTTCCACGCCCGCGGCGTGGCACGCCCGTCGCTGGCCGATATTGCCGAGGCGGCGGGGGTCACCCGCGGCGCCATCTACTGGCACTTCAAGAACAAGAGCGACGTGTTCGCCGCCATGTGCGACCGCGTCCATCTGCCGGTAGAAGCGCTGATCGAGCCGGAGCGGCTGGCGCGCCAGGAAGACCCGCTCGGCGGCATCCGCGACATCTGCGCCTATGTGATGCGCCAGACCGTGATCAACCCGCGCTGGCGCCGGGTCTTCGAGATCATCTTCCACAAGTGCGAAATGGTGCAGGACAACGGCGCCATCTTCGAGCGCCAGCGCCAGTCGCACCAGGACGGCCTGGTCAAGATGCGCGAACACCTGCGCCTGGCGGTGGAGCGCGGTCAGCTGCCCGCCGACCTGGACCTGGACCTGGCCGTCAACGCCTTCCATGCCGCGGTTGGCGGGGTGCTGGCGCACTGGCTGTTCTCGCCGCAGGACTTCAACCTCGACGCCAATGCCGAGCGCCTGTCCGACGCCTTCATCGATACCCTGAAGTTCTCTCCGGCGCTGCGCCACGGCTACGTGCCGCGCCCGATGGCCGAGCTGGACCAGGAGCTGTCCACGCTGTGCCGGCAGGCCTGCGCCGGCGCGCAGAACGGCAATCTCGATACTCCCGACCTGGTTCCCTGAGCCCGGGCGGCAACGCTAGCCGCGCATGGCTTCGCGCCAGCGCGCCAGGAACGCGCGCTTGCGCATCGCGTCCTGCGCCGCCAGTAGCCCCGGGCCGACGCTGATCGGCTTGAGCGCGTAGCCGAGCCGCTCCGACAGCGCCGCGGCGGTGTGCACGCTGTCGGTATCGGTGCGGATGGTATAGAGCTGCGAAGTCGACTTGGCCAGCAGCGCCTGGCCCTCGCGCGACAGCAGGTAGTCCAGCCACAGCCGCGCCGCATTCGGCCGCGGCGCGCGCCGCGCGATAAAGGCGACGCGCGACATCACCAGCGTGTAGTCGCTCGGGGCAATCACATCGATCGCCGCGCCGCGCTGCATCAGCGACAAGGCATAGGACCCGAGCAGGTTGTAGCCCATCACCAGCTCGCCGCTGGCAATGCGCTCGATCATCTCCGCGGTCGACGCCGACAGCTGCACCCCGGCCCGGCCCAGCGCCTGCGCCAGGTACCAGAACTCGGCGCCCATGCGCGCGTCCTGCTGCGCCAGCAGGTAGCCCACCCCCGAGCGCTCCACGTCATACGTCACCACCTTGCCGTGCCAGCGCGGCGCGTGCTCCTGCAGCAGCCGCGCCAGCCCGCTGCGGCTGCGCGGCGGGCGCATGCCGGCCAGGTGGTGGCGGTTGTAGACGATCACCGCGGGCTCGAAGGTGGTGCCCCAGGCCTCGTCGCGCCACACCGCCCAGCCCGGCAGGCCGGCACGCTCGGGCGAGGCGTAGCGCTGCGCATGGCCGTCGTTGACCAGCTTGATCTGCAGGTCCATCGCGGTGCTCCACAGCACATCGGCAAAGACCGCGTTGGGCGGCGGCGGCCGGCCCGACAGCGCGGCGCTCTCGGCCAGGAAGCGCTGGTTGAGCTCGACCGTATTGAGATCCTGGTAGTGCACGCGGATGCCGGGGTAGCGCGCCTCGAACGCGGCAATCAGCGGCCGCGCGACTTCCAGGTCGGTCGACGCGTACACCGTGACCATGCCTTCGCGCAGCGCGCCGGCAATGGTGGCGTCGTACCCCGACGGATACCCCGGCGGCGGTGCCGGCGGCCTGGACTGGGCATGCAGGGGCCATGCGGCGCCGCCCAGCAGGGCGGCGCCCAGCAGGCGACGGCGCTGTGCCGAGGCGGGCGAAGCGCAGGCGGACTGGCGCGGCTGGGATGGTCGGGACGGCTGGGACGAACGCGGCGACACGGTGCTCGGGACGGAGGGACTGCCGATGCCGCCGGAGAGCGGCGAGCGCGCCGGGAGCGGCGGGGCGAGGGTATTATAGGCGCCCGCGGCGGGCGCGCTCCATCGGTGCTGCCCCCGGTTTTGCGGGCGCTTTCCACGCTTTTCCCCGCGTGTGCGCGCCGCAACTAACATAGAACCAACCGGCACAGAAGGAGACCGGCATGCGCATCCTGCTGGTGGAGGATGAAGTCGAACTGGCGCGCTGGGTCGCCCGCGCGCTGGAGCAGGGCGGCTTTGTGATCGAGCACGTTGCCGACGGCCTGCAGGCCGAGGCGCGCCTGCAGGCCGAGGAATACGACGCCGTGCTGCTCGACCTGCGGCTGCCCGGCAAGGACGGGCTGGCCGTGCTCAAGTCCATGCGCGGGCGCGATGACCGCACCCCGGTGCTGATCCTGACCGCGCAGGACACCCTCGACGAACGCGTGCGCGGCCTCAACCTGGGCGCCGACGACTACCTGCCCAAGCCCTTTGCCATCGCCGAGCTCGAAGCCCGGCTGCTGGCGCTGATCCGCCGCAGCCGCGGGCGCGCGCATCCGCGCCTGCAGTGCGGCACGCTGGTGTTCGACGGCGAGACCCGCAGCTTCACGCTGGACGGCGCGCCGCTGGCGCTGACGCCGCGCGAATCGACGCTGCTGGGCGCGCTGCTGGCGCGCAGCGGCCAGCCCCTGACCAAGGCGCAGCTGCTCGACAAGGTGTTCTCGCTCGACGCCGATGTCTCGCCCGATGCGATCGAGGTACTGGTCTACCGGCTGCGCAAGAAGCTGGCCGGGCATGGCGTCACCATCGTCACGCTGCGCGGCTTCGGCTACCTGCTGGAGCCGGAGGCGAGGGGCTGAGATGCGGCACCCGGTGCTGCTGTGGCGCCGCGGCAGCCTGCGCCGGCAATTGCTGTTGCTGCTGCTGCCGGCGCTGGCGGCGATGATGGCGCTCGACACCTGGCTTACCTACGGCACCCTGCGCGACGCCGCCAACACCGCCTACGACCGCTCGCTCTACGGCTCGATCCGCGCCATCGACAACGCCATCGGCATGGCCGGCGACAACGTCCAGCTGACCCTGCCCGACGCCGCCATGGAGATCTTCGAGACCGCGGCGCAGACCCATGTGTTCTACCGGGTCTCGACCGAGCGCGCCGGCCAGGTCGAGACCGTGACCGGCTACAGCGACCTGCCGCTGCCGCGCGGCCCGCTGGTCAACAACCAGCCGCGCTTCTACGACGCCGAATACCTGGGCGAGGCGGTGCGCATTGCCGCGATGGCGCGGCCGGTGTACCGGCCCGACGCGCGCATGCGCGTGATCATCCAGGTGGCCGAGACCGCCGAGCCGCGCAGCGCGCTGATCGGCTCGGTGTGGCGCAGCGCGCTGGCGCGCGACCTGCTGCTGATCGTGCTGAGCGCCGCCATCCTGGTGGGCGGCGTCACCTATGTGCTGCGCCCGCTGGCGCGCGTGCGCGACGACGTCGAGGCGCGCTCGCCCGAAGACCTGACCCCGCTTGCGTTCGAGCGCGTGCCCGCCGAGGTGCGGCCGCTGGTCGACGCGGTCAACCTGCACGTGTCGCGCTCGGCCGCGATGGCGCAGTCGCAGGCACAGTTCATCGCCGATGCCGCGCACCAGCTGCGCACCCCCCTGGCCATCCTCAAGACCCAGGCCGAATACGCCCAGCGCCAACTCAACGCGCCCGACCCCGAAGCCGCCCGCGCCGCCGCCGGCGAAGCCGTGGGCGGCATCGTCACGCAGCTGGAACAGGCCGCGCGGCTGACCAACCAGCTGCTGGCGCTGGCGCGGGTACGCCAGCACCGCGCCGACGCCGCGCAGCCTGGCGAAGCCGGCGAAGGCATCGACATCATCGATGCCGTCACCGTGGCCGAGCAGGTGGCGCTGGACTACCTGCCGCTGGCGCGCGGCAAGCAGCAGGACTTCGGCTGGGAGCCGGTGCCGGGGCTGGCGCTGCCGGTGCGCGCCGACCCCGCGCTGCTGCGCGAGGCGCTGGCCAACCTGGTCCACAACGCGATCCAGTATTCGCCGCGCGGCAGCCGCATCACGCTGTCGGCAACGCGGTCAGGCGATCACGCCTGCCTGGTGGTCGAGGACGATGGTCCGGGCATTCCGGCCGAGGAACGCGAGAAGGTGTTCGCGCGGTTCTACCGGCGGGTGGGAAATGCGGAGCCGGGCTCGGGGCTGGGGCTGGCGATTTCGCGGGAGATGGCGGCGCGGTTCGGGGGGACGGTGGTGTTGGGAGAGGGTGCGCAGGGCACCGGCGTGCGGGCGGTCCTGAAACTGCCGGTCGGCGAATAACGCATTGCCACCAATTGTGGTCTCCCTCTCCCGCTTGCGGGAGAGGGTTGGGGTGAGGGCGGGCGCGTCGACGAAGTGATGCCTGTTGGTATGCCAGCGCCGGCCCTCACCCCCTGCCCCTCTCCCGCAGGCGGGAGAGGGGAGCAAACCGGCAGCAAGCCGGCTTCTCCGCCATCAACTACCCGAACAACTCCTCCGCCACCGTCGGATGCACCTGCACCGTCGTCTGCAGATGCGACTCCCGCACTCCCAGCCTTAACGCCACCGCCAGCGTCTGCACGATCTCGGGCGCCGCGTTATCCATCAGGTGCGCCCCCAGCACGCGCCCGCTGCGCGCGTTCAGCACCAGCTTGAACACCGACTGATGCGGCGTCCCGGCAAAGCGATGCTCCAGCGAGACAAAGCGCTTGATCACGGTGCGGATGCGCTCGGGCTTGCCGGCGGCCTCGATGGCCTGGGCTTCGGTCAGTCCCACCGCGCCGATGGCCGGCTCGCAGAACACCGCGGTGGGCACGAAGTCGAAATCCGCGCGTTCGCCGCGCCGCCCGAACAGCCGGTCGGCCAGCCAGCGGCCCTGCGCGGTAGCCACCGGGGTCAGGTGCAGGCCGTCGATGGCATCGCCCAGCGCGTAGACGCTGCGCACGCTGCTGCGGAACTGGCGGTCGACGCGGATGCCGCCGCGCTCGCCGAAGGCCACGCCCAGCGCTTCCAGCCCCAGGCCCTGCACATTGGAAACGCGCCCGATCGCCGCCAGCGCGGCCTGCGCGCGCACCGACTCGGTCTGGCCGGCGCGGCTGGGGTCGTTGGTGGGCTGGTAGCAGACCTCGACCGCGCCGTTGGCCTGGCTCAGCAGGTGCACGCGCGCGTTCAGGTGCAGGCGCACGCCGCGCGCGTTGAGCGTGTCGGCCAGCGCGGCGGCGATGTCATGGTCGAAATGCGGCAGCAGCCGTTCGCCGGCGACGATCAGGTCGACCTTGACGCCGTAGCGCGACAGGATCGACGCCTGTTCCACGCCGATATAGCCGCCGCCGATGACGGCAACCGACGCCGGCAGGCTCTGCCAGGTGAAGACGTCGTCGGAGCTCGCGGCCAGGTCGCCGCCGGGCACGTCGAGCGTGCGCGGCCGGGCCCCGGTGGCGATCAGGATGCGGCGCGCATGGATGGTCTCGTCGCCGACGCAGACTTCCTCCGGGCCGGTGACCCGGGCCTCGCCGTGCAGGACTTCCACGCCCGAATCGGTCAGGCGCTGGGTGTAGCCCACGTTCAGCCGCGCGACCTCGGCGTTGACGCGCACGATGGCGTCGCGCCAGTCCTCGTGCCCGCCGGTGTGCGACAGGCAGCCCGACAGGATCGCCGACCACGACGCGCCGTAGGACAGCATCTTCTTGGGCACGCAGCCGCGGTTGACGCAGGTGCCGCCGATGGCGTCGCGCTCGACCAGGATCACGCGCGCCCCGTGCGCCGCCGCGCGCCGCGCGCAGGCCACGCCCGCGGAGCCGCCGCCGATCACCACCAGGTCGGCCGTGCGCGCCTTGTCGTTGCGCCGGCTGCGGCCGCTGCGCGCGCGCGGCACCTGCTGCACCGGCGGCGCCGCGCTGACCTCGCGGGCACGCCGCGGCGCGCTGGTTCCCTGCACTATGGAAAGCGGTGTCTGGCGTTTGGTCATCCATGCCTCCTGTCGCGGCACGCGGGCCGCATCGACAATCATCAGGCCAGCGCCGGCAACACGGAAACTAGGCAGCGGGCCGCAGTTCGGTATTCAGGATCGACGGCCATTCGCGCAGGAAAGTTTCCCCGTCGCGGCGGCCCAGTTCATAGGCGTGCGTCATGGCCTCGGGCCGGGTGTAGTCCCAGCTCGAGATCGGCACGCGCTGCGAAGGCTGCAGGTACAGGCGGCGCTGGCCGCCTTGCTCCAGCACGAAGCGGCGCGGGCGCGGGTACAGCCGCGTGACCAGCACCAGCACATTGCCGGGCGCGGCATCGAGCGCGTCGACCGGGACGTTGTCGACCAGCCCGCCGTCCAGCACCGGGCGGCCGTCGCGGCGCAGCACGGGCGTAAACGGTGGCGTCGACGCCGACTGCAGCAGCAGGTCGGCCAGCTGCTCGGGCGAGGCGCAGTCCTGCGCGCGCACGAACTCGGGCCGGAACCCCAGCTTGCGCCCCAGCCGCGGGTGCAGCGTCTTGAGCACGTGCTTGTCGATGTTGTAGGCCAGCAGCCCGGCGGCCACCGCCAGGCGCGGGCCGCTCCAGCGCGGGATGTGCGCCACGCCGATGCGGATCTCGGGCGCCTGCTGCAGGTGCGCCAGGCGCCCGTCGGCAAAGATGGTCAGCAGCGCGGTGCGGTAGATGCCGTAGTGCGGGAACACGCGCTCGTTGCGCAGCAGGTTGCCCCAGTAGGCGTTGCGCCGGTTGCTGGCCAGCACCGCGCGGTAGTAGTCCATGGTCTGGTGCGAGTCGTGCGCATAGACCATGCAGGCGGTGGCCGCGCCGGCGGAGATCGCGGCGATCACGCGCGGGCGCAGCTGCAGTTCCGGCGCCACCGTGTCCCACCAGCCCGCCTGCCACCAGCAGCGGTTGCCGCCGCCGGCAAAGACGACCTGGTCGAAGGGATTGGCGTCAGCGCAATGCATGGGAGAGCCGGAGCGCGTCAGAGCAGGGCGTAGGTGGTGGTGGCCTGCACCGCCAGCTTGCCGTCGGTGCCGGTCAGCTCGATCTCGCCGAACACCACGGTCTTGCCGAGGCGCAGCACGTTGGCGCGCACCAGCACGTCGCCGTCGATCACCGGGCGCATGAAGTTGGTGGTCAGCGACACCGTGGTCATCGGCCGGAACGCGCCCAGCGCGCTGGCCACGGCGACGATCATGGCGGTATCGGCGGCGGACATCAGCACCTGGCCGCAGACCACGCCGCCCGCATGGCGGAACGATTCGCTGAACGGCAGGCGCAGGGTCACGCCCTGGGCATCGACGGCTTCGGCGCGCAGGCCGAGCTGGCGTACCCACGGCGCCAGCACGCGCTCGAGCGTGGCGTCGATGTCGGCAAGGGTCAGGGCTTCGGGCATGGTGCTCCTGGTTCTGTGTGGCCGCACCATGGCGGTCCCCTGTGGCGGACCGCTATTCCGTCTCCTCCGGCGCGACGCGATGTTTGAGGCAATGATACAGGGGCCCGGTGGCCAGCACCACGAACGCCATCCGGATCACGTGGAAGGCGGTCACCAGCGGCACCCCGACCTCGAGCACCTTGGCGGTGATGCACATCTCGGCGATGCCGCCCGGGGTGGTGCCCAGGATCACCGTGGCCGGATGCGCGCCCGACAGCGCCGACAGCCCCCAGCCGAACAGCGCCGACACTACCAGCGCCAGCACGGTGTACAGCGCCACCCCGGACAGGAAGCGCGGCGCGGTATGCAGGAACTCGCGCGAGAAGCGCACCCCCAGCGACACCCCGATCAGCAGCTGGCCGGCCCGGCTCATCCAGGTTGGGATGGCCGACAGCTCGATGCCGCAGGCGGTCAGCACCGCCGCCGCCAGCAGCGTGCCGATCACGAACGGGTTGGGCATGTTCAGCCGCTTCACCAGCAGCGCCACGCCCAGCGTAATCGCCACCAGCGCCAGCAGCCCGGGCGCGCTGACCACGCGCGGACCCGGGATATACGGGTCGAGCCCGTGGATGCCGCCGTACTGGAAGATCGCCGGCACCGTCACCACCACCATCAGCACCCGCAGCGAATGCGCGGCCGCGACCTGGTCGATGCGCGCGCCGTTGCGCTCGGCCAGGTTGGCCATCTCCGACGCGCCGCCGATGGCGGTGGAGAAGAATGCGGTCTTGAAAGCGACGCCGGTGGTCCGCCGCAGCAGCAGCGCGCCGCCGGCGCCCAGTGCCAGCGCGAACAGCGAGCCGGCCACGATGTACGGCAAGTACTCCACCAGCCGCGCCACCACGTCCGGCGTGAAATACAGCCCCAGCGAGGCGCCGATGACCCATTGGCCGGCATTGCGCGCCTGCGCCGGCGCGCGCAGGTCGGCGCCCCACATGCGCGCGGCGGCGACGGCCAGCAGCGGGCCGATCATCCACGGCAGCGGCGTTTGCAGCAGGGTGCAGAGCAGGGCGGCGGCCAGCCCGAGCGCCAGCGTGGGCAGCGCGGACAGCCAGCGGTTGGCGGCAAGCGGCATCGGTCAGCGGCCTGGCACGGGAGCGTCGGCGCTTGTTGTTGTGACGAAGGGAAGCAAAGAGGCCCGACGCCATGGCGCCGGGCCTCCGGAGAGACTATCGCATGCTAACGCCAATCACGCGGCGTTGTCTGCCTGCGCATGCGCGGTGCCGCGCCCGGCGTGCCAGCGCAGCAGGCGCGGGATCACCACCACCGCCACGGTCAGCGCCAGGATCGAGGCCGAAATCGGCTGCTTGAGGAACAGGCTCCAGTCGCCCTGGCCGATCGACAGCGCATTGCGCAGCTGCTTCTCCGCCATCGGCCCGAGGATCATGCCGACGATCACCGGCGCGGTGGGGAAGTCGAAGCGGCGCATCACCATGCCGAGCAGCCCCACCACGAACAGCAGCAGCAGGTCGAACCACGACTGGCGGATGCCGTACGCGCCCAGCCCCGCGAAGATCAGGATGCCGCCGTACAGCAGCGGCGTCGGCACGCGCAGCATGCGCACCCATAGCCCGATCGCCGGCAGGTTCAGCACCAGCAGCATCACGTTGCCGATATACAGCGACGCCAGCAGTCCCCACACCAGGTCGCCCGAGGTCTGGAACAGCATCGGGCCCGGCTGCAGGTTGTAGTTCTGGAACGCCGCCAGCAGGATCGCGGTGGTGTTGGAGGTGGGGATGCCCAGCGTCAGCAGCGGCGCCAGCGTCGCCGTCACGGCCGAGTTGTTGGCGGCCTCGGGGCCAGCCACGCCTTCGATCGCGCCGACCTTGCCGAACTCTTCCTTGTGGTCCGACAGCTTTTTCTCGGTAGCATAGGACAGGAAGGTCGGGATCTCGGCGCCGCCCGCGGGGATCAGCCCGAACGGAAAGCCGATGAAGGTGCCGCGGATCCACGCCGGCAGCGAACGCTTCCAGTCCGACCGGTTCATGTGGGTCGAGCTGAGCTTGTTGTAGGTGCTGGGCGGCTGCGGAAAGAACGCGTTGAACAGCGCCTCGCCCACCGCGAACAGGCCCACCGCGACCACCACGATGTCGATGCCGTCGTACAGCTCCTGCACGTTCATCGAATAACGCGTCTGGCCCGACAGCGAGTCCATGCCGATCAGGCCGATGCCCAGGCCCAGGAACAGCGCGGTCATGCCACGCAGCAGCGACGAGCCCAGCACCGCCGAGACCGTGGTGAAGGCCAGCAGCATGATCATGAAGTACTCGCCCGGGCCGAACTGCAGCGCCACGTCGGCCGCCACCGGCGCGAACAGCGACAGCATCACGGTGGCGATGGTGCCGGCCACGAACGAGCCGATCGCCGCGGTCGCCAGCGCCGGGCCGGCGCGGCCGTTCTTGGCCATCAGGTTGCCTTCCATGGCGGTGACCATGGTGGAAGACTCGCCCGGCGTGTTCATCAGGATCGAGGTGGTCGAGCCGCCGTACATCGCGCCGTAGTAGATGCCGGCAAACATGATCAGCGCCGCGGTGGGCTCGACCTTGGCGGTCAGCGGCAGCAGCATCGCCACCGTCAGCGCGGGGCCGATGCCCGGCAGCACGCCGATGGCGGTGCCGAGGAAGCAGCCCACCAGGGCCCACATCAGGTTGATCGGCGTGATCGCGACGGCAAAGCCGTGCATCAGCTGGTTCAGGGTATCCATGCGAAGACTCCTTGCGGGACGGGCGGGCTCAGAAGCCGGCGATGGGCAGCAGCGGCAGGTTGATGCCGAGCAGGAACTCGAACAGCGCCCACATCGGCACCGTGATGCACAGCCCGATGATCGCGTCGCGCACGACGCGGCGGCTGCCGTAGCCGCGCGCCACGCAGACCATCAGCAGCGTCGACGCCAGCACGAAGCCGAGCGTGCCGATCAGCGCCATGTTCAGCACCAGGCCCGCGGCGACCCAGACGAAACCGCCGAAGTTGTGCGGCGCGTTGGGCAGCTCGGCATCCTCTTCCGGCATGTTGCGGAAACCGCCGCGCACGCCCTGCCAGGTCAGCAGCGCGCCGCACACCGCCAGGCCCACCGCCACCAGCGTGGGCACGAAGCGCGGCGACAGGCCGGCGTAGCCCTCGTCGCCGGAGATGCCGGACAGCCCGAGGAAGAAGAACAGCGAGATCGCCAGCACGGCGATGCCGATGGCGAGGTGCGAGGGTTTCATGGAGACTCCTTGGGCCTTGGTCGCCAGCCGCGGAGGCTGGCATGCGCGACGCCGGCGGATGCTGCCCGCGCGGCGGCGGGGCCCAGTGACAGATGTTGTTGTCTTCGGTATCGCAGGTGGACACCGGGCCCCGCGCCGTGTTTCCGGCCACCGGGATCACCGGCGGCGTCGGCAGGCACGACAGGTAAAGCGAGAGGGATGCGTTAATGCGTTAAGCCATCAAGGCGGTATTGCAGGGCACTGCGGCCCCGCACGCCCACAGTGTTACTTGGCCACGCCCAGTTCGCGCAGCGTGGCGCCCAGGCGGGCCGATTCGCTGTCGACGAACTTGCCGAACTCGTCGCCGGTCAGCAGGAACGGGGTCCAGTCGTTCTTCTGCAGCGTGTCCTTCCAGGCCTTGCTTTCGGTGGCCTTGACCACGGCGTCGATCATGGCCTTGCGCTGCTCCGGCGTGGTGCCCGGGGCGCCGTATACGCCGCGCCAGTTATAGATCTCGACGTTGAGGCCTTGCTCCTTCAGCGTCGGGATATCGGCGACACGGTCCTTGGACGTGACCGCCAGCGCGCGCATCTTGCCGCTCTTGATGAAGGGCAGGAATTCCGACACGCCGGCGATGCCCACCGTCACGTGCCCGCCCATGATCGAGGCCGACGCTTCGCCGCCGCCCTGGAACGGCACGTAGTTGACCTTCTTCGGATCGACGCCGCTTTCCTTGGCGACCAGGCCGGCCAGGATATGGTCGATCGAGCCCTTGGAGCCGCCGCCCCAGCTGACGCTGCCCGGGTTGGCCTTGAGTTGCGTGGTCAGGTCCTTGATCGACTTGATCGGCGAGCTGGCCGGCACGGTGATGACCATGGTGTCGGCGAACAGGCGCGCGATCGGGGTGGCGTTCTTCAGCGTGACCGGCGGCTTGTTGGTCTCGATCGCGCCGACCATCACCGCGCCCACCACCATCAGCGCATTGGGGTTGCCCTTGTCGGTGTTGACGAACTGGGTCAGCGCGATGGTGCCGCCGGCGCCGCCCTTGTTGTCGTACGAAGCGGCCTTGGCCTGGCCCGCGGCGATCATCGCCGCGCCCAGCGAGCGGCCGGTCTGGTCGAAGCCGCCGCCGGGGTTGGCGCCGATCATGACCTTGACGTTGTCCATCGCGAAGGCAGGCGCGGCCACGGCAGCGGCGGCAAGGGTGGCCGATGCCATCACGGCATGGGCGAAGCGGAAATAGGTACGGCGCATGGCGGTCTCCTTGGTAATGCCGGTGATCGCTTGCCTGCGTTGGCTGCCGCGATCCGACCCGGGGGTTCCGGTGGCCTCGGCGTTGCGGGACGGGATTGGGGCCTGGGGGCGTGCGCAGCGGCGCGGCACCGGGCTGGTCTCCTGTCCGGCGCGGCAAGGGCTGGCCGGGACTGTTCTTGGATTTGGTGAACGTCAGACCGGAACTGCTGGTCTTGGGGCGGATTCTAGGCGGGGGAAACTGTCAAAAGGCTGTCAAATCGGGGGCGTTGGGGTTGGGGTTTACGTGGATGGTGGGGCGGGTATGCGGACGGCGCGACTTCGTGGCGGCGCCGGCCCTCTCCCCCAACCCCTCTCCCGCGCGCGGGAGAGGGGAGCGCTTGCGAGCGTTCTCAGCAAGCTCACACGCTCCGCACGCCGCCGGTTTGCTCCCCTCTCCCGCTTGCGGAAGAAGGGGGCGCAGGCGCAGGGATGCAGCCGGCTCGAACGCTTTCACATACCGCCGGTTTGCTCCCCTCTCCCGCTTGCGGGAGAGGGGCGGGGGAGAGGGCAGGCGCGTCCATGGCAACCGGTCCTGAACTCACCACCTCACCCCGCCGGCTTCGCCTGCAGGCACGGATCCTTGCGCTCGACCGCCGGCACCACCACTGCCAGGTCGAACTCGCCATCGGCCGGCGCGCTTTCCACATAGCCCACGCTGATCACCTTGCCGGCCTCGCCCGCAAGCCAGCGCGGCACCCCCACATCGCGCCGCACATGCCCGTTTCCCGCGATCAGCACCGCGCCGCGCGCGGCATGCGGCCGCAACGCCTGCGCCATCACCGCGTCGCGCGCGGCCTGTGCCGCCAGCATGCCGGGCAGCATCGCCTTGGGGAAATTGCCGCAGTGCCCGCGGTCGAGCACCGCGGTCTGCGCCGCCACCAGGTCCGGCGGCAGGGCGCCGGTCAGGCCAAGCCGGTGCCGCTCCTCAGCGGAAAACAGCCCGTCCAGCCCGCCGCGCACGATCTTGCCCGCGTCGGCGCGCGACAGGTTGGCGGCGACCAGCGGCAGATCGTATTGCAGCGCCAGCGCCACCACGGGCTGGTACAGCGGCCACTGCCAGGCGCCGCCGCCGGCCTGCGCGATCAGGTAGTCGGCATCGCGCGGGCGCTCGCGCCGGGCCCGGTCGATATCGGCCTGGCGCTCGCGGTCGAACTGCTCCATGGCGATGGCCGGGCGCCAGCCTTGCTCGAGCGCGCGCGTCAGCGCGTCGAGCCGCTGCCGCTGGCCGGCGGCGTTGTCGTGCACCTCGCCCAGCAACACGTAGGGCTTGCCGGCGAAGGCGGCGCTGACCGTGGACGGCGCCGGCCCCCGCGCAGCACAGCCGGCGGCCAGCACAGCGACAGCGGCCAGCATGGCGGCCGCGCACAAGCGGAATGAGATCACGCGGTTTCCCTTATCTGGTTTCAGTAGTCGGCACCGACGCCTGCGGCGCAGGCTGTTCCGGCACGTACACCATCGATCCGTCCTGCATCCGGTACGCCACCCCGGCCTTGATGCCGTCGCCGCTGCCAACCTGCCCGCTGGCCTGGTAGCGCACCACCTTCTCGCCCTGGCGCGACACGATCTCCATGTTCGGCTTGCCGGGATTCTTGATGATAGTCACGTCATCATGGGTGAACGGGTTGGCCGGGTTCTGCGCGATCGCCACCAGCAGCGCGGCGATCACCACCAGGAACACGTCGATCAGGTTCACCACCGACAGGATCGGATCGTCGGCCTCGCTCTCTTCCAGGAACTTCATGCGTCCACCTCCCATTGCGGCCGCGACTGCCCCAGCCACACCAGCTCCTCGGCCAGCCAGCGCCGGCGCACGTTGACCACCCAGAAGGTGATGCTGGCCGCGATCAGCGCCAGGATCACCGCGGAGAAGGCGATGGTGAGATTCTCGCCCACATTGGCCAGGTTGCCACCCGACAGCCCCTTCAGCGCCGGCCCCATCGGGATCATGGTCGCCACCAGCCCCAGCATCGGCGCCACGCGCGTGGCGATGCGGGGCCGCTCCAGCAGCCGGTGCGCGGCGACGTCGAGCGCGTCGGCATCGGCCACCTGGTGCTTGCGCGCCCACGCCACCAGCACATAGCCGCGCCCGCTGGCGATCGGGTGGCGCGCGCGCAGCCAGGCCTGCATGGCGAATTCGCCAAGCGCCCAGAAGGCGTACAGGAACAGCAGCGCGATCAGCGCCAGCGTCGGTATCAGGAACAGCTGGCCGACGTCGTACATCAGGGTTTCGAGCAGGGTGGGTGTCATGTCTGGTCTCGTTGAATGCGATGGATATCTGCGTTTGCCTCAGCGCCGTTCCGGCAGCCAGCCGGCGCGGGCATCGACCCGGCGCCGCCGCGCACTGAGCGCGCCGCCCGCGATCGCCGCCGCCAGCGCAATGCCGCCGGCCAGCCACGACAGCACCGGCACGATCTCGGCCGCGGGCGGCTTGCGCTCCACCAGCTCCATGCCTTGCACCGGCTGGGGCGGGTTCGGCGCGGGCGCGGCAGGGGGCTCGGGCGCGGGTGCCGCGGCGGCAGCCTGCCGCGGCGTCGGTGCCGCCGCCTTGCGCGGTGCCGCGGCGGGCGGCTGCAAGCCATAGCCCGGCGCGGCGGCGCGGGCCTGCTGCTCGCGATACTGGTTGAACGCGCGGTTGTTGCTGACGATATCGTGCCGTTGCGCCAGGTCTTCATAGCGCTGCGCCAGCGTCCGCAGCAGCTTGCTGTCGGCCTTCCAGTAGCCCTTGCGCGCGGCCTCGAGCATGCGTTCGATCACCTGCGCCTGGGCCTGCGGGGCGTGCTTCTCGAACCATTGGTTCAGGCCGAGCTGGTGCTTGTCGTTGACATAGACCTCGGCAAACTCGGTCCACTGGTCGTCGCGCACGATTTCTGGCGAGACCGCGGTCCAGCCCCAGAAATTGTTGACGGTGTCGAGCACGTTCAGCGCGCCGCTGTAGCCCTCGGCCTTCATGCCCTCGATCCAGCCGGGATGGAAGTAGCGCGTGCGCAGTTCGCTGGCGAGGAAGCCGGCGGCGGTCTCGGTGCGCGCCTGGCTGGCATCGCGCAGGTTGGAGATCAGCAGCTCCGGCGCCTTGCCGGTCAGGTGCCGCACCGCCAGGCCGATGCCGCCGAGATACTGGAACGGATCATCGGTGGTCAGCATGCCGTACAGGTTGGAGCTGCGCGCCAGCAGCGCGCCATCGACGCCCTTGAGGTTCTCGGCATACAGGTTGACCTGCGGCAGCGCCTCGCCCCAGTGCTGCTCGTCCGGGCCGTAGGCGTACTGCATGCGCGCGAGATACAGCTGCGCCAGCCTGGCATCGGCCTGGCGGCCGCTGCCGAAGGTGTCGGTGGCCATCGCGGCATCGTTCAGGCCGGTGCCGTAGTTGCCCGATTCGCTGGCGAAGATGCGGGTCACCGCGAGCGCGTCGAGCCGCTCGGCGGGGACATTCAGCTTGCTTAGCCGCTCACGGACTGCGCGGGTATTCGCGGCGACGACGTTGCCGGCTTCCGGTTGCGCGGCGGCGAGCTTTACCGCCTCGGCCAGCCACTTCATCAGGTTGGGGAAGTGGTCGCGATACAGACCGGTGGCCGACAGCACCACGTCGACGCGCGGTCGGCCAAGTTCCGCGGCAGCAATCGGCTCGACCCCGACCACGCGGCCGCCGTCGTCCCACTTCGGCCGCACCCCCAGCGCCGCCATCGCCTGCGCTTCGAGCATGCCCTGGTGGCGCATGGTCTCGACGCTCCACAGCGAGAACGCCAGCTTGTCGGGGTAACGGCCATGGCGCTTGCGCCAGTCCGCGATCATCGCCTCGGCGGCGGCCTGGCCCGCCTTCCAGGCTTCGCGGCTGGGGACCTTGGAGGGATCGAAGCCGTACAGGTTGCGTCCGGTCGGCAGCGTGTCGGGGTTGCGCACCGGGTCGCCGCCGGTGCCCGAGTGCAGGTGGCGGCCGGCCAGCGCGGTCAGCAGCCCCGCGTTCTCGGGCCTTGCATCGAGGCTGGCATAGAGCTGCCGCGCGCGCTGCATGTCTTCGCGCTGGCGCGCATCGCGCAGCTCGTCCAGCGAGGCGCCCTCGGCCACATAGCGCCGCACCATCGCATAGGGCGGTGTCTGCGCCAGCTGCGCATAGTCGACCGCGAACAGCTCTTCCGGCTCGTCGGGGAACACGCGCCTGAGCCAGTCCTTGCCGAGCATCGCCATGGTCGTATAAAGCCGCAGCCCTTCGTCCTGCGATTGCCCGAACGTGTGCAGGCCATAGGGCTGCAGCGCGCCGCCGAGTTCGTGCAGGTGGATATGCAGCGCATCGAGATAGCCGCTGAAATCCGCGCGCGCCCGCGCCGCGCTCCAGCCCATGTCCTCGAACAGATGCATCGACGCGCTGCGCGACAGGATCTGCTGGCGGATGGTGTCCTTCACCGCGCCTTCGTCCTGCTGCAGGTACGCATGCAACTGGTCGTGCAGCGCTACCAGGTCGGTATGCAGCCCGGCCGGCCGGAACGGCGGCGTCTGGTGGCTAACGATCACGGCGCGGCCGCGGCGCTTGGCCTGGATCGCTTCGCCGACGTCGTCGACGATATACGGATAGATCACCGGCACATTGCCCAGCACCAGGTAGGGCTGGTCGGTGACCGACAGGCCGCGCTCCTTGCCCGGCGTCCATTCCTGCGTGCCGTGGGTGCCGTAGTGCACCAGCGCCTCGCGCTCCTGGCGCGCCCACAGGTAGGCGGCCATGTAGAAGTGGTTCAGCGGCGTCGAGGTGGAGTGGTACAGCGCCTTCTCGTCCGACTCGTTGCGCTCGCCGCGCGGCGGCACCGGCATCAGCGCCACGTTGCCGAGCTGCAGCCGCGGGATCACGAAGCCGGCTTCGCCGCGGCGCGTGGTCGCCATCGCCGATTGCTCCGGATTGCCCCAGCGCTGCGCCACGGCAGCGCGGAACGGCGCGGGCTGCGCGTCGTACCAGCGGCGGTATTGCGACATCGGCATCCACACCGCGAGGCCGGCATCGAGCAGCGGTTCCAGCCTGCCGCTGCGATAGAACGGCGCCAGCAACGCGCCCAGGTCGCGCTGCAGCCGCGCTTCGTCGGCGGCCTCGGTGGTGTAGCCCGCCGCGCGCAGCGCCGCCAGCGTGCTGGCGAGGCTCTTGGGCAGGTTCAGGAACGACGCCGACAGGTTCTTCTCGCCGGCGGGATAGTTGTAGTACAGGATCGCCACGCGCTTGTCGGCGTTGGGCAGGTGGCGCAGCCGCGCCAGCGCCAGCGCCTTGTCCGCCACCGCATCGAGCTGCGCCGGCAGGCCGACGATGGCGCCGTCGCCCTTGGCCGTGGCGGCGGCCAGGATGGGATCGATCACGCCGGCCAGCTCGGGCTGCACCAGGTAGAACGGCGTATCGGTCAGGCTGATGCCGTGCAGGTCGTCCTGCCACGCCTGCGCGTCGCCCTTGCGGTAGGGCATGACCTGCAGCACCGGCACGTCGAGCTGCTCGAACTCGGCCTTGCGCCCGTGCGGGTTCAGCATGATCTGGCCGTTGACCAGCACGTCGACCAGCCGTTTGCCGCCGGGCATGGCCATGCGCGTAATGCCGTCGGCATCCATCACCGGACCGTAGAACGCCAGCACGCGCGCGTGGCGGGCTTCCAGCCGCGCGATCAGGTCGTCGATAAAGGCGCTGTCGAGGCCCGACACATAGGCCTGGTGGATGGCGATGCCGATCACCGGGCCGCTGCTGCCGGAGGCGGCCAGCGCTTCCAGCGGCGAGGTGGTGATCACGCCGGCGAGCCGGGGATGGTAGTAGGCGGCCTTGGGGAACACCACCGGCGCGGGAATGGTGGCATCGGCACGCAAGCGGAACTGCTGTGCCGCGATCGTGCGCATCATGGCGCCGAAGTTGCCGCGGCCGCCGTTGACGTAGTACGCATGCAGCCGGGCCGCGAGCTTGTCGTCGACGCCATGCGCTTGATAACGGTCGGTGGCGATCAGCACGCGCGGCACGCGCGCCTCGCTCCACAACGGGCCGAGGCGCTGCAGCATTGCGCTGACGATATGGTCGCGCGGCGCATCGACGATCAGCAGGTCGGCGTTGTGGATAAACGGTGCGACCTCCTGCGCCGGCATGCGCTCCAGGTACTGCGCTTCCAGCGTCATGCCCTGGGCCTGCGCCAGTTCGCGCAGCGGGCCGAACTTGCCCGCCGGCACCGGCGAGCTGGTCAGGATGGCGATGCGCGGCGTTGCCGCCTGCGCCGCGCCTATCCATATCGCGCCCATCCATACCAGCAGGCACAGCAGCGCCCAGAGCCAGCGGCCGGTCATGTTTTGTGGGGACATGCGAAGCTCCTTGCTGCCGCTCAGAACGACAGCTTCAGGCTGGCGGCGAAGGTGCGGCCCGGCTGCGTGTAGAAGTCCACGCCGGGCTCGGAGGCCGATACGCCGGTCTGGCGCACGTCGCCCCACAGCCAGTACTTCTTGTCGAACAGGTTGTTGACCGACAGCGCCAGGCTGACGTAGCGATTGAAGCGCCACCACGCCTGCAGGTCGACCACGCCGTAGCCGGCGGGCTTGAAGTAGGTGAACGACGAATCGTCGGTGCGCGTCACCGGACGCGCGCCGCGCCAGCGGATCGCGGCGCCCTGTCCCTGCACGCGCTCCCACGTCAGCCCGGCGCTGGCGCGCAGCGGCGACACACTGTTGAGCGGCTGGCCGGTCTGCTCGTTGTTGCCATGCGCGTACGCCACCGCGCCATCGACGCGCCATTGCGGCAGGAAGCGCCACACCCCGCGCCACTCGGCACCATAGATGCGCACGCTGGTCTGGTTGCGGTACTGGTAGGTCGCGCGCAGGCCGGGCAGGCACGCGGGGTCGGACGGGCAGGCCAGCTGCACCTGTTCGATAAAGTCGCGGTAGCGGTTGTCGAACAGCGCCACGCTGGTCTGCACGTTGTCGCTGGTATAGCGCGCACCGACCTCGAACGAGCGGCTTTTCTCCGGATCCAGGTTCGCATTGGGCGCGGCGCCATAGCCCTGCACCGGATTGCGGAAGCTGCCGTTGACTTCCTGGTAGTTCGGCGCGCGGTAGCCGAATACGTACTGCGCCCACAGGTTGACGCGGTCGCTCGCCTGCCACAGCGCCGACAGCTTGGGCGACAAGTGCGAATCGCTCTTGCTGACCGCCGGGCGGCCGCCGGCATTGTTGTAGACCAAGTCATCGCCATCGGGCGACAGCGAGTAATGGTCGAAGCGCAGGCCGGGCGTCAGCGTAAAGCGGCCATCGAAAAAGCGCATCTCGTCCTGCGCGAACAGGCCGGTCTGGCGCGTCTCGCCGGTAGGGAAGTCGTGGATCGGGAAATTCTCGCCGGCCAGCGACTTGGTGGTGGTGCCGGTGGTCAGGTTGCGCACCGTGCCGTCGCGCGCTTCCGACGAGCGCACGCGCAGGAAATCGACGCCGCCGATCAGCCGGTGCTCGACGCCGCCGGTGGCAAACGACTTGTCGCCCTGCAGGTTGAAGCCGGTCTGCTCCTGCTTGAAGGCAAAGCCCAGCGAGACGTTGCACAGGCTGGTGCCGCGCGTGGTGGCCGAGCAGCCGGTGCTGGTGTTGCTGCGCACCTGGCTGGTCAGCGTGGTGGTCTCGGACTCCTGGTAGTAGACCTGCGCGGCCAGGCGGTCGAGCACGCCGCTGGCCGGCTTCCACGTGTAGTCCAGGCTGACGCGGTCGCGGCTCAGGTCTTCATTGCCATTGGCGGCGGTGACGCGCGGCAAGGCCGTGGACAAGCGCAGCAGGTCAGTGTCGGTGTTGCCGTCGCGATGCTCGTAGGTAAACCTGAACTGGTGCGCCGGGCTGGCGTTGAGCACGATCTTGCCGAGCCAGGCCTGCGTGCGCACGTCCTGCGGGTTGGGCCGGGTGCGGTTGACCGAGTTGGAATCGTCGCTGCCCATGTTCTTCATTTCATGCGCGTTGCGGTTCGCATACATGAACAGGCCCTGCAGGGTGTCGCTGCCGCCGGCCACGCCGGCGCTCTGGCCGAAGCCATTGTCGATGCCGTTCCAGTTCAGCCCCAGCTCGCCGCCGACCTTGCGGCCCTGCATCAGGTCCGACGGATCCTTGGTCGCGTATGCCACCACGCCGCCGATCGCGTCGGAGCCATACAGGCTCGACGCCGGCCCGCGCAGCACTTCGACCCGCTTCAGGAACGAGAACTCCGGCGCATCGCGGGTCGAGCTCGAGATGTTCGACGGACCGCCGCCGTTGAAGAAATCCGGCAGCCTTACGCCGTCGACCATCTGCAGCACGCGGTTGTCCTCGATGCCGCGGATATTGATGCTGCCGGCGCCAAAGCGGCGGCGGTCGCGCGGCACGTCGATGTCCGGCTCGTCGGCGAACAGCCCGGCTTCGTCGACCGGCTGTGCGCGCTGGATCTGGCGCGCATCGCGCGTGGTGATGGTGGACGCCACCGCATCGGCGCGTTCTTCGGTGCGGGTGGCGGTGACCACCACCTCATTCAGTGCAGCCAGCGTAGTGGTGTTGCCAGCGCCGTCCGCGGCAATGGCTGGCGCGCCCAGCGCCGCGCAGACGGCGGCAACTGGCGTGACCCGGACGGTGGCGCGCAGGTGCGCCAGGCAGCGACGTTTCATGGATTCTCCCCAAAGAAATCGAACGCTGGCTGGCGGAAAACCGTAAAGGGTGGCTGGCTCGCGTGGAGGCGCTGCCCGGCAGGCTAGCCGCGGGTGACGCCGTTTTAGTTAACGAGAATTATTATCATTTAAGTCTGATAGGTAAAGGGCTTAGATCAACGCCGCTGGGAATGTGGCTGGGATGCCACATATTCGCTAGGGTCTGGTGGAAGTGGGAACAGGCAAGGGGCTGGAGAATGCTGCCGTCCTGGGTGGACGCTCCCCTCGCCCGCGAAGTGGGAGAGGGGTGGGGGTGAGGGCCGGAGTACCGACGAAGTTCAGGACGTCGGTATGCCAGCGCCTACCCTCACCCCCTGCCCCTCTCCCACTTCGCGGGAGAGGGGAGCAAACCGGCAGGCGACGGAAGGCGTCAGTGCTGCCGCACCGCCTCCGCGGACACCTTCTCCGGCAGCTTGTTGCCTTCCGCGTCGATCTGCAGCGGCCCGGTGCCGGAGAACTTGTCCAGCGCCAGGTAGATCACCGGCGTGATGAACAGCGTGATCACCTGCGAGAACAGCAGCCCGCCGACCACCGCCAGGCCCAGCGGCTGGCGCAGCTCGGCGCCGGCGCCCAGGCCCAGCGCCAGCGGCAGCGCGCCCATCACCGCGGCGAAGGTGGTCATCATGATCGGCCGGAAGCGCAGCAGGCACGCCTGCCGGATCGCCCGGGCCGGCGTCATGCCCTGTTCGCGCTGCGCCGCCAGCGCGAAGTCGATCATCATGATCGCGTTCTTCTTGACGATGCCGATCAGCATCAGCACGCCGATCACCGCGATCAGCGACAGCTCGACGTTGAAGATAAAGAGCGTCAGCAACGCCCCCACCGCCGCGGACGGCAGGCCCGCCAGGATGGTGAGCGGGTGGATGTAGCTCTCGTACAGCACCCCCAGCAGCGTGTAGATCACCGCGATCGCCGCCACCAGCAGCACGATCTGTGTCGCCTGCGACGACTGGAACACCGCCGCGTCGCCGCCCCAGCTGGTGAAGATCGAGGTCGGCATCGCGATCTCCTGCTTGTAGCGGTCGATGCGCGCCGAGGCGTCGCCCAGCGCCGCGCCCGGGGCCAGGTTGAACGACACCGTCACCGACGGCAGCTGGCCCTGGTGGTTGACCGCGATCGGGCCGACCCGGCGCTCGGTGGTGGCGAAGGCCGACACCGGCACCATCTGCCCGGTCTTGCTGCGCACATAGAGCTTGGAGAACGCGCTTTCGTCGGTGCGGTCGACATCGGCCGCCTGCAGGATCACGTAGTAGTTGTCGATCGGCGTGTAGATGGTCGACACCTGGCGCTCGCCGAAGGCCGAATACAGCGCGGTGCGCACGTCCTGCATCTGCACGCCCAGCGCATTGGCCTTGTCGCGGTCGATGGTCAGGTGGGCTTCGAGGCCGGACTGCTGCGAGTCGCTGGTGACGTCGCGGAACAGGCTGTCGGCGCGCATCTTCGCCATCAGCTGGTCGGAGTAATCCTGCAGCTGCCCGGCCTTCACGCTCTGCAGCGTGTACTGGTAGCGGCTCTTGCTCTGGCGCCCGCCCAGCTGCAGGTTCTGCACCGGCGCGAAGTACACCGCCAGGCCCGGCACGCCGGCAACGTCGCGCCGCAGTGACTCGATCACCTTGGGCATGGCGGCGCGCTCGCCGCGCGGCTTCAGTTCGACGAACATGCGCCCGGTGTTGATGGCCGGCGACGGGCCGCCGCCGATGGCCACCACGATGCTCTTGACCGCCGGGTTGGCGCGCATGCGCTCGGCCGCGTCGCGCAACCGCTCTGACATGGCATCGAACGAAATATCCTGCGGCCCTTCGGCGTTGACGCGGATCTGGCCGATATCCTCTTCCGGGAAGAAGCCCTTGGGAATGGCGACGAACAGCACCGCGGTCAGCACGAAGGTCAGGCCCGCCGCCACCAGCACGGTGCGCCGGTGCGCCAGGCACCAGTCCAGCCCGCGCGCATAGCGGTGCAGCGTGAACTCGAACAGGTTCTCGAACCACTGCGTCGAGCGCATGCCCAGGGTCTGCTTCTGCGCCACCGCGGGCTTGGCCGGCTGGCCCGGCGGGTGGTCGCCATAGGCGTGGTGCGACTCGTCCACCGGCACGTTCTCGGCCGACAGGAAGCGCGCGCACAGCATCGGGATCAGCGTCAGCGACACCAGCGCCGACACCAGGATCGACAGCGACACCACCGCGGCGAATTCGTGGAACAGCAGCCCGATCACGCCCGGCATGAAGAAGATCGGGATAAACACTGCCACCAGCGAGATCGAGATCGACAGGATGGTGAAGCCCATCTCGCGCGAGCCCACCAGCGCCGCCTTCAGCGGCGGCACGCCTTCCTCGATATGGCGCACGATGTTCTCGAGCATGACGATGGCGTCGTCGACCACCAGCCCCACCGCGAGCGTGATCGCCAGCAGCGAGACGTTGTCCAGGCTGTAGCCGAACGCTTTCATCAAGGCCACCGTGCCGATCAGCGAGATCGGCAGCGACACCGTCGGGATCAGCGTGGCCGCGGCGCGGCGCAGGAACAGGAAGATCACCATCACCACCAGCGCCACCGTCAGCGCCAGCGTGAACTGCACGTCGTGGATCGATTCGCGGATCGAGCGCGAGCGGTCGTTGACCACCGACACGTTGATCGAGCCCGGCATCTGCTGGATCAGGCGGGGCAGGGCGGCATGGATGGCGTCGACCACGGCGACGGTATTGGCGTCGGGCTGGCGCAGCACCGCCAGCACGATCGAGCGCTCGTTGTTGAGCCAGCTGCCGGTCTTGATGGTTTCGACGCTGTCCTCGACCTCGGCCACGTCGGACAGCCGCACCAGCGCGCCGTTGGGCTGGCTGGCGACGATGATATTGCGGAAGGCGTCGGCACTGGTCAGCTGCCGGTTGGCCTGGATCGTCAGGGTCTGGCGCGCGCTGTCGAGCGTGCCCACCGGCGTGTTGGCGTTGGCGCGGTTCAGCGCGGTGGCCAGTTCATCCAGCGTCAGGCCGCGCGCAGCGAGCGCGTCCGGGTGCGCGCGCACGCGCACCGCAAAGCGCTTCTGCCCGAAGATCTGCACCTGCGCCACGCCCGGCAGCGTTGCCAGCGTCGGCGAGATCAGGTTGTCGCCGAAGGCGTTCAGGTCGGCCAGGCTCATTGCCGGCGAGTTGATCGCCAGCAGCAGCACCGGCGCGTCGGCCGGGTTGACCTTGCGGTACGACGGCGGCGTCGTCATCTCGATCGGCAGCGAACGCTGCGCGCGGAACAGCGCCGCTTGCACGTCGACGGCCGCATCGTCGATATCGCGGTCGCTGTTGAACTCGATGGTGATGCTGGAGTTGCCGAGCGTGTTCGACGAGCTGATCACCGACACGCCCGGAATCGTCGCGAACTGTTTCTCCAGCTGCGTGGCCACCGACGCGGCCATGGTCTCGGGGCTGGCGCCGGGCAGGGTGGCGGTGACCTGGATCACCGGCGAGTTGAAGCTGGGCAGCGCCGCAATGGGAATGGTCGGATACAGCACGATGCCGGTGACCACCACCGCCAGGCACAGCAGCACCGTCATCACCGGACGGCGGATGCAGAGTTCGGAGAGCGTCATGGCTCAGTGCCCCGCGCTGGCAGGGCGGGCAGCGTCGGCGGCCGAGGCGCCGCGGGCCGCGGCCTCGCGCACCAGCGCGCCGGGGCGCAGGTTCTGCGTGCCTTCCACCACCACGCGGGCGCCGGGCTGCACGCCCTCGACCACGGCCGCGGCGGCGGTAGTCGTCACCACCCGCACCGGCACGCGCGCCACCTTGCTGTCGGGTTGCACCACATAGACGAAACGCCCCTCGGGGCCGGTCACCACTGCCTGCGGCGGCACCGACAGCGCGTTTTTCAGGGTCTGCACCACGGCGCTGACGGTGGCATAGGTGCCCGGCCACAGCCGCTGTTCTTCATTGTCGAACTGCGCCTTGACGCGGATGGTGCCGTACTGGGGATCGACGGTGTTGTCGACGAAGCTGATGCGGCCGGTCACCGGCGCCGGGTTGCCGTCGTTGGGCTGCGCGGTGACTTGCACCGGGCCGGCGCGCAGCGCCCCGCGCAGCGCGGCCAGCTGGCGTTCGGGCAGGCTGAAGGTGACGGCGATCGGCTGCACCTGGGCGATGGTGACCATCGGCTGGGTGCTGTTGGGCAGTACCAGCGAGCCCGGGAAGGCGTTGATCACGCCGGTGCGGCCGCTGATGGTGGCGCGGATGGCGCCATAGCTCACCGCCACGCGGCTGGCCTCGATCGCGGCCTGGTCGGCGCGCACGGTGGCGGCCAGGCCGTCGGCCCGCGCCTGCGCGGTATCGACCGCGCTCTTCGAAATGAAATTGCGCTGCAGCAGCTCCTGGCTGCGCGCCAGCGCGCGGCGCGCATCGGCCAGGTCGGCCTGGTCGCGCAGCAGCTGCGCCTGCGCCTTGGCCAGGTTGGCCTCGTCCATGCGGGTATCGAGCGAGAACAGCAGGTCGCCCGGCTTGACGGTCTGGCCTTCCTTGATATGGACGGTGCGCACGGTGCTGGACACCTGCGGCCGCACCTCCACCGTGGACAGCGCCGTGACATTGCCGTTGGCCGAGACCTGCAGCGGCACGTCGCCCTGCTGCACCGGCGCGGTAGACACGACGGCGGCCGCGGGCGGCTTGGGCGCGGGCTTCGGCGCCAGCCACGTGCGCCACGCAAACCAGCCCAACCCGGCGACGGCCAGCACTACGACCACCGCCAGCCACGGCGACACGCGGCCGCGCCCGGTCCCGGCGGCCGCCCTCCAGTTGCTGTCGACGAAGCCCTTGGGCTGGTCGATCCTGTCAGATTTCATGTTGTGTGGACCCTCTGCCCCGCGTCTTCAGCGCCACTCCCCGTGTACCGCCCGGCATGTTGTGCCCAGATGTTGCCGGTGCGTGTCGCGCAAAGACTCTACTAGTACCGCGCTTCGCCCGCCGGAGCCAGCGCCGCGTATTACAGTCCGTTACAGAGGTGCAAGGGTCTGGTAATGCCCGGCGCCGGCAAACGCCGTCCGGGCCACAGGGGAGGCCGGAGATGTGTGTAGCGGGGCGCTTGTATGGTTAGACAAACATTATCAGAAAAGCTGCCGCCGGCCATCGCGGCGCCACTGATTTACGCTGTCGACCGACAATTCCCGTGGTCCGGCCTGCACAATCACCGCGTCGCCGGCGCGCACTTCGCCCTTCAGCACCACGCTGAGGTAGACCCCGGAGTAGCCGCTCTGCACCATGTCGCGCACCGCGTGGCGGTAGCCCAGCGCGGCGTTGAACTTGTAGCAGGGCTGGCGCGGCGCTTCCACCCGCAGCAGGGCGGTGCCGACCCGCACCAGGTCGCCGATCCATAGCGCGGACTCCAGCAAACCCTCCAGCGTCAGGTTTTCCCCCATCGCGCCGTAGGGCAGCGGCGGGCCGGAGTCAGGCTGCGCGCAGGCGCGGCGGCGGGCATTCCACCACGCGTAGTGCTCGGACGGGTAGGCGTAGACCGCCTTGTCGAGGCCGCCGTGCACGGTCAGGTCGCCCTGCTCGTCGCCCGCCAGGCCCAGTGGCTGCACCTGGACCCGCAGCGGATGCAGCAGCGTGCTGACCGGATGCTTGCGGATGCCCGACAGCACCACCGCCTCGGTGCCCGCGCCCGCCACCACCAGCGGGATGGCCTTGCCCAGGCTGACCGCCAGCACGCGCGCAAGGCCCGGCCAAGGTCTCGAATCGCTCACGTGCGCCCCCGCTTCGTGGTTGTGGAAAGGGATGTGGATAAGCTGCGGATATCCCTGAGGATAACGGGGCGGATAAGGCTGTGGACAAGTGCTTGGTGCGGTTCCTCACAAGGCGCCGGCGGGGGATCGCGGCGCCCGTTTCAGACCGGAACCCCAGACCGGAATCAGAGCTGCCGCGCCGCGTGCGCCGGCTGCCAGCGGCAGCCCAGCAGGCGCGCGCGCTGCGACACCGCCAGCGCCGCCAGCATCAGCGCCGCCGCGCCCCAGTGCAGCGTGTCCGGGCCGGCCAGGGTATAGATCGCCGCGCCCGCCATGGCACCGGCGGCCTGCCCCAGGTAGATCGACGAGGAGTTCAGCGAGATCGACACCGAGGCCCGCTCCGGCGCCAGCAGCACCAGCCGCGCCTGCTGCGCGCTGTTGGTGGCAAAGCCGCCCACGCCCCACAGCATGAACAGCGCCACCAGCGCCACGCTGCCCAGCCCGGCCAGCGGCCACAGCACCATCGCCGTGATCGAGGTCAGCAGCGTCACCTGCACGATCCGGCTCGGCGTGACCCGGTCCATGCGCGACGCCGCCATGGCGTTGCCGAACACCCCGCAGGCACCGTAGGCCAGGAACATCAGGCTGAGCGCGCCGCCGCTGATGCCATAGACGTCGCGCATCAGCGGCGCGATATAGGTAAACAGCGTAAACATGCCCGCCGACGAGATCATGGTGGTCAGCACCACCAGCATCACCGGCTTGTGGCGCAGCACCGCGCCCCAGGCCTCGCGCCCGGCCGGCGGCACCATCAGCCCGCGCGGCAGCGCGCGCCATACCGCCGCCGCCACCAGCAGCGCCATCACCCCGACCAGCGCCATGCTGACGCGCCAGCCCAGCGTGCTGGAAATCCACGTCCCCAGCGGCACGCCCACCACGCTGGCGACGCTCCAGCCCAGGAACACGAAGCTGATGGCGCGCCCGCGGGTCTGCGCATTGACCAGCAGCGGCAGCGTGGCCGCGGTCTGCGGCGTATAGATGGCCGCCCCGATCGCGGTCAGGAAGCGGATCGCCATCAGTGCGGCAAAGCTCGGGGCCAGCGCCGCGGCCAGGTGCATCACCCCATAGACCAGCAGCGAGCCGGCCAGCAACAGCCTGCGGTCGATGCGCGAGCCCAGCGTGGCGAACAGCGGCGCGCCCACGCAGGTGGCCAGCGCAAACACCGAGATCAGCTGCCCGGCGCTGGCCGCGCCCAGCCCGAAATCGCCGGCAATGTCGTTCAACATGCCGGTCACGATCATGGCACCGGTGCCGATGACGAAATTGCCGACGCAGAGCGTCACGAGCCTGGGGTCCATGCCGGTCTTGGATAGTGGAATGGCGCGGGGGGCGCCTTGTTTTCTTAGGGGCTGCCGCGGCCATTGCAGCCGGCGGTTAGGGAAGTCCCGAGTGTAGCGGCTTCGGGAAATTCGCGTTCGCGGGGAAATCGGCGCCAGCCGCAGCCAACACCATGCGAACCGGGCTCCCCTCTCCCGCGAAGTGGGAGAGGGGTGGGGGAGAGGGCCGCAGCGTCAACGGCGTGACGCACGTCGGTATGCCAGCGCCTGCCCTCTCCCCCGGCCCCTCTCCCGCGAGCGGGAGAGGGGAGCAAACCCGCAGTAATGGAAGCGCTTCAGCGCGTCAGCACCGGCGCCAGCGCCTTCGGATTGACGATGCAGTCGTGCTTGCCGTCCAGCACATCGAGGATGTTCTGGAACGCCGTGCGGAAATACAGCTCGTAGCTGTCGCGTTCCACATAGCCCAGGTGCGGCGTGCAGATGCAGTTTTCCATGCGCAGCAGCGCGTGGCCCTGCAGGATCGGCTCGGATTCGAACACGTCGACCGCCGCCATGCCGGGGCGGCCGCGGTTCAGCGCGGTGACCAGGGCGTTTTCTTCCAGCAGTTCGGCGCGGCTGGTATTGACGAACAGCGCGGTCGGCTTCATGGCCGTCAGGTCGGCCTGCTTGACGATGCCGCGGGTGTCGTCGTTCAGGCGCAGGTGCAGCGACAGCACATCGCTGTCGGCGAACAGTTGCTCCTTGGACGCCGCCACCTCCAGGCCATCGGCGCGCGCGGCTTGCTGCGACGCCTCGCGGCCCCAGACCAGCACCTTCATGCCGAAGGCGCGGCCATAGCCGGCCAGCAGCCGGCCGATCTTGCCGTAGCCCCAGATCCCCAGGGTCTGGCCGCGCAGCACCTGGCCCAGGCCGAAATTGGGCGGCATCGTGGTCGATTTCAGCCCCGACTGCTGCCACGCGCCGTGCTTCAGGCTGGCCACGTACTGCGGAATGCGGCGCTGGGCGGCCATGATCAGGGCCCAGGTCAGCTCCGCCGGCGCCACCGGCGAGCCCACGCCTTCCAGCACCGCCACGCCGCGGTCGGTGGCGGCATCGAGGTCGATATGGCTGCCGGGCCCCGCGCCGACCCGGCCGGTCTGGCTGATCAGCTTAAGTTTGGGCAGTTTTTCCAGCAGTTGGCGCGTGATGCGGGTGCGTTCGCGTATCAGCACCACGGCTTCCACGTCCGACAGGCGCGCCGCCAGCTGGCCCACGCCCTTGACGGTGTTGTTGAACACCTTGACGTCGTGCCCCTCCAGCAGGCTGAAGCAAGGCAGCTTGCGCACGGCATCCTGGTAATCGTCGAGTACGGCAATCTTCATCGGCAACCCTGGTTATCTTCGGGACGTTGTGTGCCAGTTGGTGCGCGCGCCCACCGAGACGCGCGCCGCCCGACAGTATTGTTGTGAAACGTTTGCGAACCCGCACCGGCGTGCCGCAACCCTGGCGCGGCACGGCGCAAATCGCGCGCCAGCCCACGCCGGCAATTGTTGCGCAGCAAAAAACAGGGGGGTGCGCCAGTGGTATCCTTGCCCGCTCCGGTGCCGCCGCGGATTGTCGGTCGAGCGTTGCTCCCGTCACGCGGCTGCCTCCGGACAAAGCCCGGCCGGCAACTGCAGGCCCGGCCGCGCGGGCGAAGCGCCACTGTAGCGCAGCCGCCGTGACCGCCGCGACCTTTTGCGCGAACCGGGCCGCCGCGGAGTTGTAACGGGATGTGACGCTGCCGATGCGGTCCCTGCAGTGACACTGCGGCATGGCGGTTTCCGGCCCCGGCACGCATGACGAACCCCGCCGGCCAGGCTTTGCAAGGATTCCTTCCCTTCCTTCCCTTTACAAACCTGGAGTTTGCAGTATGAACCACCCCACGATGCAAGGTACGGCAGCCGTCAATGCGCCGGCCTGGGTCAAGCACCCCAAGCTGATTGCCTGGGTCGCGGAAATCGCCGCGCTGACCAAGCCCGACAATATCTACTGGTGCGACGGCTCGCAGGAAGAATATGACCGCCTGTGCGAGCAGATGGTCGCCGCCGGCACCATGAAGCGGCTGAACCCGGCCAAGCGCAAGAACTCCTTCCTGGCACTGTCGGACCCGTCGGACGTGGCCCGCGTCGAAGACCGTACCTTCATCTGCTCCGAGAAGCAGGAAGATGCCGGCCCGACCAACAACTGGACCCCGCCGGCCGAGATGCGCCAGACCCTGGCCGGCCTGTTCGACGGCTGCATGCGCGGCCGCACCCTGTATGTGGTGCCGTTCTCGATGGGGCCGCTGGGTTCGCCGATCGCCCATATCGGCGTGGAACTGTCCGATTCGCCGTACGTGGCGGTCAACATGCGTATCATGACCCGCATGGGCAAGGCCGTGTACGAGGTGCTGGGCAGCGACGGCGCCTTCGTGCCGTGCGTGCACACCGTGGGCAAGCCGCTGGCCGCCGGCGAGCAAGACGTGGCGTGGCCGTGCAACCCCACCAAGTACATCGTCCATTTCCCGGAAACGCGCGAGATCTGGTCGTTCGGCTCGGGCTATGGCGGCAATGCGCTGCTGGGCAAGAAGTGCTTCGCGCTGCGTATCGCCTCGACCATGGGCCGCGACCAGGGCTGGCTCGCCGAGCACATGCTGATCCTCGGCGTGACCTCGCCCGAGGGCAAGAAATACCATGTCGCCGCCGCCTTCCCGTCGGCCTGCGGCAAGACCAACTTCGCCATGCTGATCCCGCCCAAGGGTTTCGAGGGCTGGAAGGTCACCACCATCGGCGACGACATCGCCTGGATCAAGCCGGGTAAGGACGGCCGCCTCTACGCGATCAACCCGGAAGCCGGCTACTTCGGCGTGGCGCCCGGCACCAGCGAGAAGACCAACTACAACGCGATGGCGACGCTCAAGGAAAACGTCATCTTCACCAACGTGGCGCTGACCGACGACGGCGACGTGTGGTGGGAAGGCATGACCAAGGAAGCGCCCGCGCACCTGATCGACTGGCAGGGCAAGGACTGGACCCCCGAAATCGCCAAGGCCACCGGCGCCAAGGCCGCGCACCCGAACGCGCGCTTCACCGCGCCCGCGTCGCAATGCCCGTCGATCGACGACAACTGGGACAACCCGGCCGGCGTACCCATCGATGCGTTCATCTTCGGCGGCCGCCGCTCGACCACGGTGCCGCTGGTGACCGAGGCGCGCAACTGGACCGAAGGCGTCTACATGGCCGCCACCATGGGCTCCGAGACCACCGCGGCGGCGGCCGGCCAGCAAGGCGTGGTGCGCCGCGACCCGTTCGCGATGCTGCCGTTCTGCGGCTACAACATGAGCGACTACTTCGGCCACTGGCTCGAACTCGGCAAGAAGCTCGAGGCCGCGGGCGCCAGGCTGCCGAAGATCTACTGCGTCAACTGGTTCCGCAAGGACGCCGACGGCAACTTCGTGTGGCCGGGCTTCGGCGAGAACATGCGCGTGCTGTCGTGGATGATCGACCGCGTCGAAGGCAAGGGGCAGGGCGCCGAGCACGTGTTCGGCACCTCGCCGCGATACCAGGACCTGAACTGGAACGGCGTCGAGTTCTCGCCGGCGCAGTTCGAGCAGGTGACCTCGATCGACCGCGATGCCTGGCAGAAGGAGCTGGCGCTGCATGACGAGCTGTTCACGCAGCTGAAGCACCACCTGCCGCAAGCGCTGATGGAAGCGCGCGCGGCGCTGGGCAAGCGGCTGGAGGGGTGATGCGCGGGGTCTGCTTCTGAGAAGCAGCCAGCATCGCGCCGGTTTGCTCCCCTCTCCCGCTTGCGGGAGAGGGGCGGGGTGAGGGCAGGAGGGTCAAAGGCTGACGCTGGTGGGTTAAAACAGCAGGCCCCGCTTGATGTGGCACCTAGCTAGACCACCCCTCACCCCGACCCTCTCCCCATGAGTGTATAGACCGGGGACATAGGTAACAGGTGTGCCAGGACATGGGTAACACTTTTCCCGCTTAGTCAGCGGGAGGACAACGTTGCCCTGGAGCCAAAACACCGTGAAGCAGCAAAGAGAAGAGTTCGTCCGCCTGGCACGCCAGGCGGACGCCAATATTGCGGAGCTTTGCCGCCGCTTCTGCATCAGTCGCAAGACCGGTTACAAGTGGTTGAACCGAGAGGATCTGGACGACCGAACTCGGCGGCCACATAGCTCTCCCGGCCGAACTCCAGCTGCCGTCGAAGAGGGCGTGCTAGCGATCCGAGCCGAACATTCGGCCTGGGGCGCCCGCAAGATCGCACGCGTACTGGAGCGTGACCACTGCGTCCAAATCGCCCCGAGCACAGTCAATTGGGTGCTGCGCCGCCATGGCTTGATCGATCCGGCCGCCAGCTCGGCCGCTACAGCCTGGCAGCGCTTCGAGCACGACCGGCCCAATGCACTATGGCAAATTGACTTTAAAGGCCACTTCGCTACCGACACGCAGCGGTGCCACCCACTCACGGTCTTGGACGATCACTCCCGGTTCAATGTGCTGCTCAGGGCCTTGGGCAACGAACAGTTTGAATCCGTACAGGAAGCGTTAGAGAAGGCTTTTGCGCGCTATGGGCTGCCCGAGCGCATCAATGCAGACAACGGCCCGCCCTGGGGTTCTCCAGTGCCCCGTGCACTTACCACGTTGGGTGCTTGGCTGATCCGCCTGGGGGTGCGGCTCAGTCATAGCCGACCTCGCCATCCGCAGACCAACGGTAAGGACGAGCGCTTCCATCGAACCATGCAGGCAGAGCTGTTGGCCAACCAGCGCTTCCGGGATCTGGACGATGCGCAGCATCACTTCAGCCATTGGCGCCACGTGTACAACTTCAAGCGCCCACACCACGCCCTGGATATGGAGACACCCGCAAGCCGCTATGCGCCTAGTCCACGGACGATGCCGCGCGAGCTCCCGCCTATCGAGTACGGCAGCGATGACATCGTGCGAAAGGTAGGCGACGGCGGGCGCATCTGCTTCCGAGGAAAGACGTTCCGGGTCGGACGAGCCTTGGTCGGAACGCCCGTAGCGCTGCGCCCTCGCGTGGATTTGGACGGCACCTTTGATGTCTACTTCTGCCATCAGAAGGTGGCCACAATAGACCTACAGGAGGCCAATTAAACTGGAGACTGGACTGTTACCCATGTCCTGGCACATGTGTTACCCATGTCCCCGGTCCATACAGCTTGCGGGAGAGGGGAGAAAACCGGCAGGTGCGCGAACTTCGCGAGCCTCACCGCCACATATTCCGCATCCGCCCCGCCAGGTCCACCGGCGCCAGCGCCGGCTTCACCGCGCCTTCCCCCGGCATCGGCGGCGGCCACGAGCGGCTGTAGAAGTTCGGCATCACCCGGTTCGGTATGAACCGCGTGCGCGACGCATATACATGGCGGTCGCCGAATCCCACCTGCTGGTGCACGTAGAAGCGCTGCGGCACGATCACGTCGAGGTGGTCCTTGGCCCGCGTCATCGCCACATACAGCAGCCGCCGCTCTTCCTCGATCTCTTCGGTGGTGCCCGTGGCCAGGTCGCTCGGCATGCAGCCGTCGACGGCATTCAGCACGTACACCGCCTTCCACTCCTGGCCCTTGGCCGAATGGATGGTCGACAGGATCAGGTAATCCTCGTCGCGCGAGGGCACGCCGGATTCATCGCTCGAGGCACTGGGCGGGTCCAGCGTCAGCTCGGTCAGGAAGCGCTCGCGCGCGCCGTAGGTGGCGGCGATGCGCTCCAGTTGCTGCAGGTCGGCCTGGCGCGCGGGGGCATCGTCGTGCAGGCGTTCCAGGTGCGGCGTGTACCAGGCCAGCACCTGCTCGAATTCCGATGGCCACGGCGACGTCGGCGCCATCAGCGCGCGTGCCAGCGCCAGCAGCTCGGCCCACGCGGGCGCGGCGGCCGGCGGCGGCTCGAATTCCTGCAGTGCGAACAGCGGCTCGGTCGCCAGCGCCATGGCATCGAGCACGCGTGCCGCGGTCTTGGGGCCGATGCCGGGCAGCAGCTGCAGCGTGCGGAAGCCCGCCATGCGGTCGCGCGGGTTCTCGAGCCAGCGCACCACCGCCAGCACATCCTTGACGTGGGTCGATTCCAGGAACTTGAGGCCGCCGAACTTCACGAACGGGATATTGCGCCGCGCCAGCTCGATCTCCAGCTGCGCGCTGTGGTCGGCGGCGCGGAACAGCACCGCCTGCGCCATCAGCGCCAGGCCGGCCTCGCGCCGCGCCAGCACCTGCTCGACCACGTAGCGGGCCTGGTCGGCCTCGTCGTTGACGACGATGATGCCGGGCTTTTCGGCCGACTGGCGCTCGGACCACAGGTCCTTGGTATAGCGTTCGGCCGCAAGCCCGATCACCGCGTTGGCGGCCTGCAGGATCGGCTGCGTCGAGCGGTAGTTCTGCGACAGCGTGACCTGCTGCGCCGCCGGCGTGAACTGCGCGGGAAAATCCAGGATATTGCGCACGGTGGCGCCGCGGAAGGCATAGATCGACTGCGCGTCGTCGCCGACCACGGTCAGGCCGCGGCCATCGGGACGCAGCGCCAGCAGGATCGACGCCTGCAGCGCGTTGGTGTCCTGGTATTCGTCGACCAGGATATGGTCGAAGCGCGCGCCCATGTCCTGCGCGATGGCGGGCTCGGCCATGGCCTGCGCCCAGTACAGCAGCAGGTCGTCGTAGTCGAGCACGTGCTGCTTCTGCTTGGCCTCGACGTAGCCGGCGAACAGCGTGCGCAGCGCGTCGGCCCACATCGCATAGCGCGGGAACTGCTGCCTGAGCACGTCTGCCAGCGGCGCCTGGGTGTTGACCACGCGCGAATAGATCGACAGGCAGGTTTCCTTCTTCGGGAAGCGGCTGGCGGTCTCGGACAGGCCCAGGTCGTGGCGCACCACATGCATCAGGTCGGCGGCGTCGCCGCGGTCGCTGATGGTGAAGGCTGGCGACAGGCCCAGGGTCTCGGCATATTCGCGCAGCAGCCGCGCGCCGATGGCGTGGAAGGTGCCGGACCACTGCAGCGCCGCGCGCCCCGCGCCGGTACTGGTGCCGAGCGCCTGGTCGACGATGCGCTCGACGCGCCGTCCCATCTCCGCGGCCGCGCGGCGCGAGAATGTCAGCAGCAGGATGCGGCGCGGATCGGCGCCGCCCAGCACCAGGTGGGCGACCCGGTGCGCCAGGGTATTGGTCTTGCCCGAGCCGGCGCCGGCAATGATCAGCAGCGGCGACTCGCTGCCGTGCTCGACCGCGGCACGCTGCTCCGGATTGAGCCGCGACAGGTAGGCGGGGAGCGCTTCGGCGTCAGCTGCGGTGGCTGCGGTGGCGGGGGCAAGGTCCAGGGTCACGGGCGGGGCGGGCGGAAGGGCTTGGAAAGACTGGCGCCAACTGTATATCCATACAGCCCGCCTGCGCAACCCGCTACGCGCAGGATCGCGCCATCCCACAAAAAAAGGTGCTCGATGAGCACCTTTTATCGTCTGTTGGCAGCGCCGGGTATTGCGGCCGGTATTGCGGCCGGTATTACGCGGACTTTGCCAGCGCGCCGTCGAGCAGCTTGTGCAGCGCGTCCCACTCGGGCTCGCCGACGTAGCGCTTGAGGATGCGGCCCTCCTTGTCGATCACGAAGGTGGTCGGCGTCAGGCCCACGTTGCCGAAGGCCTTGGCCGCGCTGCCGTCGGTGTCCATCGCCACCTTGAACGGCAGCCCGCGCGTCTGGGCGAAGTTCATCACGTACATCGGCGGGTCATAGTTCATTGCCACCGCGACGAACTCCAGCCCCTTGCCCTTGAACTGCTCGTAGGTCTTGACCATGTCCGGCATTTCCTTGATGCAGGTGGCGCAGCTGGTGGCCCAGAAGTTGACCAGGTAGACCTTGCCCTTGAGGTCGGCGGTGCTGACCTTTTCACCGGACAGCAGCGTGAAGGTGGCGGCCGGCGCGGTACCGGACGGCGACAGCGCGCGGTAGCCGAACCATCCCAGCAATGCCAGTACCACCACGGCGGCGACGATGGGCCAGGGCTTGCGGGAGGTCTTGGGGGCAGGGGTCGTGGTCATGGGAAGGCGGCTCGGCAGGTTCGGTCAGCAGTGGGACATTCTAATGCGGCAGGCGTTCGCGCGCTGTGCGGAACCGCCTTGCGGCAATCCGCCGCCGCGCTTGCGTCACTTGCGCGCGGCGACGGCGGCGCGGGCCTGCGCCAGCGCCTGTTCCAGGTAGGCGCCGTAGAAGTCGGGCTGCATGCCGCGCAGCGGGCTCGCGGCGGCGTGGCCCTGGCGGTCCAGGAACAGCACCGTGGGCGCCACCTTGACCTGGTGCGCCCGGGCCCAGGCGCGGGCCGTGGTCAGGCTGCCATCTGCAGCGCGCAGCGGGGTGTCGGCGGTCATGTCGAGTTCGCGCACCGCGATCTCGCCGGCGGCGGCCTGCGGTCCCAGGTAGTTGCGGCGCACCGCGTCGCAATAGCCGCAGCCCGGCATCGATACCAGCACCACCAGCGGTTCGCCGCGGCGCGCCGCGTCGGCGCCGTGGGCGGCGAGGTCGGTCGCCGGCGGCAGGTGGGGCGGGCTGGCAGCGGCCGGGACGCCAAAAACGCCGGCCACGGCGGCCAGCAGCGCGCCCGCGGCAAGCCAGGGCAGTCGCGTGCTGGCTAAGGCGAGTCGGGCGGGTCGGGCGGGTCGGGCGGGTCGGGCGGGTCGGGCGGGGCAGGAGGCGGGCATGGCGGAGGTTGGTGCGGCGGAGGCGGCGCCGCAAGCACTGGCGCGCCGCTTCCGGGATAATACCGGTTTCCGCGCGCCGGCATCGCGCCGCGCGCGCCGATCCCGCCCATGCCGTTCCGCCCCGATTCTTCATGCGTTCCGTGCCGCCCCCGCTGAGCCAACCTGCCGCGCCCCGCTGGTCCCGGACGTGCTGCGCCGCGCTGCTCGCGCTGGCCCTGTGCGCCTGTTCGCCGCGCTATGACTGGCGCACCATCCAGTCGGGCGAGGGCGGCTATGCCGCGCTCTATCCCGGCAAGCCCACCAGCGCCGCGCGCGACGTGACCATTGCCGGGCGCAAGCTGCCGATGACGATGGAAGCGGCGCGCGTCGACGACACCCTCTTCGCCGTGGGCGTGGTCACGCTGCCCGCCGACGATGAAGCGCTGCGGCGCGAGGCCCTGGTGGCGATGCAGGCCGGCCTGCTGGCCAACTTGGGCACGCTGTCGGGCGCGCCGCGCACGCGGCCGGTCACCATCATGAGCGCGGACCGGCCGGGCCGCCCGCTGGCCGGGCTGGAAGTGCAGGCCAGCGGCGTGTCGCCGCAGGACCAGTCGCCGCGCCGGCTCAGCGCGCGGCTGGTGGCGGTGGGCACGCGCGTGTTCCAGGCGGTGGTGCTGGAATCCGGCGCGGCCGCGCGCGACGCGCGCCAGGCCGAGCAGGTGGAGCAGTTCCTGGGCGGGTTCCACCCGCTCTGATTCGCATCGGCGCCGCGGCGCCGCAGCGAATCACAGGTGCCCCGGGCAGTGCGCTGCCGGGCATGGTTGCCGTCAAAGGAGAATTTCAATGCGTTGGGAAGTCTGGTTGGCCTATTTCGCCGCGTGCTGGGTGATCGCCGTGTCGCCGGGATCGGGCGCGGTGCTGTCGATGAGCCATGGCCTGTCGTACGGGCTGCGCAGGACCACCACCACCATCTTCGGCCTGCAGGCCGGGCTGGTGATCGTGCTGCTGGTGGCCGGCGGCGGGCTGGGGGCGCTGCTGCTGGCCTCGGAGCAGGCCTTCATGGTGGTCAAGACCATCGGCGCGCTGTACCTGATCTATCTCGGCATCCAGCAATGGCGCGCCCGGGTGGAGGTGGATGCCGCGCAGGACGGCGGCCCCGCGCGCGTGGCCGTGATGAGCCGGCGCCGGCGCTTTGCCACCGGCTTGCTGACCAATGTGACCAACCCCAAGGGCATCATCTTCATGGTTGCGGTGCTGCCGCAGTTCATCGACCCGAACCGGGCGCTGGCGCCGCAGCTGGCGATCCTGGCCGCCACCATGTGCGGCGTCGACCTGGTGGTGATGCATGGCTATGCGCTGCTGGCGTCGCGCATGCAGGGGTTGTTCCGCAATGCGCGCGCGGTGCTGTGGCAGAACCGGTTTTTCGGCAGCGTGCTGATGGCGGTGGGCGCGGCGCTGTTCTTCGTGCGCCGCCAGCACGCCTGAGCGGGGCGGCATCCGCACTGGCGCGTGCGGGCGGGGTTTGCTTCAATGAGGAGGAAACCCCGCCACGGAGACCGCGCATGCCCGCCTCGCTGAACCCCCTCGCCGGTGCGCGCCTGCAGCCGCGCCATACCGTGCCCCCGGTGGAAGAGCCAGCGCCGCCGGGCGTGCCCCCCGACCTGCCGTTGCCGCCAGAGGAAGACCCGCCCCCGCCGCCGGTGGAGCCGCCCGTGGCCGGCGCCGCCGGGCGCTATTGCTTGAGCTCGTAGAAGTCGTTCAGGCAGTACGCGTCGGTCAGTTCGACCGGCTTGTCGCCATGGGTGTAGCCGGTGCGGCGGATATGCAGCAGCGGCTCGCCCGGCGCGATCCCCAGGCGCGCGGCCAGCTCCGCGTTGGCGACGACCGCGCGCAGGGTCTCGGTGACGCGCAGCACCGGCTTGCCGATTCGTTCCAGATAGGCGTAGAGCGATTCGCCGATGGCGCTGGCGTCGGGCAGCACCGCCAGCGCCAGCGTGGTCACATCCATCCAGTAGATCTGTCCGTCAGCCTTGCGCAGCCGCGTCAGCCTGACGATCTCGTCGCCCTCGGGCAGGGCCAGTTCCGCGGCTTCCTGCGCTGTGGCGCAGCGGCGCTCGAACGCCACCAGCTCGCTCGCCGGCGTCATGCCGCGCCGGCGCGCCAGTTCGCTGAAGTTGTCCAGCCGCGCCGGCCTGGGTTCGGGGCGAGGGGCGATAAAGGTGCCCGCGCCGCGGTTGCGCGTGATGGTGCCTTCCTCGGCCAGCACCTGCAGCGCGTGGCGCGCAGTGACACGCGAAATCCCCAGCGAATCGACCAGCGTGCGCTCCGACGGCAGCGCATCGCCCACGCGCCATTGCCCCGCCTGGATCGCGGCGGTGAGCTTGCGCGCCACCTGCAGGTAGATCGGCGTGGCGTCCGCCTCATCCGGCCGGAGGGCCTGCAGCCGTTGATCCATGCGACTCCTCATAGGTACCAAATCAGGTGCTGATGATACCACTTTAGGACATCTGCACGCCCGCGCGGGGAAATTGTGCGGAGCGGGTAACGCGTACGTCATGCGGAGCATTTCCGCCAATTGGTATGGCAAAGGTTGAGGCACCAGTACGGCGCACGGGCGTGGCAGGCCGGTCGGAAAATGCCATTCCCAAGCAACCTATGTGTTGGATCAAACTTTGCCCGGTGGCATGCATGTGATACTGCCGTCGCGCGCTCATTGCATGCCAATTTAATACCTTTAAATCTTAGTGGTTTACACTGGTATGCTTGTTGTCTTGAGCCGTTTATCTTTCCCCTCACGCTGGCGCCGCCGCATCCCGCACTGGCCGCAGCGAATCCTGGAAGCAGAATGGCTGAGACGAGCGAAACCCTGTTGCTGCACGCTCCGTTGCGCGGCGTGCTGCTGCCTCTCGCGGCAGTGCCGGACCCGGTCTTTGCCGGAGGTTTGTTCGGCGACGGCGTCGCCATCGATCCGCTGAGCGACACCCTGCTGGCGCCTTGCGACGGCGTCGTGCTGCACCTGGCCGCGACCGGCCATGCGCTGACCTTGCAGGCGCCCTGCGGCGCGCAGGTGCTGTTGCACGTGGGCATCGATACCGTGTCGCTGCGCGGCGACGGCTTTGCGCCGTGTGTGGCGCAGGGGGCGGCGGTGCGCCGGGGCGACCCGCTGATCCGCTTCGAGGTCGAGCGCGTGGCGTGCCAGGCGCGCAGCCTGGTGACGGTGATGGTGGTGGCCAACGGCAATGCCTTCGCCGTCGCCGCGCGCGCCGATGCCGGCCTGGCCGAGGCCGGCGGCCCCGCGGTGCTGCAGGTGCGGACAGCCGACCTGGCACAAACCGCGGCGCCAGCGCCATCCGCTGATATTGCCGACCGTGCCGACCGTGCCCACCATGCCGACAGCGACGACGCGGCCACGATGCGGCGCACGGTCACGCTGACCTGTGCCGGCGGCCTGCATGCCCGTCCGGCCGCGCGCGCCCGCGCCGCCCTGCAAGGGCTGGAGGCCACGGTGACGCTGCACTACGGTGGCCGCCAGGCCAGCCTGGCAAGCCTGGTGGCGCTGCTGGCGCTGGCCGCCGACGAAGGCGCCACGGTGGAACTGGCCGCCAGCGGGCGCGACGCCGGCGCCGCGCTGGAAGCGGTGGCGCGCGAGCTGCAGCGCACCGATGCCGGCGAAGAACACGCGGTGTTCCCCGTCGGTGCGCCACCGGCACCGGCACCGGCTGCGCCGGGCGAGCTTCCGCCCGGCTGCATCGCCGGCGTGGCCGCCGCGGCCGGCGTCGCCATCGGCCCGCTGCACTGGTGGCGCGAGGCGGCGCCGGAGCCGGACGAGCGCGGCCAGGGCGCGGCCGCCGAGCGCGCCGCGCTGCGTGCGGCACTGGCAGCGGCCGACGCCCGCCTGGCGCACGACAGCGCAGTCGCCGGCGAATGCGGCGCCAGCGCGGAGGCCGGCGTCTTTGCCATGCACCGTGCGCTGCTGGCAGATCCGGCGCTGCTCGCGGCCGCCGACGCCCTGATCGACCGCGGCAAAAGCGCGGGCTTCGCATGGCGCGAGGCCACCCGCGCCGAAGCCGCGGCGTTGTCCGCCGTGAGCGACCGCCGCGCCGCCGACCGGGCCGCCGACCTGCTCGACGTGGGCAAGCGCGTGCTGCGTGCGCTGGCGCGCGTGGAGCAGGCTGCCGACGCGGCCCTGGTGCAAGGCGCGCAACCGGTGGTGCTCGCCGCCGATGAATTCACGCCATCGGACCTGGCCGGGCTGGACCGCAAGCGCGTGGCCGCGCTGGTGATGGTGCGGGGTGGTCCCACCTCGCACGCCGCCATCATGGCGCGCCAGCTCGGCATTCCGTGCCTGGTGGCGCTTGGCAGCGCGCTGGAGCGGCTGCCCGATGGCACGCAGGTCATTGCCGACGGCGACCACGCGCGCCTGCACGCCAGCCCCGATGCCGACCGGCTGGCCGCCGCCGCCGGCACGATCAGCCTGCGCGCGCGGCAGCGCCAGGCCGAGCTGCGCGCCGCGCACGCGGCGGCCAGCACGCGCGACGGCGTGCGCGTTGAGGTCGCGGCCAACATCGGCAGCGTCGACGACGCCCGCCATGCGGTCGCGCAGGGCGCCGACGCGGTCGGCCTGCTGCGCACCGAGCTGCTGTTCCTGCATGGCGCCGCCGCGCCCAGCGCCGCCGACCACACCGCCCGCTGCCAGGCCATCGCCGACGCGCTGGATGGCCGCAGCGTGACCGTGCGCACGCTGGATCTCGGCGGCGACAAGGACGCCCCCTGGCTGCGCCTGCCGGCCGAGGACAACCCCGCGCTGGGCTTGCGCGGCGTGCGTGTGGCGCAGGTCTGCCCGCAACTGCTTGACGACCAGCTGCGCGGGCTGCTGGCGGTGCGCGCGCGGGCGCCGCTGCGCATCCTGCTGCCGATGGTCTGCGAGGTCGGCGAGCTGCTGCACTGGCGCGCGCGCATCCGCGCGCTGGCGGCTGAAGCTGGTGCCGATGCCGGCATCGAGGTGGGCGTGATGATCGAAGTGCCGGCCGCTGCGCTGCTGGCCGACCAGCTGGCCGAGCACGCCGATTTTTTCTCGATCGGCACCAACGACCTGAGCCAGTACACGCTGGCCATGGACCGCTGCCAGCCGGAACTGGCGGCGCGCATGGACGCGCTGCATCCCGCGGTGCTGCGCATGGTTGCCGCCACTGTCGAGGGCGCCGCGCGCCACGGGCGCAGGGTCGGGGTGTGCGGCGCGCTCGCCGGCGATCCGCAGGCGGTGCCGGTACTGCTGGGGCTGGGCGTGACCGAGCTGTCGGTCGACGCCGCGCTGGTGCCCGCCACCAAGGCGCGGGTGCGCGCGCTTGCGCATGCCGACTGCCGCCAGCGCGCGCCCGGACTGCTGCGGCTGCCTTCGGCCGCGGCGGTGCGCGCGGCGTGCCGGCGCTACTGGCCGGCCTGAACGCCGCGCCCGACCCACGCGCGCTGTGCGCGCACCATCTTCGAGGAGAACGCCAATGAAGATCGACCTGTTGCCCAGGATGCAACGCCTGGGCGCCACGCTGATGCTGCCGATCGCCGTGCTGCCGGTGGCGGGCCTGCTGCTGCGCCTGGGCCAGCCCGATGTGTTCGGCATCACGGTGATGGCCGAGGCCGGCAACGCCGTCTTCGCCAACCTGGCGCTGCTGTTCGCCATCGGCGTGGCGGTGGGCTTTGCGCGCGACCACAATGGCGCCGCGGCGCTGGCCGGCGCCATCGGCTACCTGGTGCTGACCACGGTGATGAAGACCGTCGACAAGTCGCTCGACATGGGCGTGCTGGCCGGCATCGTCGCCGGCGCGCTCGCAGGCGGCCTCTACAACCGCTACCGCGGCGTCGCGCTGCCGCCCTACCTGGGCTTCTTTGCCGGCAAGCGCTTCGTGCCCATCGTCACCGCACTGGCCTGCCTGCTGCTCGGCATCGTACTGGCCCACGCCTGGGCGCCGGTGCAGACAGCCATCAACGTCGCCGGCGCCTGGCTGACCACCGCGGGCCCGGCCGGCGCGTTCGTGTTCGGGCTGCTGAACCGGCTGCTGCTGGTGACCGGGCTGCACCACCTGATCAATACGCTGGCGTGGTTCGTGTTCGGCAACTATGCCGACCCGGCCACCGGCGCGGCGGTGGCCGGCGACCTGCACCGCTATTTTGCCGGCGATCCCGGCGCGGGCGTGTTCATGACCGGCTTCTTCCCGGTGATGATGTTCGGCCTGCCCGCGGCCTGCCTGGCGATGTACCACGAGACCCCGCCACAGCGGCGTGCGCTGGTGGGCGGCATGCTGTTCTCGATGGCGCTGACCTCGTTCCTGACCGGCATCACCGAGCCGATCGAGTTCAGCTTCATGTTCCTGGCGCCGCTGCTGTACGGCCTGCACGCGATGATGACCGGCCTGTCGATGGCGCTGTGCCACCTGCTCGACATCCGGCTGGGCTTCACCTTCTCGGCGGGCGCGATCGACTACGTGCTGGCCTACGGCCTGTCCAGCCGCGGCTGGCTGGCGCTGCCGCTGGGGCTGGCTTATGCGCTGGTCTACTACGGCCTGTTCCGCTTCTTCATCCGCCGCTTCAACCTGCCGACGCCGGGCCGCGACGAGGCCGCGCCCGTGGCGCCCGCCGGCGACGCGCCGCAGCCGGCCGCGGGTAGCGTGGCGCAACGCTATGTCGAGGCGCTGGGCGGGGCCGCCAACCTGGTCGTGGTCGATGCCTGCACCACACGCCTGCGGCTGAACGTGGCCGATATCGGCGCGGTGTCCGAGCCGCGGCTCAGGGCTCTGGGCGTGCGCGGCGTGCTCAAGCGCGCCCCCAACGTGGTGCAGGTGGTGATCGGCCCGCAGGCCGAGCAGGTCGCGGGCGACATCCGCGCGGTGCTGGAGCAGGCCGCGCCCGCCGCCGGGGCAGGAGCCGATGGCTTCGATCCCGGCTGGTGGATCGAAGCGCTCGGCGGCGCCGCCAATATCGCCGCGGTCAGCGTGGTGGCGCTGACGCGGCTGCGCGTGGTGGTGCGCGAGCGCGCCCGGGTGCATGCGGGGCGCCTCGCAGGCAGCCCGCTGATGTGGACCGGCGACGACATCGCGCATATCGCCTTCGGCCATGCGGCAGACGGCTACGCCGCCGCGCTCCGGCATGCCCTGCAGGCCCGGCCTGACTGAACCCCGCCGCCGCAGCCGTGCCGCTGCGGTCGATTCCCCACCGGCCAGAACGCGACGGCGGCAGCCATGACCGCCGCGCCGGTGGCTACCGATTGCCTATCCAGGAGCCATGGATCGTGAAACGCATTGCATTGACGACGCTGCTCGCGGCGTCGGCCGGCAGCGCCTGCGCGCAGGCCGCCGGCACCGGCATCACCCTGTACGGCCGCGCGGTGGCCGGCCTTGACTATGTCAACGGCATCGCCCGCCGCGGCGGCGACGCCGACACCCTGCGCTTCGGCAGCAACCAGTACGGCGTCAGCTTCTGGGGCCTGCGCGGCAGCGAGGACCTCGGCGGCGGCCTGCGCGGCGTGTTCAACCTCGAGGGCATGGTCACCTCGGGCACCGGCCGTTCCGATCCGTTGTTCGGACGCCGCGCGCAGGTGGGCCTGGCCGGCACCGACTGGGGCACGCTGCTGCTGGGCCGGGCCATGAGCCTGAGCGACGACGAGAGCGGCGCGATCGATCCGATGGGGCTGCAGGCCAGTTCGATCGCCACGCTGGTCTATGGCCGCAACTGGGGCTCGCGCCCCAATGCCGTGACCTACAACTCGCCCGCGTGGCGCGGGCTGAGCGTGCGTGCGCAGGCGGGCAGCGACGGCGTCGCGGGCAGCCTGCGCAGCGGCAGGCAACTGAGCGCGGCCATCAAGTACGCGCAGGGCAACCTCAGCCTGACCGGCATCTACGAAGAACTGCGCGATGGCCGGGGCCGCATGGACAACCTGTACGCCAGCTCGCGCCAGTACACGCTCGGCGGCAGCTATGCGGTCAATGACCTGCGCCTGTTTGCCGGCTACAACCTGACCGTGTCGTGGGCCGGCACCGTGGCCACGCCGGAGAACCCGTATGCCGCCACGCGCAGCCAGATGGCGTGGGTGGGCGCGAACTACCGCGTGCTGCCGGCACTGACGCTGCTGTCGGGTGTCTACTACGCTACCCTGAACCGGGGCGGCGGGCATGGCACGCTTGTCACAGTGGGAGCAAAGTATGACTTGTCGAAGCGCACCGCGCTGTATGGCACCGTCGCCTCGGTGTTCAACTCGCGCAACGCCACGTTTTCGGTCGAGGCCTCGCCGGACACCATGCCGCGCGCGGGGGCAAACCAGCAGGGGGCCTATGCCGGCATCATCCATCTGTTCTGACCGTGGCCGGGCGCGGCAGCCGATGATCTGGAGAGCATTGCCATGAAGGGAAACATCCTGACGCCGGCGGGCTGGGTCTTCGGCGAGATCCATGCCGGCGCGGACGGCCGCATCGCGCGCATCGAGGGCGTGCCGGTCGCGCCCGCCGGCAACGATGCCCCCTACGTGCTGCCGGGGTTTGTCGACCTGCTCAACCACGGCGGCGGCGGCAAGGACTTCATGGACGGCGAGGATGCGGTGCCGGTGATCCTGCGCGCGCATGTGCGCTTCGGCACCACCAGCCTGCTGGGCACCACCATGACCGCGCCGCACGCTGCGCTGCTGCCCGCGCTGCAGGCGCTTGGCCGCGCCTGTGCCGCTCGCCCGGCGCGCGCCGCGCGGCTGCTAGGCGTGCACCTGGAAGGACCGTACATCAACCCGGGCAAGCTGGGCGCGCAGCCGGACACCTCCGTCATCGCCACGCCTGAGCAACTGGCGCAATACCTCGACGCCGCGCCGCTGAAGGTGGTGACGCTGGCGCCCGAGCTGCCCGGGCACCTGGACATCATTCGCCAGCTCGCCGCGCGCGGCGTGCGCGTGCAGCTGGGCCATACCCTCGGCTCCTATGAAGACGCGCTGGCCGCGCTGGATGCCGGCGCCAGCGGCTTCACCCACCTGTTCAATGCGATGACGCCGCTGCGGCACCGCGCGCCCGGCGTGGTCGGTGCCGCGCTCGCGCATGCCGAGTTCGCCGAGCTGATCCCGGACCTGCTGCACGTGCATCCCGGCGCCATCCGCGCCGCGCTGCGCGCGATCCCCCGCCTGTACGCCGTCACCGACGCCACCGCTGCCGCGGGCATGCCAGACGGCGCGTACCACCTCGGCTGCCAGGCCGTCTACAAGGCCAATGGCAGCGTGCGGCTGGCCGACGGCACGCTGGCCGGCAGCGTGCTGACCATGGACCAGGCGCTGCGCAACTTCGTGTCGATCGGGCTGGACCTGGCCGATGCGTCGCGGCGCGTGTCGCTGTACCCCGCGCAGTACCTCGGCATCGCCGAGCGCGGCATGCTGGCCGAGGGCTGCTGGGCCGACGTGGTGGTGCTCGACCGCGCGCTGTCGGTGCGCAGCGTGTATGTCGAAGGAGAGTGCTGTGTCGCTGATGCTTGAAGAAGCCCTGAGCGCGCCCGCCGTGGTCGCCGCGCAACTGGCCGACACGCAACGCGTGGCGGCGCTGGCCGCGCAACTGGCCGCGCACGACTGGCCCGCGGTGCTGACCGTGGCGCGCGGCAGCTCGGACCACGCCGCCAGCTATTTCGCGGCGCTGGTGACGCGCCGGCTGGGCGTGCCGGTGGCCTCGCTGCCGATGTCGACGGTGACGCTGCACGACAGCGCGCTGCGCGTGGCCGGGCAGCTGGCGGTCGCATTCTCGCAGTCGGGCCGCAGCCCGGACCTGGTCGAGACCATGCAGGCGCTGCGCGCCGGCGGCGCCGCCACGGTGGCGCTGGTCAACGCGCCCGCTTCACCGCTGGCGCAGGCGTGCGCGCATGCCTTGCCGCTGCGCGCCGGAACCGAGCAAAGCGTGGCCGCGACCAAGAGCTATATCGCCATGCTGTCGATGTCGGCGCTGATGGTCGGGCAGCTCGAGGCGGCGCGCGGCGGCGAGCGTGCCTTGCTCGATGCCTGCAACGGTTTGCCCGAGGTGCTGCGCGCGGCCGCGGCGCAGGACTGGTCGGCGCTGGTGCCGGCGCTGCGCGGCGCGCAGCGCATGATGGTGCTGGGTCGCGGCGCTGGCCTGGCGATCGCGCAGGAGGCGGCGCTCAAGCTCAAGGAAACCGCCGGCATCCAGGCCGAGGCATTTTCCGGCGCCGAAGTGCGGCACGGCCCGATGGAGATCATCGGCGCCGGCTACCCGTTGCTGGTATTCGCGCCGCGCGGGCCGGAGCAGGCCGGGCTGCTGGCGCTGGCCGCCGAGATGCGCGCGCGCGGCGCGCGGGTGCTGCTGGCCGCACCGGCTGGCACGAATGATGCGGGTGGTCCGGTGGAGTTGCCGCTGGTGCCGGCGGGCCAGCCGCTGCTGGATCCGCTCTGCGCGATCCAGAGCTTCTATGTCGCCGCGCCCGCGCTGGCCCGCGCGCGCGGGCGCAATCCCGACCAGCCGCAATACCTGCGCAAGGTGACCGAGACCCGCTGATCCCGCAGACTGCCGCCAATGACTGTCCCGGACCGGCTTGCCCCGCGACCGGCCAACATCCACGCCCCATCGGCACGCAAGGAGCCCGTCATGCCAACCACCCGCACCGTCTCTGCCTTCGGCACTGCCGACGCCCGGCCGCTCGACCTCGTCATCTTCGGCGGCGCCGGCGACCTGTCGGCGCGCAAGCTGCTGCCCTCGCTCTACATGTGCCACCGCGACGGCAACCTGCCCGACGGCACCCGCATCATCGGCGTGGGCCGGCACCGCTGGGACCGCGAGGCCTTTGTCAATTTTGCCGACGAAAGCGCCCAACCGTTTGTCGATGCGCGTTATATCGAGACCGCCAAATGGCAGACATTCCTGCAGCGGCTGGAGTTCGTGCATCTCGATGCCGCGCAGGCCGCAGACTACCCGGCGCTGGCCGCGCAACTGCGCAACGACGCGCTGCGGATCTACTACATGGCGATGCCGCCGGGGCTGTTCGCCACCACCTGCGACAACCTCGCCAGCCATGGGCTGATTGCCGACGACACCCGGCTGGTGCTGGAAAAACCGCTGGGCGTGGACCTGGCCTCGGCGATCGATATCGGCGAGGTGGTCAGCCGCTATTTCAGCGAGGACCGCACCTACCGGATCGACCACTACCTCGGCAAGGAGACGGTGCAGAACCTGATGGCGCTGCGCTTCGGCAATTCGATCTTCGAGCCGCTGTGGCGCACGCCGTTCGTGCGCAGCGTGCAGATCACGGTGGCCGAGACCGTGGGCGTGGGCACGCGCGGCGGCTTCTACGACGAGGCCGGCGCGATGCGCGACATGGTGCAGAACCACCTGCTGCAGCTGGTCAGCATCCTGGCGATGGAACCGCCGGCGTCGCTCAACTCCGACGCGGTGCGCGATGAAAAGCTCAAGGTGCTGCGCTCGTTGCGGCCGATGTTGCCCGAGGACGTGCGCCGCAACACCGTGCGTGGCCAGTACACCGCCGGCGCCATCGGCGGCGAGCTGGTGCGCGGCTACCTGCAGGAAGAGGGGATTCCGCCCGACAGCCGCACCGAAACCTTTGTCGCGATGCGGGCCGAGCTTGGCACCTGGCGCTGGAACCAGGTGCCGTTCTACCTGCGCACCGGCAAGCGCATGCAGGAGCGCGTGACCGAGGTGGTGGTCCACTTTGCCGAGGTCCCCCATTCGATCTTCGACCCGGGCAGCACGCTGCAGCCCAACCGCATGGTGATCCGGCTGCAGCCGGAAGAGTCGGTGCGGCTGACGCTGATGGTGAAGCAGCCGGGCGAAGGCATGAAGCTCAAGCCGCTGAGCCTGGCGCTGAACCTGGACTCGGCCTTCACCACGCGCCGCGCCGAGGCCTATGAGCGCCTGCTGCTCGATGTCATCCGCGGACGGCTGGCGCTGTTCGTGCGGCGCGACGAACTGCAGGCCGCATGGACCTGGGTTGATCCGATCCTGGAGGCGTGGCGCGCGCAGGACGAGGGCCCGCGGCCTTATACGGCTGGCACGTGGGGGCCGGCGGCCTCGTCGGCGTTCATGGCGCGCGAGGGCGTGCAATGGTCCGAAGAGGCCTGAGCCGCCGGCCGGACCGGTTGCGCTGGCGGGTCGTGCCACGCTGAGACGCGGTCGTCAGCTGCCGGCCATCCGCAGCGCGCGCCGGTACTGGATCGCCTCGCCCACGTGCGCGGCGTTCAGCACCTCGGCGCCGGCCAGGTCGGCAATCGTGCGCGCCACCTTCAGCACGCGGAAGTACGAGCGCGCCGACCACGCCAGCCGCGTCATCGCGCCGCGCAGCAGGGCCTGCGCCTGCGCGTCCATGACGCAGTGCTCTTCGATCTCGCGCCCGCCCAGTTCACTGTTGGGCTTGCCCTGCCGCGCCAGTTGCCGTTCGCGCGCGGCCAGCACGCGCGCGCGCACCGCGGCGCTGGCTTCGCCGGGCGGGCCGTCGAGCATTTCGCCCTAGTCCTGCGCGGGCACTTCGACCTGCAGGTCGATGCGGTCGAGCATGGGCCCGGAGATGCGCGACTGGTAGCGCCGCACCTGGTCGGGCGTGCAGCGGCACGGCCGGTCGGGGTGGCCCAGGTAGCCGCACGGGCACGGGTTCATCGCCGCCACGAACTGGAAGCAGGCGGGGAAGTCGGCGTGGCCGTTGGCGCGGGCGATGGTGATGCGGCCCGATTCCAGCGGCTCGCGCAGGACTTCGAGCACGCGGCGGTCGAACTCGGGCAGCTCGTCCAGGAACAGCACGCCGTGGTGCGCGAGCGAGATCTCGCCCGGGCGCGGGTTGCCGCCGCCGCCGACCATGGCCGGGCCCGACGCGGTGTGGTGCGGCGCGCGGCACGGGCGCAGGCCCCAGGCCTCGGCGCGGAAACCGCCCGGCGTCAGGCTCATCACGGCGGCGGCTTCGAGCGCCTGCTGCAGCGACATCGGCGGCAGCAGGCCGGGCAGGCGCTGCGCCAGCATCGACTTGCCGGTGCCGGGCGGGCCCACCAGCAGCACCGAGTGCTGGCCCGCGGCGGCCACCTCCATGGCCCGGCGCGCCTGCGCCTGGCCGCGCACCTCGCACATGTCGGGACCGCGGCCGGTGGCGGCGGGCAGCAAGGGCGGCATGGCGCGGGGCAGGCGTGCTTCGGCGACTGGGCCGAGGTGGTCGCAGGCCTGGCGCAGCGTGGCGGCGGCGTGCACGGCCAGGTCTTCGATCAGCGCGGCTTCGGCGCCGTTGCCGGCGGCGACCAGGAAGGCGCGCGGCGCTTCGCCGGCGGCGGCGCGGGCAGCGTTGTCGCGCGCCAGCCCCATCGCCATGGCCAGCGCGCCGCGCACCGGACGCAACTCGCCGGACAAGGACAGTTCGGCGGCAAATTCATGCGCGTCGAGCGCATCGGCCGGAATCTGGCCGCTGGCGGCCAGGATGCCGAGCGCGATGGCCAGGTCGAAACGGCCGGACTCCTTGGGCAGGTCGGCCGGGGCCAGGTTGACGGTAATGCGGCGGTTGGGAAACTCGTAGCCGCTGTTGAGGATGGCGGCGCGCACGCGCTCGCGGCTTTCGCGCACGCCGGTGTCGGCCAGGCCGACGATGGTGAAGGCGGGCAGGCCGTTGGCCAGGTGGGTCTCGACCCGCACCGGCGGCGCGGCGATGCCGGTCAGGGCCCGGCTGCGTAGGACGGCAAGGCTCATGGCATCGAACCGCACGAAACTGTTAACGAAAAAGGCCGCCAGAACTGGCGGCCTTCGGACAGGCTGGAAGTTGGCGGCGCGACCGGCGTGCTCACGCGCCCCCGGTCGAGTCCACCGAGCCCGCGCCGGGCGGGATGCCGGCGCGGCGCTCGAGCTCGGCCACGCGGCTTTCCAGTTCCTCCAGGCGGGCGCGGGTGCGTGCCAGCACCTGTGACTGGACGTCGAACTCCTCGCGCGTGACCAGGTCCAGCCGGGCAAAGCCCTGGGTCATCATGCTGCGCACGTTTTTTTCGATGTCCCTTGCCGGCGAATTGCGCAGCGCCTCGCTGACCTTGTTCTGCAGGTCGTTGAAGAGGTCGGTCGGTTTCATGGTTTCTCCTTTGCGCACCTGAGTGGTGCCAATGCGGGCGGGAATCTGGCGTATGGCGCGCTTTCGCACAGGATTTGGGCGCCCTGAATGCGGGCGATCCGTGGTGCGCGGGCCGTACGCCGCTCCCGTCAAGACTCGATTATCGCCCCAGCGGCACGCGGGCGAAAGCACTGGCGCCGCGCCGTTCACACCATTTAACCCCATCTGGCGTCGCTGCGAGCCGTATTCATGCCCGCCCGGGGCTGTTGCCCGGCCGCCAGGAGGTCGCGCCCACCGCGGCATTCCTTGGGGTGGCACGGCAGTTGCAGTAGTGCTGCCGAGCTGCCTCAAAGCTTTTCCGGAATCCAACTAGACGAAATCCGAGCCATCAGGAAAAGGAGAAAAAACCCATGAAGAAGTTGGCCCTTGCAGTCAGCGCGGTGTTCCTGGCCAGTGCCGCGGGCGGCGCCCTGGCACAGAGCACCGACGCCGCGGCCCCGGCTGCCGAGCCGGCCTCGCCGCATACGTTCACGGCCAACGTGTCGCTGGTCACGGACTACCGCTATCGCGGCATCAGCCAGACCAACCTGCGCCCGGCGATCCAGGGCGGTTTCGACTACGCGCACGAAAGCGGCTTCTATCTGGGCAACTGGAACTCCAGCATCAGCTGGCTCGAGGATGCCAACCCGGCGGTGTCGGCACCGGTCGAGATGGACTTCTACGGCGGCTTCAAGAACACCTTCAAGGTGGCCGGCACCGAGTTCGCCTATGACCTGGGCGTGCTCGAGTACTACTACCCGGGCGGCTACAACAATCCGCGGCCGTATACCACCGAGCTGTATGCGGGCATCGGCTGGGGCCCGGTCATGCTGAAGTACTCGCATTCGGTCACCAACCTGTTTGGCTGGGCCGACAGCAAGAACAGCTACTACGTCGACCTGACCGCCAACGTGCCGCTGAACTTCTGGGACCTGACGCTGAACGCGCACGTCGGCTACCAGGGCGTCAAGCACAACAGCGACGCCTCGTACACCGACTGGAAGATCGGCCTGACCAAGGACCTGGGCAAGGGCTTCGCGCTGGCGGTGGCCTATGTCGACACCAACGCCAAGGAAGTGGCCTACACCAGCGCCAACCGCGGCCGCTACCTGGGCAAGGCCGCGGCCTGGGCCTCGATCACCAAGACTTTCTAACTCTGACGCAGCCCGGGCGGGCTGATGCCGGTCCGCTCCCAGGAGAATCCTGATGAAACTCATCATCGCAGTCATCAAGCCGTTCAAGCTCGACGAGGTGCGCGAAGCGCTGTCGGACGTGGGCGTGTCCGGCATCACCGTGACCGAAGTGAAAGGCTTCGGCCGCCAGAAGGGCCATACCGAGCTGTACCGCGGCGCCGAATACATCGTCGACTTCCTGCCCAAGGTGAAGATCGAGGTGGCGGTGCCTGACGACGTGGTCGAGCGCGCCATCGAGGCGGTCGAGAAGTCCGCCCGCACCGGCAAGATCGGCGACGGCAAGATCTTCGTGGCCCCGATCGAGCAGGTCATCCGCATCCGCACCGGCGAGACCGGCGGCGATGCCCTGTGACCCAAGACAGCATAGAGACAAAGGTGAATTCCATGAAAACCTGGATCAAGCGATTCCTGGCGGCGGGCGCGATGGCGCTGGCCGTGGGCACGGCCGGCGTGGGCATGTCGACCCCGGCCGCCGCGCAGGACAAGCCGGCAGCCGAGGCTTCGGCCGCCGCCACTTCCGCGCCGGCCGCCTCACCCGCTGCAGCCGCTGCACCCGCTGCAACCGCCCCGGCAGCAGCTGCGGCACCCGCGGCCGCACCGGCTGAAGCTGCCGCCGCGCCGGCCGCGCCCGTGCCCAACAAGGGCGACACCGCCTGGCTGCTGGTCTCGACCGCGTTCGTGATCCTGATGACGCTGCCTGGCCTGGCGCTGTTCTATGGCGGCCTGGTGCGCTCCAAGAACATGTTGTCGGTGCTGATGCAGTGCCTGGTGATCTTCTCGCTGGTGGCGCTGCTGTGGGCCATCTACGGCTACAGCTTTGCCTTCACCGAGGGCAATGCCTTCTTCGGCGGCACCGACCGGCTGTTCATGAAGGGGCTGACGGTCGACGCCGTGGCCGCCACCTTCAGCAAGGGCGTGGTGCTGCCGGAACTGGGCTACTTCGCCTTCCAGTGCGCTTTCGCCTGCATCACCTGCGGCCTGATCATCGGCGCCTTCGCCGAGCGCGCGCGCTTTTCGGCGGTGCTGGTGTTCGTGGTGCTGTGGTTCACCTTCGCCTACATCCCGGTGGCGCACATGGTGTGGTTCTGGCCGGGCCCTGATGCCTACACCGACGCCGCTGCCGGCACCGCCGCCACGGCCAAGGCCGGCTGGCTGTTCCAGAAGGGCGCGCTGGACTTTGCCGGCGGCACCGTGGTCCATATCAATGCCGCGGTGGCCGGGCTGGTCGGGGCCTTCATGTTCGGCAAGCGCATCGGCTTCGGCCGCGAGGCGATCCGTCCGCACAGCCTGACCTTCACCATGGTGGGTGCCTCGCTGCTGTGGTTCGGCTGGTTCGGCTTCAACGCCGGTTCGGCGCTGGAAGCCAACGGCTCGGCCGCGCTGGCCTTCGTCAACACGCTGCTGGCGACCTGCGCCGCGGTGCTGTCGTGGACCTTCGGCGAGTGGATCGGCAAGGGCAAGCCGTCGATGCTGGGCGGCGCCTCGGGCGCGGTGGCCGGCCTGGTGGCGATCACCCCGGCCGCGGGCTTCGTCGGCCCGATGGGCTCGATCGTGATGGGCCTGGTGGCCGGCCTGCTGTGCCTGTGGGGCGTGACCGGACTGAAGCGCATGCTGGGCATGGACGACTCGCTGGACGTGTTCGGCGTGCACGGCGTCGGCGGCATCGTCGGGGCGCTGCTGACCGGCGTGTTCGCCGCGCCCAGCCTGGGCGGCACCGGCATCTACGACTACGTGGCCAACAAGGTTGCCGACGATTATTCGATCGCGGGCCAGCTGTGGGTCCAGTTCGAAGGCGTGCTGACCACCGTGGTGTGGTCCGGCGTGGTGGCCTTCGTCGCCTTCAAGCTGGTGGACATGCTGATCGGGCTGCGCGTGCCGGAAGACGAAGAGCGCGAAGGCCTGGATATCACCTCGCACGGCGAGACCGCGTACGAAGGCTGATCGCAAAAGTGTTGTGCTGGAGGGCTGATTGGGAATCTGCTCTCAGGAGTTTTGCCCGGCTGCGTGCCGGGCTTTTTTCTTTGTCGCGTTGACCGGGGTTGCAGACATTGAGACCGCGGCCATCAGGCTCAGCTGACGCGGACAAGGACTACGCGGCGCCCATGCAGCGCCCCAGCGAAACCGGCGAGCCCAATGCCGGCGCGGGCAAGCCGGCAATCCCGCGCGCCGGGCGCGGGCTTTTCGCAAAGTGCTTAACTCCGATCTTAAAAAGCTTCAATTGTCTTTAATGTGCGGCGCACATACATTGCCATTGAGGCAGTTTCCTCCACCTGCAGAACGCTCCCCGTATCTGTCAGGCCATTTAAAAGCGCGGCATCGCCGCGCTTTTTTTTTGCCCCCGCCGCCGGCGCCGGCGCGGCCTCTTTATTTCACGCCGCCCATCCCCATATGGTTATCCCTTATGCCAGGCGCTGCATATCCTTATAAAGGGTGTGCCAGCGCCTGGTTGGCCGTTCCTCTACAATCGGGGCGAACGATTAAGACGATCTATAGGATGGATATGGTCCCGCATCTCATCACCGCGCTGAACGGTCCGCTGCTCGAACTGGAAAAGAAGATCCTGGACGCCACCCCGTCCATCGAGCGCTGGTTCAGGCTGGAATGGCAGGAGCATACGCCCCCGTTCTATTGCTCGGTGGACCTGCGCAACGCCGGCTTCAAGCTGGCGCCGGTCGATACCAACCTGTTCCCGGGCGGCTTCAACAACCTGGCTCCCGAGATGCTGCCGCTGGCGGTGCAGGCGGCGATGGCGGCGATCGAGAAGATCTGCCCCGACGCCAAGAATCTGCTGCTGATCCCGGAGCGCCACACCCGCAATATGTTCTACCTGCAGAACGTGGCGCGGCTGTCGCTGATCATGCGCCAGGCCGGGCTGAACGTGCGCCTGGGCTCGCTTTCCGAGGAAATCACCGAACCGACCCCGATCGAGCTGCCCGACGGCCAGACCCTGGTGGTCGAGCCGCTGGCGCGCCTGGGCACCAAGGGCCGCCGGCTGGGGCTGAAGGACTTCGATCCCTGCTCGATCCTGCTCAACAACGACCTGTCGGCCGGCATTCCGCCGATCCTGGAAAACATCAACGAGCAATACCTGCTGCCGCCGCTGCACGCCGGCTGGTCCACGCGCCGCAAGAGCAGCCACTTTTCCGCCTACGACGAGGTGGCGAAGAAGTTCGCCAAGCTGATCGACATCGATCCGTGGATGGTCAACCCGTACTTTGCCCGTACCACCGGCGTGAATTTCCACGAGCGCGTGGGCGAGGAGGAACTGGCCGACGCGGTCGAAGGCGTGCTGAAGAAGATCGCCAAGAAGTACCGCGAGTACGGCATCAAGGAAACGCCGTACGTGGTGGTCAAGGCCGATGCCGGGACCTATGGCATGGGCATCATGACCGTGCGCGACCCGTCCGAGATCAAGGGCCTGAACCGCAAAGAGCGCAACAAGATGAGCGTGGTCAAGGAGGGCCTGGAGGTCAGCGACGTCATCATCCAGGAGGGTGTGCACACCTTCGAGAAGGTCAACGAGGCGGTGGCCGAGCCGGTGGTGTACATGATCGACCGCTACGTGGTGGGCGGCTTCTACCGCGTGCACACCGGCCGCGGCAACGACGAGAACCTGAACGCCCCCGGCATGCACTTCGTGCCGCTGGCGTTCGCGCCCAACGGCATCCCGGACAGCCACGCCAAGCCTGGCGCGGCGGTGCCGAACCGCTTCTACATGTACGGCGTGGTGGCGCGGCTGGCCTTGCTGGCGGCGTCGCTGGAGCTCGAGAAGACCGACCCCAACCCGATCCTCTGAACGCCACCATGCGCATCCTCTTCATCACCGATCCGCTGGAGACCTTCAAGACCTACAAGGACTCCACCTACGCCATGATGGCCGAGGCCGCCGCGCGCGGCCACGAGCTGTACTGGTGCCTGCAGCCGCAGCTGGCGCTGTCCGGCCGCACCGTCGAGACCGTGGCCACGCGCCTGCACCTGACCGGCGACGATGGCGCAGAACCCGGCGCGTGGTACCGCGAAGGCAACAGCGCGCTCGAGCCGCTGTCCGACTTCGACGCGGTGCTGATGCGCAAGGACCCGCCGTTCGACATGGAATACGTGACCAGCACCTGGCTGCTGGAGCTGGCCGAGGCGCAGGGCGCGCGCGTCTTCAACAAGCCGCGCGCGATCCGCGACCATTCCGAGAAGCTGGCGATCGCCCAGTATCCGGAGTTCATCACGCCGACGCTGGTCACGCGCGACCTGGCGCGGATCCGCGATTTCCACGCCGAGCATCGCGACATCATCGTCAAGCCGCTCGACGGCATGGGCGGCATGGGCGTGTTCCGGGTCGGCGCCGACGGCATGAACCTCGCTGCCATCGTCGAGACGCTGGGCCAGGACGGCGCCCGCTCGCTGATGGTGCAGCGCTATATCCCGGCGATCAAGGACGGCGACAAGCGCGTGCTGCTGATCGGCGGCGTGCCGGTGCCGTATTCGCTGGCGCGCGTGCCGATGGCCGGCGAAGTGCGCGGCAACCTCGCCGCGGGCGGCACCGGCCGCGCCCAGGAGCTGAGCCGGCGCGACCGCGAGATCGCCGAGGCGCTGGCGCCGGGGCTGTGGGAGCAGGGCCTGCTGCTGGTCGGCCTGGACGTTATCGGCGACTACCTGACCGAGGTCAATGTGACGAGCCCGACCTGCTTCCAGGAGATCACCCAGCAGACCGGCTTCCATGTCGCGGCGATGTTCATCGACGCGCTGGAGCACGCCGTCGGCGCTGCCGGCAGCTAGGCGCCACCGGCCCGGTCCGGCAGCGGGAGCGCGGGGGGGCGCCTGCTACAATCGGGGCAATCCAACGGATCACCATCATGGCAGGCATCCTGATCATCGCGCACACCCCGCTGGCGTCAGCCCTGCGCGATTGCGCCGCCCACGTCTACTGTGGCCAGCCGCAGCGGCTGGAAGCCATCGACGTCCTTCCCGATGCCGATCCCGCCGCCGTGCTGGCCGAGGCCAGGCGCCGGCTCGATACCATCTGCGAAGACAACGGCGCGCTGGTCCTGACCGACATCTTCGGCGCCACCCCCGCCAATATCGCCGCGCGCCTGGCCGAGCCGGGCCGCGTGCGCGTGCTGGCCGGCGTCAACCTTCCCATGCTGGTCCGCGCCATCTGCTACCGGGCCGAGAAGCTGGACCAGCTCGCCACCAAGGCACTGGCCGGCGGCTCGCAGGGCGTGCTGCAGGTCGGCACCACCACCGTCCAGAATCAAACCGCCAATCATCCCGACAAATATGCTGCAGAGGGACACCACCATCATCAATAAACTCGGACTGCACGCACGCGCGTCCGCCAAGCTGACCCAGCTCGCCGGCAGCTTCGTCAGCCAGGTCAAGATGTCCCGCAACGGACGCCAGGTCGATGCCAAGAGCATCATGGGCGTGATGATGCTGGCCGCCGGGATCGGCTCGACCATCACGATCGAGACCGAGGGTCCGGACGAGCAGGAGGCGATGGACGCGCTGCTGGCACTGATCGCCAACCGCTTTGGTGAAGGGGAGTGAGGCCGGCGGCCTCGACCCGAATTGATCAACGTTCCTGACGGAGCGGTACATGCCTTTCGCCCTGCACGGCATCCCGGTCTCGCGCGGCGTCGCCATCGGGCGCGCGCACCTGCTTGCGCCCGCGGCGCTGGACGTGTCGCACTACCTGGTCGATGAAGCGCAGCTCGATGCCGAGGTCGAACGGCTGCGCGCCGCGCGCGCCGCGGTGCGCGCCGAACTGGCCGCGCTCAAGCGCGACCTGCCGCGCGACGCGCCCGAGGAGATGGGCGCCTTCCTCGACGTGCACGCGATGATCCTCGACGACGAGGCGCTGGCGCGCGAGCCCGAGGCGCTGATCCGGGGCCGGCGCTACAACGCCGAGTGGGCCCTGACGACGCGCCTCGAAGAGCTGATGCGCCAGTTCGACGAAATCGAGGACGAATACCTGCGCGAGCGCAAGGCCGATATCCAGCAGGTGGTCGAACGCATCCTGAAGGCGCTGGCCGGCGCCCCGGTGCTGGTGCCCGCGCCGGTGCCCGCACTGGCCGCCGACGGCGAGCCCGCGCCCGGCGTGATCGTGGTAGCCCACGATATCGCCCCGGCCGACATGCTGCAGTTCCGCCACACCGTGTTCCACGGCTTCGTCACCGACCTGGGCGGGCGCACCTCGCATACCGCCATCGTCGCGCGCAGCCTCGACATCCCGGCCGCGGTCGGCGTGCAGAGCGCGAGCGAGCTGATCCGCCAGGATGACTGGATCATCATCGACGGCGACGCCGGGCTGGTGATCGTCGACCCCACCGCCATCATTCTCGAGGAATACCGCCACCGCCAGAGCGAGCGCGTGCTGGAGAAAAAGCGCCTGCAGCGCCTGCGCCATACGCCGGCGGTGACGCTGGACGGGATCGAGATCGAGCTGCTGGCCAATATCGAGATGGCCGAGGACGCGGGCGCCGCGCTGGCCGCCGGCGCGGTCGGTGTCGGCCTGTTCCGCTCCGAGTTCCTGTTCATGAACCGGCGCGACGAGCTGCCGGGCGAGGAAGAGCAGTTCCAGGCCTACCGCGGCGCGGTCGACGCCATGCACGGGCTGCCGGTGACCATCCGCACCATCGATATCGGCGCCGACAAGCCGCTCGACACCCGCGGCGACGGCCGTGCCGATGACTTCGAGACCGCGCTGAACCCGGCGCTGGGCCTGCGCGCGATCCGCTGGTCGCTGTCGGAGCCCGGCATGTTCCTGACCCAGCTGCGCGCGCTGCTGCGCGCCTCGGCCTTCGGCCCGGTGCGGCTGCTGGTGCCGATGCTGGCGCATGCCAGCGAGATCGACCAGACCCTGGCGCTGATCGCCAAGGCCAAGCGCCAGCTGGACGAACGCGGCGAGCCCTACGATCCCGGCATGAAGGTCGGGGCCATGATCGAGATCCCGGCAGCGGTGCTGCTGCTGCCGCTGTTCCTGCGCAAGATGGATTTCCTGTCCATCGGCACCAACGACCTGATCCAGTACACGCTGGCGATCGACCGCGCCGACAACGCCGTCGCCCACCTGTTCGACCCGCTGCACCCGGCGGTGCTGCAACTGGTGGCGCGCACCATCCGCGAAGCCAACCGTGCCGGGGTGCCGGTGGCGGTGTGCGGCGAGATGGCGGGCGATCCGTCGATGACCCGGCTGCTGCTGGGCATGGGCCTGCGCGAATTCTCCATGCATCCGGCGCAGCTGCTGCGGGTCAAGCAGGAAATCCTGCACGCCAACTGCGAACGGCTGGAACCGCTGGTCGACCAGCTGCTGCAGGCCTACGATCCCGAGGAACAGGCCGCAGTCCTGCGGCAGATCGCACGACCCTGACAACATCAGGGTTTTCCGAGGCAAAAAGGCGGCTGGCGCGGCACTTCCCGAAGCGGAAATGTGCTGCGCCAGCCGCCTTCTTTTTGCGTCCAGTGACGTGTTGCCGACCTGTCTCGATGTGGCTTAATGGGAATTGTTATCATTATTGATCTCTGATATTCTGACGTTCATTCGCAGGGACATGCCGGTGTCCCGCGCCCCAACGGAGGGACTTGTGTACGTCTGCATCTGCAACCAGATCACCGATCGTGAGATTCACGGTGCCGCGCACCTGGGCGTCGAAACCCTCGACGAACTGGCTGAAACGCTCGGCGTCGGCACGTGCTGCGGCCGTTGCCGCGAGTGCGCTCAGCAGGTGTTGCAGGAAGGTGTCGCAGCGGTACGCAATGTCACGGTGGCGACCCTCGCCAGCATCCAGGTTGTGGAGATTTCTTCCTGTTCCGCTTCGGGCCCATGTACCATAATGGACACTCGGGACCCGGCAGTCGCGAACGACCAGCGCAAGGCGCTGGTGGCCTGAACGCGCCCATGAACTGAAGCTTCAGTTCACGGCGCGTTTTTGCGCATTCCTTATTTCTGACTGCACGGCGCCATTGGCGCCGTTTCGTATTTTTGCGCGGGCCCGATGCAACAGGAGCCGCCAATGAAAGGTGACAAGAAGGTCATCCAGCATCTGAACGCCCAGCTCAAGAACGAGCTGACCGCGATCAACCAGTATTTCCTGCACGCCCGCATGTATCGCCACTGGGGCCTGAAGAAGCTCGGCGATGTGGAGTACAAGGAATCGATCGGCGAGATGAAGCACGCCGACCGCCTGATCGAGCGCATCCTGATGCTGGACGGCCTGCCCAACCTGCAGGACCTGCACAAGCTGCTGCTCGGCGAAGACACGCCCGAGATGCTCAAGTGCGACCTGAAGCTGGAACAGACCGCGCACACCACCGTCAAGGAAGGCATTGCCTACTGCGAATCGGTCGGCGATTACGTCAGCCGCGAAATTCTGGTCGATATCCTCACCGATACCGAGGAACATATCGAATACCTGGAAACGCAGCTGGACCTGATCGATAAGGTCGGGCTGCAGAATTACCTGCAGTCGCAGATGGAGCCGGGCGAGCAATAAGCCGCCGCCTTCGGCGAGGCCGCTCCGATGGGCGGCCCGCCCCAGCGCGCGGTGCCGATCGGCACCGCCTGGTTGCTCGCCTGCAGGCAGTAACCCTTCTCATTCCAATTCCTCTCTTCATCCAGGCGTCGCCGGCGGGGCCAAGGCTCCTGACCCGCCGGCGCGCCGCGCGGAGCCCGCTCTCATGACCCCTCCGATCCGCCTGACCCAATACAGCCACGGTGCCGGCTGCGGCTGCAAGATTTCGCCCAAGGTGCTCGACGTGATCCTGGCCGGCAGCGGCGCGCAGCACCTGGACCCGCGCCTGTGGGTCGGCAATGCCTCGCGCGACGACGCCGCGGTGTATGCGCTGGATGGCGCCGAGGGCCAGCGCGGGGTGGTTTCCACCACCGATTTCTTCATGCCCATCGTCGACGATCCATTCGACTTCGGGCGCATTGCCGCGACCAACGCGATCAGCGACATCTACGCCATGGGCGGTGACCCGCTGATGGCCATCGCCATCCTGGGCTGGCCGGTGAACGTGCTGCCGCCCGAGGTGGCGCGCGAAGTGGTGGCGGGCGGGCGCCGCGCCTGTGACGACGCCGGCATTCCGCTGGCGGGCGGCCATTCGATCGACGCGCCCGAGCCCATCTTCGGCCTGGCGGTGACGGGCCTGGTCGAGCGCGCACACATGAAGCGCAACGACACCGCCACGCCCGGCTGCCGGCTTTACCTGACCAAGCCGCTAGGCATCGGCGTGCTGACCACGGCCGAGAAGAAGGGCTTGCTGCGCGCCGACAACCGCCATCTGGCACGCGACTGGATGTGCGTGCTCAACAAGCCCGGCAGCGCCTTCGGGCGCTTGCCCGGCGTGCGCGCGATGACGGATGTCACCGGTTTCGGATTGCTAGGCCACCTGGTTGAAATGGCCGACGGCAGCGGCCTGACCGCGCGCATCGACCATGCCGCGGTGCCGGTGCTGGATGACGTGATCGACTACATCGACCAGGGCTGCGTGCCGGGCGGCACCCAGCGCAACTTCGACAGCTACGGGCACCGCATCGCACCGCTCACCGAGGCGCAACGCGCGCTGCTGTGCGATCCGCAGACCAGCGGCGGCCTGCTGGTAGCGGTGGAGCCTGCCGGCGAAGCCGCGTTCCTTGCCGAATGCCAGCGCCTGGGACTGGCCTTGTCGCCGATCGGCGAAATGGTGGCCCGCGCCGCGCTGGCCGTAGAGATCCGCTGATGCGCGCCGATACCGCCGACTTCCGCAAACTATTTCTGAGTGGCGTCGCCATGCTGGACGTGCGCGCGCCGCTGGAGTTCGCGCGCGGGGCCTTCCCCGGTGCGGTCAACCTGCCGCTGATGGACGACGCCGAGCGCCACGAGGTCGGCCTGTGCTATGCGCAGAAGGGCCAGCAGGCGGCGATCGAACTCGGCCACCAGCTGGTGTCCGGCGAGCGCAAGGCGGCGCGCATTGCGGCCTGGGCGGAGTTTGCGCGCGCGCATCCGGACGGCTACCTGTATTGCTTCCGCGGCGGCTTGCGTTCGCAGCTGGTGCAGCAGTGGCTGCGCGATGCCGGTGTCGACTATCCGCGCGTGACCGGCGGCTACAAGGCCATGCGCGGCTACCTGATCGAAACCATCGATACCGCGGCGGCAACGCAGCCATGGTTCGTGGTGGGCGGGCTGACCGGCAGCGGCAAGACCGATGTGCTGGCCGACGTGCCCGCGTCGATCGACCTGGAAGGCCATGCCCGCCACCGCGGCTCGGCATTCGGCCGCCGCGCGCTGCCGCAGCCGCCGCAGATCGATTTCGAAAACGCCCTCGCCATCGACGTGCTGCGGCATCTCGACGCCGGCTGGCGTGCACTGGTGGTGGAAGACGAGGGCCGTTTCATCGGCAGCCGCGACGTGCCGCAGGCCCTGTCGCAGCGCATGCAGGCCAGCCCGCTGGTCTGGCTGGAAGCGCCGTTCGACGCCCGCGTCGAGCGCGTGCTGCGCGACTACGTGCAGGGCCTGGCGGCGGAATTCATCGACTCCAGGGGCAGCGCCGAAGGCTTCGACGCCTACGCCACCCGCCTGCGCGAAGCGATGGCCGCGATCGCGCCCCGGCTCGGCGGCGCACGCTACGGCAAGCTGGCGGCGCTGCTGGACCAGGCGCTGGGGCGCCAGGCGGAATGCGGCGAGGTAGCGCTGCACCGCGGCTGGATCGAAGTGCTGCTGCGCGACTACTACGACCCCATGTATGACTTCCAGCGCGGCCAGCGCGCCGCGCGCATCGTCTTCCGCGGCGACCGCGATGCCGTGACGGACTGGCTGCTGGCGCACACGGCGCGGCAAGAGGAATAGCGGGTCGGCGCTAGACCGCGCCGGGTCGGAGCCGAATGGACTCGATGATGGCATCCCATAGCTGCAGCGCTTCATCATCTGACTGGAATGCCGGCTGATACGGTGTCTGCGGACTGACTACCGGCTGCCCGAGCACGCGCAGGCCAGCGGACACGTTTTGCTCGGACAAGGACTTGTTTTTCCCCTGGGATTCCCAGGCGAATACATAAACGCGCTGACCATCGCCCGTCGCGGCGGTCGCATACTCTTCGGCTGGAATGGCCCCGACATTGCGTTCGCGCTTGCGCAACGGCTTCAGGCCGGCGAACGGGCCCGCGACGGCTGTAGCAAGAAACTTGTCGACGCGTTCAAGCAACCGGTCTTCTTCAGCGCCGGTACTGGCGTCAAAACTGATGTGGGCATTGGGGTGCTGCGGCAGCGTGATGCCGACCTGCACGCTTTCGGAACGGTAATCGTTGCCGGCGATAAAGCCTTTGTCGATACAGAAGCCGGGGCCGGTGGGGATTTCGTTGTCGGCGCGGGAGCGGATGTTGGTGGCCAAGGTTTTCGAGTGTCGAAGGGCTATCTGTTCTCTACCCGGGGAGACATCGCCTCCATATTGAAAAGCGCGCCACGGATCCGCTGCAACGAGGTACGTATCGTTGCGCAGCATGACTTTGCTGTACGGCAATGACCATGACAATAGGACTTCCGAGCCGTCGCCGACCGTCGTTCTACTAACCAGCATGGAGCCCTGCGTCTCGTGACGCGCTGCCCTCAGTTCCTTCTCTCTACGGTCGATCATTGACCGAAGGGCGCCTGGAGTTTGTCCTGGCATCGGCGCGATTTCGTCGCCCCAGATTTTGTAGGATGTGCGTACGACGGCTTGCGGAGGAAGGTCCACTAGGTAACGACCAAAACAATGAGTGCTCCAACCTTCCTTGCTGATGATGGGATGTATCGCTGCGGTTTGTGCGTCAGCTATTGAGACAGGTAACACAAGCGTGAAAACGGCTGCTGCTGCAATACCCCAGTACCTGGTTAGATGGCGGAGAATCATTGGGACTGGCCGCGGTTTCGCTTGGAAGGGCCCTACACTGCGCCGGGTCGTAGCCGAATGGACTCGATGATGGCATCCCACAGCTGCAGCGCCTCATCATCTGACTGGAATGCCGGCTGATACGGCGTCTGCGGACTGACCACCGATTGTTCGAGCACGCGCAGGCCCGCCGATACATTTTGCTCGGTCAAGGATTTGTTCTTTCCCTGGGACTCCCAGGCGAAAACATAAACACGCTGGCCATTGCCCGTCGCCGCGGTCGCATACTCTTGGGCTGGAATGGCGCCGACATCGCGTTCGCGCTTGCGCAATACCTTCAGGCCGGCGAACGGGCCGGCGACGGCTGCCGCAAAAAACTTGTCCACGCGTTCAAGCAGCCGGTCCTCCTCAGCGCCGGTACTGGCATCGAAACTGATGAAGGCATTGGGGTGCTGCGGCAGCGTGATGCCGACCTGCACGCTTTCGGAACGGTAATCGTTGCCGGCGATAAAGCCTTTGTCGATGCAGAAGCCGGGGCCGGTGGGGATTTCGTTGTCGGCGCGGGAGCGGATGTTGGTGGCGAGCGTGTCCAGGAAGGCGACCGCCATGGCTTGCTTGCTCGCCGAAATATCCCCGCTGTACTTGAACGCTTGCCATGGGTTGGTAGTTGCCAGATAGGCTTCCTCATACATCAGAATGGTCCGCCGTGGGCTGCTCCATGAAAGCAGGCTTGTCGAGCTATTTCCATGATCGATACGGCGCACCAGCATGCTCCCTGCCGTGTCATGGCGCTCTGACTGCAATGCAATGGCTCGTTTCTCCACTTTGCCTTGCAGCGATGTGGCATTGACATCTGGTAAGCGCTCGATTTCGGCGCCCCACAGCTGGTAAGTGGCACTGACTTTTGCATTGGGCGGCAAGTCGAGCAGGTAGCGCCCGAAGCAGTGCGTCTTCCATCCTGATTTACCCATCAGGATATTTCCTGGCGTTTTTGCGTGGCCGGTGTCGAAAAATGCCGCGGCCATGCATGCGGCCAACGTGATGGCAAGAAGGCGGTGCGTCATGATTTTCGCAGGGGAGCCAACCATCGTCCCCGTACAACAAGTGACAAATATGTCAAAAAATATCTGCCATATTCTAGAGCCGTGCGTTAATGCCGGGCAGCGGAAAATTCTGCGCATGCATCGGCCGCGCCTGCCCGAGTCACGAGGATCTTGCGGGCAAGGGGATATGGGAGAGGTGGGGAGGCGAAGCGGGAGAGTTGTCGCGGCCATGCCGGCGCCTGTCAGCGCCGGCCGCAAGGTTCAGCGGGGAATTGCCGGGCTCAGTGCCCGCCGCAAACCGGGCAGTCCGGCGTACGCGCCAGCCGCATCGTGGTCCATTCCATCGACAGCGCATTGACCATCAGCAGCCGGCCGGCGAGGCTGTCGCCCACGCCGGCGAGCAGCTTGAGGGCCTCGGCTGCCTGCACGGTGCCGACCATGCCGACCAGCGGCGCGAATACGCCCATGGTGGCGCAGGCGACTTCCGGTGCGGGTTCGGCCGGCGGGAACAGGCAGGCGTAGCAGGGCGCGTCGGGCTGGCGGCGGTCGAATACGCTGATCTGGCCGTCGAAGCGCAGCGCGGCGCCGGATACCAGCGGAACCTTGTGGCGCACGCAGGCGCGGTTGACGGCCTGGCGCGTGGCGAAGTTGTCGCAGCAGTCCAGTACCACGCTGGCCGACACTACCAGCTGGTCCAGTTCGGCATCGCCGACGCGCGCCGGCACCGTGACGATGTCCAGGCCGGGGTTGATGCGCAGCATGCCTTCGCGGGCGGATTCGACCTTGGGCCTGCCCACGTTGGCGGTGGTGTGGATGATCTGGCGCTGCAGGTTGGTCAGGTCGACCTCGTCGTTGTCGACCACGGTGATGCGGCCGACGCCGGCCGAGGCCAGGAAGGGCAGGGCCGCTGCGCCGAGGCCGCCGGCGCCGATCACCACGGCATGGCCGGCCAGCAGGCGCCGCTGGCCTTCGATGCCCAGCTCGTCGAGCAGGATGTGGCGCGAATAGCGCAGCAGTTGTTCGTCGTCGAGGCCGTCGTCACTCATGATGGGATCCTTCCGCGAGTGCGAAGAGGAGGATGGTTTGGGGGGGCTCCAAAGCCGCCCGAACTAGCCTAAGCAAGGTGTTCTCCCTCTCCCCTCATGGGGAGAGGGCCGGGGTGAGGGGTGGTTTAGCGAGGAGCCCCATCAAGCAGGGCCAACGGTTTTAGCCCCACTGGCGTCAGCCTTTGACGCGCCTGCCCTCACCCCCTGCCCCTCTCCCGCACGCGGGAGAGGGGAGCAAACAGGCGGCCTGTCTAAAGCTGCAAGCGTCTCAAGGCGCCTTGCCGGTCGGCGTACCCAGCGGCTCGCCGATCGGCGCGCTGGCCGGCGGCTGCTTGCCGGGGGCCGGTGCCGCCGGCTTGGCGGCCGGTGCGCTGGCGCCCTTGGCGCCGCTCTTGCCCGACGGCTTCGCCGCCTTGCCGTTGTCGGCAGGCGGATTCGCTTCGAGCTTGGACTTGGAGCGCTTGACCGGCTGCCCGTTGAGCTGGGCGATGGCCTGCTGCAGCATGAAGTCGTCGGCCGAGCCGAATTCCACCGGCTTCTTGCGGCGCTCTTTTTCGCGCTCTTCCGGGGTCTTTTTCGCGTTCTCTTCTTCCAGGCGGCGCAGTTCCTCGACGCGGCGCTGCTCGCGCTCGGTCATTTCCGGTTCTTCCGATTCCTGCTTGTTGTGCAGGTGGCGCTCGGTGTCGATCTCGCGCGTGATCAGCGCGTCGTCCGGATCGCCTTCGGGGTTCTGGTCGACCGGGATATCCGGGCGGATGCCCTTGGCCTGGATCGACTTGCCGCTCGGCGTGTAGTAGTACGCGATGGTCAGCTTGATGCCGGTGTCGTTGGTGAGCGGGCGCACGGTCTGCACCGAGCCCTTGCCAAAGGTGGTCTTGCCCATGATCTGGGCGCGGTGGTGGTCCTGCAGCGCGCCGGCCACGATCTCGGAGGCCGAGGCCGAGTAGGCGTTGGTCAGCACCACCATCGGGATCTTCTTGTAGAGCGCCGGCAGGTCCTTGAGCGGATCCTCTTCCAGCGACGACAGGCGGTAGTTGTTGTACGAAGCCTTGTACACGCGCTTGGCGTCGGGCACCTGGCCGTTGGTCGACACCACCGTCGCGTCTTCCGGCAGGAAGGCCGCGGCCACGCCGACCGCGCCCTGCAGCACGCCGCCGCCGTTGTTGCGCAGGTCCAGCACCAGGCCCTTCATGTTGGGGTTCTTCTGCGCCAGTTCGGTCAGCTTGCGCGCCAGGTCGGAAATGGTGCGTTCCTGGAAGCTGGTCAGGCGGATCCAGCCGATATTGTTGTCCAGCATCTTGGCCTTGACCGACTGCACGCGGATTTCGGCGCGCGTGATCGAGACCGGGAAGGTGCGTTCCTCGCTCTTGCGGTAGATCGTCAGCGTGACCTTGGTGCCCGGCTCGCCGCGCATGCGCTTGACCGCCTGCTCCAGCGGCAGGCCGCGCACGGGCTTGTCGTCGATACGGGTGATCAGGTCGCCGGGCTGGATGCCGGCGCGGAAGGCGGGAGTGTCCTCGATCGGGTTGATCACCTTGACCAGGCCTTCTTCCTGCGAGATCTCGATGCCCAGGCCGGCGAAGCGCCCGCGCGTGCCTTCCTGCAGTTCCTTGAAATCCTTCTCGTCGAGGTAGGACGAATGCGGGTCGAGGCTGGCGACCATGCCCTTGATGGCTTCGGTCAGCAGCTTCTTGTCATCGACCGGCTCCACGTACTCGCGCTTGATCTGCCCGAAGATATCGGCCATCAGCCGCAACTGGTCCAGCGGCAGGGGTCCCGATGAATTCTGCGCAGTCGCCGAAATCTGCAGCGTGGCGAGCACGCCGGCGACGAGGCCGACCGAAACTAGGCTGATGTTCTTGAGCGTCTTGCGCATGAGGGCTGCCTGAACTTGTACGCGAAGTACGGGTGTACGGTATGGGGATTATGCCGGCTGCGGCCGCCCGGCGCCGGGCGGTTTGTCCGACAGTATAAGTGCGAGTGGAGAATCGGGCCGGTCCCGTCCCGGCTCAGGGTGGGCGGCCGCACATCGCTGCGCGGCCGCCGGGGCGCCTGTCAGCGTGCCTTGCCCTGGCTGGCCACGGCCGCCAGCGAGGCGGCGATGGCTTCCTGGTCACCCAGGTAGTAGTGGCGCAGGGGGCGCAGGTCGGCGTCCAGCTCGTAGACGAGCGGGGTGCCGTTGGGAATATTGAGGCCGACGATGTCGTCATCCGAAATCTGGTCCAGGTATTTCACCAGCGCGCGGATGCTGTTGCCGTGGGCGGCAATGACCACGCGCTTGCCGGATTGGATGTCGGGGGCGATGGATTCGTTCCACAGCGGCATCACGCGGGCCACGGTGTCCTTCAGGCACTCGGTCAGCGGGATCTCGTTGCGCGGCACGTTGGCGTAGCGCGGATCGTCGTACGAGGCGCGCGGATCGGTCGGCTCCAGCGCCGGCGGCGGCGTGTCGTAGCTGCGGCGCCATACCAGCACCTGCTCGTCGCCGAACTTGGCCGCGGTCTCGGCCTTGTTCAGGCCGGCCAGGGCGCCGTAGTGGCGCTCGTTCAGGCGCCATTCGTTGCGCACCGGAATCCACATCAGGTCCATTTCATCCTGCACGTGCCACAGCGTGCGGATGGCGCGCTTGAGCACCGAGGTGTAGGCCACGTCGAAGCCCATGCCAGCCTCCTTGAGCAGCTTGCCGGCCTGGCGCGCCTGCTCGGCGCCGGTTTCTGTCAGGTCGACGTCGACCCAGCCGGTAAAGCGGTTTTCGAGGTTCCACGTGGATTCGCCGTGGCGGATGAGGACGAGCTTGTACATGCTGCTGCTTCCAGAGAGTAGGTAACCTGCATGCGTCCGCGCCGTCACCTGGAGCAGGTTGATGGGGACGCACGCGTGGCCCCAATGTCTCAGACAGGCGACAATGGCGGGATGGCCGTGCAACGGCAGGGCCTGGACGCCAAACCGCGTATTTTATAATGCCGCCGACCCAACCTACCGGAAAGCCAACGTGAATTTCTTTGCCGACTACAACAACCTCGCCCTGATCGCCCTTGCCGTGGTGTCGGGCGGCCTGCTGGCCTGGCCCGCGATCTCGCGCAGCGCGGGCGGCAAGTCGGTCAATACGGCCACCGCGACCCAGCTGATCAACAAGCGCGGCGCCGTCGTGGTCGACATCCGCGAGCCCGCGGAGTATGCCAAGGGCCACCTGCCGCAAGCCAAGAGCGCGCCGCTGGCCGAGCTGGCCTCGCGCGCGGCCGGGCTTGCAAAGGACAAGGCTGCCCCCATCATCGTGGTATGCCAGACCGGCCAGCGCTCGGGCAAGGCCCAGGCAGCGCTGAAAGAAGCCGGTTACAGTGAGATCTACGCGCTCGAGGGCGGCATTGCCGCCTGGCAGCAGGCAGGCCTGCCGCTGGTGAAGTAAGCGCGGCAACCCGTCGCATCCGTCACGGCGTGTCCCGGCCAGGCCGGGGCGCGCCCATTGCATTCAAGGAGACCCCGCATGGCCCGCGTCGTCATGTACAGCACCGTGGTGTGCCCGTATTGCCAGATGGCTGAACGCCTGCTCAAGTCCCGCGGCGTGGAAACGATCGAGAAGATCCTGATCGACCGCGAACCGGGCAAGCGTGAAGAGATGATGAGCCGCACCGGCCGCCGCACCGTGCCGCAGATCTACATCGACGACACCCACGTGGGCGGCTTCGACGACCTCTCGGCGCTCGACCGCCAGGGCGGCCTGGTGCCGCTGCTGGCCGCCTGAGCCGGCGCATCGGGACGGCCCTTGCGCAGAATCGTCTGATTTCGCGCGGGCTGGTCCCGGCACCCTCCCGGCGCGGGTGAATTCGCCACCCGCGTCATGTACCATATGCGTTTTCCAACCGGGCACCGGCCGGCCCTGCGCCATGCAGGCGCTGCCGCCGCCGTACCCGACACGCATCCAGCCCATCCTCCCGGAAGCCTTTCATGAGCGACCAGCAAAACACCCAGCAGGACGATCAACCTTTCTTCAATATCCAGCGCGTCTACCTGAAGGACATGTCGCTGGAGCAGCCCAACTCGCCGGCCATCTTCCTGGAATCGGAAGCCCCGTCGGTGGAAGTGCAGGTCAACGTCGGCGCTTCGCAGCTGCAGGAAGGCATCTTCGAAGTGGTGGTGACCGGTACCGTGACGACCAAGGTGCAGGACAAGGTTGCCTTCCTGGTCGAAGCGCACCAGGCCGGTATCTTCGATATCCGCAATGTGCCGGTCGAGCAGCTGGATCCGCTGCTGGGCATTGCCTGCCCCACCATCCTCTACCCGTACCTGCGCGGCAATATCGCCGACGTGATCACGCGCGCCGGCTTCCAGGCCATCCACCTGTCGGAAATCAACTTCCAGGCGCTGTATGAGCAACGCCTGCAGGCCGCGATGGAAGAAGCCCAGGGTGCCGAAGGCGGCAACAGCGGCATCGTGATGCCCGACGGCAGCCAGGCTCGCCACTGATCCCGGCGTCCTGCGCCATCCACTGAAACGGGGCTGCGGCCCCGTTTTGCCTTTGGGCTACCATCGTTGGCGCAAGCGGCCCAAGCGCTTGCGCCAACCACTGTTCGAGCTGCCATGAAACTGACCTTCCTGGGTGCCGGGGCGTGGGGCACTGCCCTTGCCAGCCATGCCGCGGCCACCAATGACGTGGTGTTGTGGGGACGCGATCCGGCGCAGCTCGCGGCGATCGCCGCCACGCACGAGAACGCCGCCTACCTGCCCGGCGTGGCGCTGTCCGAGCGGCTGGCGGTGCAGGCGGATTTCGATCGGGCGGTGGCGCACGCTGCCGACGATGCGGACGGCATCGTGGTGGTGGCGACGCCGGTGGCGGGCCTGCGCGAGATGACGCGCCGGCTGGCCGCGCGCGGCGCCAAGCCGGTGTCGATGCTGTGGCTGTGCAAGGGCTTCGAGGCCGGCACCCACCTGCTGCCGCACCAGATGGTGCGCGCCGAGCTGGACGCCGCCGGGCGCACCGGGGGCTTTGCCTATGGCGTGCTGACCGGCCCCAGCTTTGCCCGCGAGGTGGCCATGGGGCTGCCGTGCGCGCTGACCGTGGCGGGCACCGAGCCCTCGCTGGCGGACCGCGCGCAGGCGGCTTTCCACCACCACGCCATGCGCATCTATGGCAGCGACGACCTGACCGGCGTGGAAGTCGGCGGGGCGGTCAAGAATGTGCTGGCGATCGCCACCGGCGCCAGCGACGGGCTGGGCCTGGGGCTGAACGCCCGCGCCGCGCTGGTGACGCGCGGGCTGGCCGAGATGACGCGGCTGGGGCTGGCACTGGGCGGCCGGGCCGAGACCTTCATGGGCCTGGCCGGCGTCGGCGACCTGATCCTGACCGCTACCGGCGACCTGTCGCGCAACCGCAAGGTCGGCCAGCAACTGGCGGCGGGGCAGAACCTGGAGCAGGTCCTGGCCGGGCTGGGGCACGTCGCCGAAGGCGTGCGCTGCGCGCGGGCGGTAGCCGAGCTGGCCGCCACGTATGGCATCGAGATGCCGATCGCGCGCGCCGTCTGTGCGGTGCTGTTCGACGGACTCAGCGCCGCCGACGCGGTGGCGCAGCTGCTGCAGCGCGACGCGCGCGACGAATGACCGACCGCGATTTCCCCATATTCCTGAGCCTTCGCCTCGCATGTCCACACGACGCCAAGCGCTGATCGCGCTCGCTGCCGCCTGCGCCGCCGGCGCTACCGCCAGCGCTTCCACCAGCGCTTTCGCCCAACCGTGGCCGGCGCGGCCGCTGCGCATGGTGGTGCCGTTCCCGCCGGGCTCGTCGCCCGACCTGATCGCGCGCATCCTGACCGAAAAGCTGGCCGCCGCGCTGGGCCAGCCGGTGGTGGTGGAAAACCGCCCCGGCGCCGGCGGCAACATCGGCACCGGCATGGTCGCGCGTGCCGCGCCGGACGGCTACACGCTGCTGTTCACCATCAACGGCCCGCTGGTGACCGCGCCGACGCTGTCGCGCAACCTCAACTATGACCCGTTCCGCCAGCTGGCACCGGTCACGCTGGTGGCGACCTCGCCCAACGTGCTGGTGGTCGATGCGCGGCTGCCGGCGCACAACCTGCGCGAGTTCGTCGCGCTGGCGCGGGCTCGGCCGGGGGAACTGAACGTAAGCGGTCTTTTGAGGGCGTCCCTTGCGGCCGCCGGCGGTATCCGCTAGGCGTCTGAGGACTTGAGCGTCCAGGGCAGCAGAGCCTCGTAGTCGTCGGCGGTCTGTGCGTGTGGCAACGCCTTGAACAAGGCAACGAGATACTGATACGGATCGACGTCGTTGGCCTTGCAGGTTTCCACCAGTGAGTAAAGACTTGCGCTGGCGTTGGCACCGGCCACGGTGTCGCAGAAGAGGAAGTTTCTCCGTCCGATCACGAATGGCCTAATCGCGTTCTCGCAGGGATTGTTCGAGATCGGCCAAGTTCCGTTCTCGATGTAGCGCACGAGCTTTGGCCACTGCCCATGCAGGTAGTGCAGCGCCTTGCCGAACAGGCTTTGCGGCAGTACGGTATGCAGGTGTTGCAGCAGCATCGTTTCGATCTCGGCCAGCAGCGGCTGGCTTTGTTCGGCGCGAACTTGCTGCCGTTGTTCCGGCCTCATCTCGAGCGTGTGGCGTTCGATGGCAAACAGCTTGCCGATGCGCTGCAGGAATCCGGTGACCGTGTGGTCGGCGCGCTTGTCCTTGGGCAAGGCTTGCTCCGCCTCGACCAGGTAGCGCCGCGCGTGCGCCCAGCATCCGAGGTGCACCAACTGATAGGTGTTTGCGACGTCGTCGTATGGTGCATAGCCGTCGGTCATCAACACCGACCCAGGCTTGATGCCGGCATAGAGAGCCGTAGCCTGCTTTGTCTCGCGTGTGGGGCTATAGGCAAACAACCGTACCGGCGGGCCCGTGCCATTCATCTGCGCCCATAGGAAGCTCTTTCTCTGGGCAGGCCTGCCGGACTCCTTGAGCACCTGTACCGTTGTCTCATCACCGTACACGACGTCTGCTTCCAGCAGATGGTCACGCAGCAGGTTGATGATTGGCTGCACCGCTTGGCCTACTCGCACTATGCTTGCGGCCAGGGTGCCGCGAGAGAGGTCCCCGCCGAAGCGATGCAGCAGCGCTGCCTGGCGGTACAGCGGCAGGCCATCCTGATACTTCGAGGTGATGCACCAGGCCAGCGCCGATTCGGTAAGGAGTCCCTTGGGAATAATGCGTGCCGGTGCCGGCGTCGTCTTGATGCCGCCGTCGCAGCATGGGCAGGCGTACTTGACCCGCTGGTGCTGGATCACGCGGACCTGTTGCGGCACGATGTCGAGCTGTTCGCTGACCTCAACGGCAATCTCGACCAGAGTCTGGCCATCGAGGGGGCAGACGCGTTCCGATTCGGGTAGTTCGTGACGAACCTCGACACGGGGCAGCGCCGGGTCGAGCGGCTTACGGCCACGCTTCTTGCGTGTGTGCCCGGCCACTTCGGTCTCGGGCGTACCTTCTTCTTCCTGCGCCGGCTGCGCGGCCGCTGCCGCCATGGCTTCGGCCTCATTGAGGAACAAGTCCTTCTGCTCCGAGCCTCGCGCCTCGCTCTTGGCGGCGAACAGCTTACGCTGGAACGCCTTGAGCTGTTCCAAGAGCAGGTCTCGCTGGACCGTCATCACACGCAGCTCGCCCTTGATTGCCTCGCGTTCCGCGAGTATTGCCTTGAGCTCGCGCTCGGCGTCTCGCAACAGTTGCAGCTCGGCGGCGGTAACGGTGACGGGCGTGGATGGCATGGCGGGTTAGACCGCTGCCGCCAAGCAGCGTTCACGCAGCGCGATGGTATTCTCGGTGCGGGTGCCGGCGCATCGCCTCGATGTCGATTCCCTCGAGCAGCCAGTGCAACTGTTCGACCGTCAGCGTGGCCACCGACGCCTCGCGTGGCCAAGCAAACCGGTCCGCCTCCAATCGCTTCAACAGTAGCCAGAAGCCGTTGCGATCCCAGCCGAGAATCTTGATGCGATCGGCCCGCTGGTTGCGGAACACAAATACAGCAGATGCAAACGGATCCAGCCCGAGCGCCTGCTCGACCAGCAGTGCCAGGCCGTTGATGTTCTTACGGAAGTCCACAGCGTCGCGATGCAGGTACACCCGCAGCCCAGCGTCGAGGCGGAACATCAATGGCCTCCATTCAGGGCTTCGATCATTGCCCTTACGAGCGCCACGTGTCGCTCGTCGCATTCGAGCTCGAGTGATACCCCGTTGGGTAGCTTCGCGCTCAAGAGTGCCAGCGGTAGCGCTCGCTGCGGTGGCGAATCGGCAGTCGCTGAGGCCGCTTCGCGGCGAGGCACCACGACCTTTGCAGGTGTCTCGATCGGCCGCGAATCCAGAACCTCCTGGACAACCGGCACGAATGCCGGCAATGCACCTCGCGCCTGCGCTGAATCTCGGTACTCCCGAATCCATTTGCGCAACTGATTAGCGTTGATGCCAGCCTTGAGAGCCGTGCCCGAAACCGATGCTCCCGATTGAAGGCAGAACTCAATCAGACGCCGCTTGGCCGCTGGCTCGTAGTCGCGCTTCCCATTGGAGCGGACTCGCACCGCCTGCAGCGGAAATAGGTCAATCTCGTCTTGGATCATGTTTGCGTCCGCAAAGTCTTTGCGGACGCAAGCCTGCCAACGTTCAGCCTTCAATACCAGACGTCGTCAATTGAGCGCTTACAACTGAACTATGGCTCGCCCGGCAACGGCAGCGCCTCGCACCTGGCGATGGAGCAGCTGAAGGCGATGGCGGGCGTCGACCTGCAGCACGTGCCGTATCCCGGCTTCCCGCAGGTCACCACGGCGATGGTCGGCGGGCAGGTGCAGGCGGCCTTCATGGTGCCGGCGATCGCGATGCCGCAGGTCAATGCCGGCAAGCTGCGCGTGCTGGCCGTGACCACCACCGGGCGCACCGCGGTGCTGCCGTCGGTGCCGACGGTGGCGGAAGCGGGCTACCCCGGCTTCGAGGCGATTTCCTGGCAGGCCGTGCTGGCGCCCGCGGGCACGCCGCAGGCGATGATCGACCGGCTCTACCGCGAACTGGTGGCGATCATCGGTAGCGCCGACGTGCGCGACAAGATGCGCGCGCAGTATTTCGTGCCGGCCGGGACCGCGCCGGCGTCGCTGCGGCAAACCATGGCGAGCGAGAAGGCGCGCTGGGACAAGGTGATCCGGGCAGCCGGCGTGCAGCCGGAGTAAGCCGCGGCGGCAGGTTTCAGCTGCCGCCCTCGAAGCCGTTCTGCCGCCAGGCTTCGAATACCACCACGGCGACCGTGTTGGACAGGTTCAGGCTGCGGTTGTCCGGCCGCATCGGCAGCCGGATGCGCTGCGCGGGCGGGAACCACTCGCGGCGCTCGGGCGACAGTCCACGCGTCTCGGAGCCGAACACGAACCAGTCGCCCGGCCGGAATGCCACCTGGCCGAACGGCGTGGAGCCGCGCGTGGTCAGGGCGAACATGCGCGTCGGGTCGGGTTGTTCGCTGGCCATCAGGGCGTCCCAGCTGTCGTGCACGCGCATGGTGGCGTACTCGTGGTAATCCAGCCCCGCGCGGCGCATGCGTGCGTCTTCCAGCGGAAATCCCAGGGGTTTGACCAGGTGCAGCTGCGCGCCGGTGTTGGCACACAGGCGGATCACATTGCCGGTATTGGGCGGGATTTCCGGTTCGACCAGGACGACGTTGAACATGATGCGGGGCGATGGCGGGCGCTCGGGCGCCCTTCGTCAGAACGGTGCGCAGCTTACCGCGCGCCTCCGCCCGTGTCATCCCGCCCCTGTTGTTGCGTCTCTGTCTTGCGCCCCTGTTTTGCGCCTACTACGGCGTGCGCAGCGCGACGATCACGCCGACCCGTGCTGCGCCCAGGGCCTTGAGCGCGGCGGCGGCCTCGTGCAGGGTCGCGCCGGAGGTCATCACATCGTCCACCAGCGCCACGTGCAGGCCGTCCAGCCGGATGGCGCGCGCGGGCGCAAACGCGCCGCGCAGGTTGACCTGCCGCGCGGCCAGGTCCAGCGCGCGCTGGCTGCCGGTGTCGCGCTGGCGCTGCAGCAGCACCGGGTCGGCGCGCAGGCCCAGGCGGCGCGCCAGCGGCCGCGCGATTTCCCAAGCTTGGTTGAAGCCGCGCGCCGCCAGGCGTTGCGGCGACAGCGGCACGGGGGCGATCAGGTCCGGCGCGCCGTGGCCGGTGCGGGCCCATGCCGCGGGCAAGCCATCGGCCAGCCTGGCGGCGAGCCAGGCCGCCAGCGGCAAGGCGTGGCCGAACTTGAGCGCCAGCACCAGCTGGTCCTGTGGCGCGGCGTAGTCGCCGAGCGTATAGGCGTGGTCGAAGGCGCGCGGCGATGCGCCGCAGGCCGGGCAATGGAGATGCCGCCCCAACGCCAGCGCGCAGACCGGGCAGCGCCGCACCGGGCGCAGCAGGTCGGCGGCGCAGGGCGCGCACACCACCTGCCGCTGCACCGCGCCGCACAGCGCGCAGGTGCTCGGCAGCAGCTGCTCGCGCGCACTGGACAGCGCGCGGGCGGCGGGGCCGGCAGCCCGCGCGGCGCACGCGTATACTTGCCGTCCGGCCGCGGCCCATCGGGCGCGGCGGCCGTGTCCGTCCGGTGCCCGGGGCAGTGCCTGCCCGCGCGCCGTTTCCTGGTTTCCTTGCTGCCCTGTCTGCCCGTGTCCCTGCATGCCGCCGGTTCTCCCGATGCTCCCGATGCCTTCCTGCCGCCCGCGCGCCTGACCCGGCTCGCCTTCGACCGGCGCAGCCGCGGCTTCGGCCAGCTCGACTTCCTGCTGGGCGAGATCGGGCGCCGCATGCAGGAGCGCATGGAGGTGATCCGCCTGGCGCCGCAGCGCGCGCTGGATATCGGCTGCGGCCACGGCCAGGGCCTGGCCGGGCTGCGCGCGCGCTTTCCGGACGCACAGATCGCCGGGCTGGACATCTCCGGCGCGATGCTGGCCGAGGCCGGCCAGCGCGACCCGCAGCGCCGGCCCGGCTGGCTCGGCCGCATGCTGGGCAAGCGGCCGCTGTTCGACCTGGTCCAGGGCGATCTTGCCACACTGCCTTTTGCGCCCGCGAGCTTCGACCTGCTGTGGTCCAACCTGGCCCTGCACTGGCACCCGGAGCCGCACCGCGTGTTCCCCGAGTGGCACCGGGTGGCGCGCGACGAAGGGCTGGTGCTGTTCTCGCTGTTCGGCCCGGACACGCTGAAGGAGCTGCGCGCGGCCTTCGCCGAGGTCGACGACGCGCCCCATACCTTGCGCTTTGTCGACATGCATGACATCGGCGACATGCTGGTGCACAGCGGCTGGTCGACGCCGGTGATGGACATGGAAACCCTGACCGTGACCTACGAGTCGCCCGCCACGCTGCTGCGCGAGGTGCAGGCTTTCGGCGGCCTGCGCGCGCCGGCCGGCGCGCCGCCGCAGGGCCTGCGCGGCCGCGGCTGGTACCAGGCGCTGACGCAGGCGCTGGAGCGGCGCCGCAACGCCGACGGCGTGATCCCGCTGAGTTTCGAGATCGTCTACGGCCATGCCTGGAAACTGGCCCCGCGCGGCGCGCAGGCGCGCGACGGCGAGGGCCGCGCGGTGGTGCCGCTGGACCAGATCGGCCGTGCAAAACCGCGTCGCGCAGGTTAAAACTGAGTTAACTTGCGCCGGTGGCGGATTGCCGCAAACATAGTGCCGGCGCGGCGGGCAGGGCGATGGCAGAGGCTCGGCCCATGCACAGAATCAGGCGGCGTGCAAGCCTTGTGGTCAAGGCGCGCCCTTGTCCGTGTATGGGAAGCGCCCTATAATGCGCCAGTTTGTCGCAGTGGTCCCCTGGCACAAGAACGTCCTGGTTTGCACGCACTGTGCGGTCCGGACGCCATCGTCCCGGGTGTGCATCCGATGCAGAGTGGTTGGCGATGCAAGACTTGGGTATCGCATTCCAGACGGCAGGTGGTGACTCCGGCGGAAATCTCGACGGACCTCCCTCCTCGCCCCACGACTGGCTGATGAAGCGCAATTGCTCGCTGAGTCCTCGCCAGGTCGGCTGGTTTTACCTCTCGATCCTCACGGTTTCGCTTGCCATCGCGTTGTTTTTCGCCTGGCAAGGGTCGTGGCTCGTGCTGCCGTTTGCCAGCATCGAGCTGGTCGGGCTGGGCATCGCCCTGCTTGTGTATGCGCGCCATGCGACGGACTATGAGCGCGTCAGCATCACCGACGGCACGCTGGTCGTGGAGACAGCCAGCGCCGGACGGGTGACGCGCCAGGAATTCAATCCGTGCTGGGTGCGGATCGAACTGGGTGAATCGTTCCGCGCGCTGGTGACGCTGCGCTCGGGCAGGCGTGCGGTACAGGTGGGGTGTTACGTGGACCCGTACCGGCGACGCAAGTTCGCGCAGGAGCTCGCAGCGGCCTTGCGCCGCCTCTGAGAGGCGGCGGGAGCGGCGGCGGGGACAGATTTGAATCTGTAAATTGGGTAGATAACAAATGAAAATGTGGAAGAAGGCATCCGCAGTTTGTCTGGCCGGCGCGTCCCTGCTTGCCAGCCAGGCGGCGTCCGCGGTCAGCGACATGCCGGGCGGCCCCGCCGTGCGCCAGCTCAACCTGACCGAGCCGGTTACCAAGATCGCCGAACAGATTCACTGGCTGAACTGGATGATGCTGATCATCTGCACGGTGATCTTCATCGCGGTGTTCAGCGTGATGTTCTATTCCATCTTCACGCACCGCAAGGCCAAGGGCGCCAAGCCGGCTTCCTTCCACGAGAGCATCACCGTCGAGGTGGTGTGGACCATCGTCCCGTTTCTGATCGTGATCGCGATGGCGCTGCCGGCCACCAAGACCGTGGTCGCGATGAAGGACACCACCAACTCCGACATCACCATCAAGGCCACCGGCTACCAGTGGAAGTGGGGCTATGACTACCTGAAGGGCGAAGGCGAGGGCATCTCGTTCGTGTCGACCCTGACCACTCCGCGCGAGCAGATCAACAACGAGCAGGCCAAGTCGAACACCTACCTGATGGAGGTGGACAACGAGCTGGTAGTGCCGGTCAACAAGAAGATCCGCATCGTCACCACCGCCAACGACGTGATCCACGCCTGGATGATCCCGGCCTTCGGCGTCAAGCAGGATGCGATCCCGGGCTTCGTGCGCGACACCTGGTTCAAGGCCGAGAAGATCGGCGTGTACCGCGGCCAGTGCGCCGAGCTGTGCGGCAAGGAACACGCCTTCATGCCGATCGTGGTGCGCGTGGTGTCCGACGCCGACTACACCAAGTGGGTCGACGGCAAGAAGAAGGAGCTGGCGGCCAAGGCCGACGATCCCAACAAGACCTGGACCCTGGATGAGGCCAAGGTGCGCGGCGAGAAGATCTACGCGGCCAACTGCGCGGTCTGCCACCAGCCCAACGGCAAGGGCGGCGGCGCGTTCCCGGCGCTGGATGGCTCCAAGATCGTGAATGGCCCCAAGGCCGGCCAGATGCACATGCTGCTGGAAGGCAAGGGTGGGATGCCGTCGTGGAAGCAGCTGTCGGACACCGAGCTGGCCACGGTCATGACCTATACGCGCAACGCCTGGAGCAACAAGACGGGCGAAGTGATCCAGCCGAGCGAATTCGTGGGTGCCCGCGCGGGCAACTTCCCCGAAGGCGGCGGCGCGGCAGGCGGCGCAGCGCCGAAGGCCGACGCCAGCCCCGCTGACAAGGCTGACAAGCAGGCCAGTCTCGCGGGCGACCGCGTCGCGGGCTGACCCGCTGAAGACAGAACAGGATTAGAGGAGCATTTGCGATGAGTACTGCTACCCCGGACGCACTCGCCCATCCGCACGATCATGCGCATGACGACCACGCGCACGATCACCCGCATGGCTGGCGCCGCTGGCTGTTCGCCACCAACCACAAGGACATCGGTACGCTGTACCTGCTGTTCTCGTTCATCATGCTGCTGTCGGGCGGCGTGCTGGCGCTGCTGATCCGGCTGGAGCTGTTCGAGCCGGGCCTGCAGTTCTTCCGCCCCGAGCTGTTCAACCAGTTCACCACCATGCACGGCCTGGTGATGGTGTTCGGCGCGATCATGCCGGCCTTCGTCGGCTTCGCCAACTGGATGATCCCGCTGCAGATCGGCGCGTCCGACATGGCGTTCGCGCGCATGAACAACTTCAGCTTCTGGCTGATGCCGCCGGCCGCGCTGCTGCTGGCCGGCTCGTTCTTCGTGCCGGGCGGCGCCACCGCCGCGGGCTGGACCCTGTACGCGCCGCTGTCGGTGCAGATGGGCCCGGGCATGGACATGGCCATCTTCGCCATGCACATCATGGGCGCGTCGTCGATCATGGGCTCGATCAACATCATCGTGACCATCCTCAACATGCGCGCCCCCGGCATGACGCTGATGAAGATGCCGATGTTCTGCTGGACCTGGCTGATCACCGCCTACCTGCTGATCGCCGTGATGCCCGTGCTGGCCGGCGCCATCACCATGGTGCTGACCGACCGCCACTTCGGCACCAGCTTCTTCTCGGCCGCCGGCGGCGGCGACCCGGTGATGTACCAGCATATCTTCTGGTTCTTCGGGCACCCCGAGGTCTACATCATGATCCTGCCGGCATTCGGGATCATCTCGCACGTGGTGCCGGCGTTCGCGCGCAAGCGCCTGTTCGGCTACAGCTCGATGGTGTACGCCACCGCCTCGATCGCCATCCTGTCGTTCATCGTGTGGGCCCACCACATGTTCACGACCGGCATGCCGGTGACCGGCCAGCTGTTCTTCATGTACGCGACCATGCTGATCGCGGTGCCGACCGCGGTGAAGATCTTCAACTGGATCGCCACCATGTGGCGTGGCTCGATGACCTTCGAGACCCCGATGCTGTTCGCGATCGGCTTTATCTTCGTGTTCACCATCGGCGGCTTCACCGGCCTGATGCCGGCCGTGGCGCCGATCGACATCCAGCTGCAGGACACCTACTTCATCGTGGCGCACTTCCACTATGTGCTGGTGGCCGGCTCGCTGTTCGCGCTGTTCGCGGGCTTCTACTACTGGGGTCCGAAGTGGAGCGGCTTCATGTACAACGAAGCGCGCGGCCAGATCCACTTCTGGGGTTCGCTGATCTTCTTCAACGTGACCTTCTTCCCGATGCACTTCCTGGGCCTGGCCGGCATGCCGCGCCGCTATGCCGACTACCCGACCCAGTTCGCCGACTTCAACGCGATCGCGTCGATCGGTGCGCTCGGCTTCGGCCTGATGCAGGTGTATTTCTTCTTCTTCGTGGTGCTGCCGTCGTACCGCGGCGGCCAGCAGGCCGCCGACAAGCCCTGGGATGGCGCCGAGGGCCTGGAGTGGACCGTGCCGTCGCCGGCGCCGTTCCACACCTTTGAAGTTCCCCCGCAGGTCCGCTGAGGCGGCACCCGCGTAACCAGGCCGCGGGGGGCGGCAGCGTCCGCTCCCCGCGCCGGCAGGTATCAAGACCGTTATGCAGTCTCCAGACAAAAGCCCGTCACGCCCGGACCACAAGGCCGCCAACCGGCGCCTTGGCCTGATCCTGTTGTCGATCGTGGTGGTTTTCTTTCTGGGGTTCTTCGCCAAGATGAAGTTCCTTGGCTGAGGCGGCAGGGTAGCGACATGAGCATCGAGCAGCAGTCGGGCAGGGAAGCGGACAAGCGGTTCAACCGCGGCATGATGCTGCGGCTGGTCGTGATCGTTGCCGTGATGTTCGGCTTCGGCTATGCGCTGGTGCCGCTGTACAAGAAGATCTGCGAAATCACCGGCCTCAACGTGATCACCACGCGCGAGCTGCATGGCGCGGTGAAGAACACGCAGATCGACAAGAGCCGCACCATCACGGTGGAGTTCGACTCCAACGCGCGCGGCCCGTTTGCCTTCCGGCCGGTGAAGAACAGCATGGAAGTGCATCCCGGCGAGATGGCGACGATCGTCTATGAGGTGGCCAACGGGCAGCCGCGCGATATCTCGGCGCAGGCCATCCCGAGCTACGCGCCCAAGCAGGCAACCCAGTATTTCATGAAGCTGGAGTGCTTCTGCTTCAAGCAGCAGACGCTCAAGGCCAACGAGGCGCGCGAGATGCCGGTGGTGTTCGTGATCGATCCCGCGCTGCCCAAGGACGTGAAGAGCATTACGCTGTCGTACACCTTCTTCGAGGTGGGCACGCCGGTGGCGCAGGCCCCCGACGGCCAGCTGGCGCCGCAGCCCGCGCCGGCCGGCAAGGGCAGCTGAAGCGGACCGCCGGCGGGAGCCCGGCTGAAAGCCGGTCAAGCGGAGGACGGGCGATGGATGAGATGAAGGACGCGGTCAAGCGCAAGCTGTCGTTTGCGCAGACCATGCGCGCGGTGTTGTGGTCGTTCATCGGCTTGCGCAAGGGCGCGGAGCACGAACGCGACATGGCCCGGCTGAACCCGGTGCATGTGGTGATCGCCGGGCTGATCGCGGCGGCGGTGTTCATCGCGATCCTGGTCGTGATCGTGCGCCTGGTGGTCAGCCAGGCGGCGGCGTAGCAGGGCAGGAAGGGTAGACAACAAAAGCAGTCGCAGAACAAAAGCAACCGCGGCGGCGGGGCCGGCCCACAGGAGGCGGGCGGCCTGCAGTGCCAAGGCGGGACAACGAATACTGAATCAAAGACTCTGAGCTGGAGATAAAAGAATGAGTGCGAATCGCGCAAACGCTCCGTACTACTTCGTACCGGGCCCGTCGCGCCACCCCATCACCGCAAGCTTCGGCCTGCTGATGACGGGCGCCGGCGCCGCCGGTTGGGTAAACGGGCAGCCCTGGGCGCCGTACCTGTGCGGCTTCGGCCTGCTGTGGTTCCTGTTCGTGCTCAAGAGCTGGTTTGGCGACGCCATCAGCGAGTCCGAAGGCGGCATGTACGGCAAGAACATCGACCTGTCGTTCCGCTGGTCGATGGGCTGGTTCATCTTCTCCGAGGTGATGTTCTTCGCCGCGTTCTTCGGCGCACTGTTCTATGCCCGTGCCATCGCCATGCCGTGGCTGGGCGACCTGAACAACAAGATCCTGTGGCCCGACTTTGCCGCGGTATGGCCCAACACCGGCCCGGCCGGCGTGGTGGAAACCTTCCAGACCATGGGCCCGTGGCCGATCCCGACCATCAACACCGCGCTGCTGCTGATGTCGGGCGTGACGCTGACCTGGGCGCACCACGCGCTGCTGGCCGGCAAGCGCAGCCAGCTGATCCAGGGCCTGGCGCTGACCATCCTGCTGGGCGCGATCTTCATGGGCTTCCAGGTGTACGAGTACATGCACGCCTACTCGGACCTGAACCTGAAGCTCAGCTCGGGCATCTACGGCTCGACATTCTTCCTGCTGACCGGCTTCCACGGTTTCCACGTGACCATGGGCGCGATCATGCTGGCGGTGGTGCTGATCCGCGTGCTGAAGGGCCACTTCACTCCCGAGCACCACTTCGCCTTCGAAGGCGCGGCCTGGTACTGGCACTTCGTTGACGTGGTGTGGCTGTTCCTCTACGTCGTGGTGTACTGGCTGTAAATCCGGCTGCCGTACCGGCCGGCGGCCCCGGGACTGACCGGGACCGCCGGCGCCAACGCAAGAGAGAAACGCCGCAGGGGCCTGGCCAGCCTGCGGCGTTTGTCTTTTGCGGGCCCCCGGGCGGGGCCGCCGCGGTGCGCCGGTTCAGGGCGCCATACGGATGCCGGTGCTGTGGATCCAGCCCATCCAACTCGAGAACAGGATGAACAGGAACAGCGCCACCGAGAAGCCCACGCGCAGCATCAGCGAGCGCATCATGTTGGGCGTCTTGCCGCGGTCGCGCATCATGAAGAACAAGGCCGAGGCCAGGCTGGCGATGATCAGGATGAAGGCAATGATGATGACAAAGCGCATGGCGGGGCGGTTTGGGGGCAGGGGCGGCGCGACGTGCGGCGCACAGGCCCATTATCGCACCGGGCCGCGCTGCGCAGTGCCGGGGCGATGAACTGGCGCCGCTTCGCCAGCCCGTTGCCGGTGGCCGCCGCGCTGCTGGTGATCGCGGTGACCTGCGCGCTGGGCAACTGGCAGCTCGATCGCGCGCATGAGAAGGAAGCACGCGCGGCACGGCTGCAGGCACTTGCCGCGCAGCCTGCGGTTGTACTGGGCACGGCCCCGCTGTCACAAGTTGTGACCGACCGGGCGGTGCGCGTGACCGGGCGCTTCGACGCATCGCGCACCGTATTGCTGGATAATCGCCCCCACGGCACCGGCGGCCGCAGCGGCGACAGCCGCGCGGGCTTCCTGGTGGTGACGCCGCTGCTGATCGGCGCCGCGCCGGGCGAGGCCGGCGCCATGCGCGCCGTGCTGGTGCTGCGCGGCTGGCTGCCGCGCGATGCCCAGGACCGCACCCGGATCGCGCCGTTTCCGACGCCCGCGGGCGAGGTGACCATCACCGGCACGGCACTGGCCGGCGTGCCGAGGGTCTACAGCCTTGGCCAGGATGCCGCCGGCAGCCGGATCCGCCAGAACCTCGAGATCGCGCCCTACGCGGCCGAAACCGGGCTGGCCCTGCATCCACTGGTGATCGAGCAGCGCAACGATACCGGTGATGGGCTGGCGCGCGACTGGGCGCCTGCCGACGCGGGCGCCGACCGGCACTATGGCTATGCCTTCCAGTGGTTCGGGCTGGCGGCGCTGACTGTGGTGCTGGTGGTCGTGCTGGGCTGGCGCCGCGCGCGCCGGCTGGCCGCACCCTGATCGAATGAATTGACTGCCCATGTGCCGCATACCGGTGCATGGGCTTGCCGAAGACAAAGGACAGACGTATTCCATGGCACAGCAAGACTCCGCTCCGGCCGCCGCGGCCTCGCCGCGCGACCCCCGCATCGACGCGCGCACGCGCCGTGGCCGCCTGCAGATGCTGATGCTGCTGCTGGTGTGCGCGTCGCCGGTGATCGCCTCCTACTTCACCTACTACGTGATCAAGCCGCGCGGGGGTGCCACCAACTACGGCACGCTGGTCGACCCGCAGCGGCCGATGCCGCCGGTGCGCGTCACCGACGAGCAGGGCCAGGCGGTGCCGCTGGAGCAGTTCCGTGGCAAGTGGCTGCTGGTCAGCGCCGATCCGTCCGCCTGTGACGAGGCCTGCGCGAAGAAGCTGTTCACCATCCGCCAGATCCGCGCCGGGCAGGGGCAGGATCGCCTGCGCATCGTGCCGGTGTGGCTGGTCACCGACGACGGCAAGATCGACGAGCGCCTGGCCGCCGCCTACAACGAGCCCTACGCCGGCGTGCGCTTCCTGCGCATCGACCGCCAGGCCGCGCAGCAGTGGCTGCCGGCCGAGCCGGGCAAGCGCGCCGAGGACACGCTGTTCCTGGTCGATCCGCTGGGCAACCTGATGATGCGCTTCCCGCAGGACCCGGACCCGAAGAAGATGAGCGGCGACCTGAAGAAGCTGCTCAAGGTCTCGCGCATCGGTTGAGAGGACGCCATGCTGCTGCAACTGGCCATCATCGGCATCCTGATCGCGCTGTTCCCGCTGTCCTACGTGATGGTGAAGGGCGACCGCAACAAGTACCGCAAGCTTGCCTGGATCACGGCGTTCCTGACGCTGGACCTGATCATGTTCGGCAGCTTCACGCGGCTGACCGACTCCGGGCTGGGCTGCCCCGACTGGCCCGGCTGCTACGGGCATTCCAACCCGCATGCGGCGCTGGAGCCGATCCGCGCGGCCGAGACCGCGATGCCCAGCGGGCCGGTGACGCTGGCCAAGGCGTGGATCGAGATGATCCACCGCTACTTTGCCATGGCCGTCGGCGTGCTGATCATCACGCTGATGGTGCTGGCGTGGGTCAAGCGGCGCGAGCTGAAGCAGTCGCCGTGGTTCGCCACCGGCGTGCTGCTGCTGGTGTGCGTGCAGGGCGCCTTCGGCGCCTTCACCGTGACCCTGAAGCTGCAGCCGATCATCGTCGTCACGCACCTGATGCTGGGCATGGCGCTGCTGGCGGTGCTGATCCAGCTGGGCTCGCGCAACGACCCGCCACACCCGGTCGCGCCGCAGGCGGCGCGGCTGCGCTGGCCGGTGCGCATCGGCCTGCTGCTGCTGGTGATCCAGATCTTCCTGGGCGGCTGGGTCAGCACCAATTACGCGGTGCTGGCCTGCACCGACTTCCCGCTGTGCAACGGCCAACTGGTGCCGGAGATGGACTTCCGCCATGGCTTCACGCTGTGGCGCCAGCTGGGCATGACCGCGGACGGCGACTACATCCCGCATGCGGCGCTGGTGGCGATCCACTGGGTGCATCGCGGCTTCGCCGTGATCGTGCTGGGCTACCTCGCGTGGTTCGGCCTGCGCGCGCGCCGGCTCGAAGGGCTTAGCCGCGCCGCCGGCTGGCTGCTGGCGACGCTGGTGCTGCAACTGGCCACCGGGCTGTCCAATATCGTGTTCGACTGGCCGCTGGTGGCGGCGGTCGCGCATAACGGCGGCGCCGCGGTGCTGCTGCTGCTGCTGGTCCGTCTCCACTACAATATCGGGCTGACGACCCGGGCCGCCGGCGCCCCCGCTGCCGTGCCGACTGCCGCCCGCGCCACATGAAAGACAAGACCCCTTCCGTGGTTACCGCTACCCACCCCCATTCCCTGGGCAAGTTGAGCCGCATGCGGCACCTAGCCCGGCAATATGCTGCCCTGACCAAGCCGCGCGTGACGCAGCTGGCCGTGTTCTGCGCCATCATCGGCATGTTCCTGGCCACGCCCGGCATGGTGCCGTGGCCGGTGCTGATCGGCGGCGCCGCCGGCATCTGGCTGCTGGCCGGCGCGGCCTTTGCCATCAATTGCCTGGTCGAGCAGAAGATCGATGCGCTGATGCGCCGCACCGCCTGGCGCCCGTCGGCCACCGGCGAGATCACCACGCGCCAGACGCTGGTGTTCTCCGCCATCCTGGGCGGCGCGGGCATGTGGCTGCTGCACGTCTACGCCAACGACCTGACCATGTGGCTGACCTTTGCCACGTTCCTGGGCTATGCGGTGGTCTACACCATCCTGCTCAAGCCGGCGACGCCGCAGAATATCGTCATCGGCGGCCTGTCCGGCGCGATGCCGCCGGCGCTGGGCTGGGCCGCGGTCGCGGGCGAAGTGCCGGCCGAGGCCTGGTTCCTGGTGCTGATCATCTTCACCTGGACCCCGCCGCACTTCTGGGCGCTGGCGCTGTACCGCCGCGCCGACTATGCCAAGTCCGGCCTGCCGATGCTGCCGGTCACGCACGGCGAGCGCTACACGCTGCTGCATATCCTGCTGTACACGCTGATCATGATTGCGGCGACGCTGCTGCCCTTTGTCTACGGCATGAGCGGCTACATCTACCTGGCGGCGGCGCTGGCGCTGGGCGCGGGTTTCCTGGCTTACGCCTGGAAGCTGTACCGCAACTATTCGGACGAACTGGCGCAGCGCACTTTCCGCTTCTCGATCCTGTACCTGTCGCTGCTGTTCGCCGCGCTGCTGGTCGACCACTACTTCAAGTTCGTGCCGCAGGTCTGACCTGCCCGGCGGCGCCCCGGCTGCGGCATCTTGCCGCGCCGGCGCGAACGCAGCGGCATGATCGGCGATACTGCATGCTGTTTCCTTCCCATTCCTGACCCGTGCCCCGCATGCCACGCCTCAGCACCGCCTCCAGCCTGTTCGCCGCCTTCCGTCGCTTTTCCCTGCTGGCCGCGCTCGCGCTGGCCGTCGCCGCCTGCGGGCAGCAGAAGGCGTCGTTCCGCAATGTCGACATCACCGGCGCCGCCGACTTCGGCAAGGACTTCTCGCTGACCGACCACACCGGCAAGGTGCGCACCCTGGCCGACTACAAGGGCAAGGCCGTGGTGATGTTCTTCGGCTACACCCACTGCCCGGATGTGTGCCCCACCACCATGGCCGAACTGAAGGCGGTGATGGAAAAGCTGGGGCCGGATGCCGATCGCGTCCAGGTGCTGTTCGTCACGGTCGATCCGGAACGCGATACACAGGCGCTGCTGGCGCAGTACGTGCCCGCCTTCGATCCGCGCTTCGTCGGGCTGCGCCCGGCCGACGAGGCCGCGCTGCAGAAGCTGGCCAAGGACTTCAAGGTGTTCTACGCCAAGGTGCCGGGCAGCTCGCCCAACAACTACACCGTGGATCACTCGGCCGGCAGCTATGTGTTCGATCCGCAGGGCAAGCTGCGGCTGTTCATCCGGCATGGCCAGGGTCCGGAACCCATCGCCCACGACCTGAAACAGCTGTTGTCCTGACGCAGGCGGGGCAAAAGGGTGCGGCATAACGTCGCACAAACGCGTCGCACCAACGCTTCGCGGGCAACAAAAAAGGCCGGTCCATGGACCGGCCTTTTGCATGGTTGCGGCGAGGATCAGGCGAATGCCTGCAGCGCGCCTTTCATCTTCTTCATCGCCGCCGCCTCGATCTGGCGGATGCGCTCGGCCGACACGCCGAACTCGTCGGCCAGCTCATGCAGCGTGGCGCCGCCCGAGCCGTCGTCCTCGACGTTGAGCCAGCGCGCCTCGATGATGCGGCGGCTGCGTTCGTCGAGCTTGCCCAGCGCTTCTTCCAGCCCCTCGACCTGCATGCGGTCGTGGCGCTTGGCTTCCATGACGCGCGTCGGCTCGTTGTGGTTGTCGGCCAGGTAGGCGATGGGGGCGAATTCCTCTTCGCCGTCGTCGACCTGGCCCTCGAGCGCCAGATCGCCGCCCGACAGGCGGGTTTCCATCTCCATCACTTCTTCGGGCTTGACGTTCAGCTCGCGCGCCACGGCCTCGACTTGCTCCGGCGTGAAGGTGTGGCCGCCCTGCTTGTGGCTGCGCAGGTTGAAGAACAGCTTGCGCTGGGCCTTGGTGGTGGCCACCTTGACCATGCGCCAGTTCTTCAGCACGTATTCATGGATTTCGGCCTTGATCCAGTGCATCGCATACGACACCAGCCGCACGCCCTGGTCCGGATCGAAGCGCTTCACTGCCTTCATCAGGCCGATATTGCCTTCCTGGATCAGGTCGGCATGGGGCAGGCCGTAGCCCAGGTACTGGCGGGCGATCGACACGACCAGGCGCAGGTGCGACATCACCAGGCGGCGGGCGGCGTCGACGGAATCATGGTCGCGCAGCTCGCGGGCGAGGCGTTGTTCTTCCTCCGCGGTCAGCAGCGGAATACGGTGGACAGCCTGGATATAGCTGTCGAGGTTGCCCACGGTCGCCGGAAAGGCCAGCGCAAAGCTGCCCGTGTTCCGGGGCACCGTCGGCAGACGGTTGTTCGTCAGGGTTTGGTCGGCAGACAAGACTGCGTTCACTCAATGGCTCCTTTCGGGTCCGGCGGTTTGGTTGCCGGTGCGCCGCGGCTCCCTTGGGGATCGGCGGCACTGCAACACATCTTAGCACTCTGGCCGGGTGAGTGCTAATTGGAGTTCCGGTGGCTCCGATAGTTCCCGGGTATTGCTCCGCCTGATCGGATAGCCAGGAGGATCATAAAGAGACGGCAACGATACCCCTGTCACCGCGCACTGGTAATTAGAGCGAAGCATGGCATCGGGGTTCTGCCCGCCGCTGCAATGCTCTGTTCCAGCACCGGCTACACTCGACCGGCGGGCGGCGCAGTGGCATGCTTGCGAGCCTCTCTTATCGGATCGGAGGAGTTATGTCTGCTATCGAACACTTGCTCAAGCCGCATGTGCGCGACCTGGGCGATTTCACCGTGCGCCGGCTGCTGCCGGCCGCGGCGACCCAGACCGTCGGGCCGTTTATCTTCTTCGACCATATGGGACCGGTGCAGCTGCCGCCGGGGCAGGGCGCCGATGTGCGGCCGCATCCCCATATCGGGCTGGCCACGGTGACGTATCTGTTCGAGGGCGAGATCATCCATCGCGACAGCCTGGGCAGCGACCAGGCGATCCGTCCGGGCGACGTCAACTGGATGACTGCCGGCCACGGTATCGTGCACTCGGAGCGTTCGCCCGCGCATGTGCGCCCAGAGGGCGCGCGCCTGCATGGCATCCAGACTTGGGTGGCGCTGCCGCAGCAGCATGAGGGCGCCGAACCATCGTTTTTCCACCACCCCGCCGCCACGCTGCCGCGCATCGAGCGGCCGGGGCTGCGCATGGTGGTGATCGCCGGCGATGCCTTTGGCCTGACCTCGCCGGTCAAGGTCTTCAGCCGCACCCTGTACGTGGCGATCGAGCTGGACGCGGGCGCCAGCGTGGAGATCCCCGCCGAGCACGCCGAGCGCGGCATCTATCCGGTCGACGGCGCGGTCGCGCTCGACGGCGAGCCGCTGCCGGCCGAGCACATGGTGGTGCTGACGCCGGGCCAGCCGGCGACGCTGACGGCCACGGCGCCGTCGCGAGTGATGCTGCTGGGCGGCGACCCGACCGACGGGCACCGCTTTATCTACTGGAACTTCGTTGCCAGCAGCAAGGTGGCGATCGAGGCTGCGGCCCAGCGCTGGGAGGACGATCAGTTCCCGCACGTGCCCGGCGAGACCGAGCGCATTCCGCTGCCTCCGCGCAAGCCCTGAGGGGTATCCCGGGGCCGGCTCAGACCGGGCTCGCCCAGGTGACGCGCGTGCCCTGGCGCAGGCATTCGCGGATGGCCTCGACCTGGATGGTGATGGGCGCCGGCACCGGCACCGCGCCGTCCAGCACGCGCCGGATCCAGGCCACGGTCAGCCCGGCATCGCTGCCCGGCGGCAGCTCCGGCACGTCACCGATCGAGCCCCCGGCCTGGCCCACCAGCGTCTGCTGGTGGCCTTCATGCAGCCAGTCGATGCGGCCGGTGCGGCGGGCATCGGCCACCACCTCGCCCTCGGTGCCGCGTGCCAGCAGCACGTTGGCGGGTTCGTGCGAGAAGTAGTCGGTCAGCGTCTCGCGGTATTCGGGGTGGGTGTAGCTGTACAGCCGCAGGCCTTCGGCGGGCGAATGCTCGCCCACCGGCTGCAGCATCTTGGCCACCGTATGCGACGAATTGCGCAGGCCGATCACGGTGCGCCGCTCCAGCAGCCGTGACAGCCCGGGCGACAGCACGTCCACCGGCAACACCGCCAGCGGGCCATTGGCGTCGCCATGGCCATCGCGCAGCCTTGCCGAGGCTTCGGCGGTGCTCGCGCACAAGGGCACGCCCAGCGCCTCGAACAGCGCCATGCTGGTCACGCGCCCCTCGAACACGCGCGTGCCATGCACCAGCACGGGGATGCCTTCGCGCGCCAGCAGCAGTGCCAGCAGCGGCACCAGGTTGGGCTGCTTGCGTGCGCCGTTGTAGCTGGGAATCACCACCACCTGCCGGTCCGGCGGCGCCGGCAGCGGCTCGCAGTGCGCATGCGCGGCCTCCAGCATGCCGGCCAGCTCGTGCGGGGCCTCGCCCTTGATGCGATAGGCCATCAGGATGGCGCCCAGCTCCAGGTCGGACACGCGGCCCGCCAGCATGGCGTCGAACAACGCCTGCGCGTCCTCGCGCGGCAGCGCGCGCGCGCCGTTGACGCCGCGGCCGATCTCCTTGATATAGCGGGCGGCGGGAAATGGGGCTGCGGTGGTGGTCATGGCGGCGTGGGGGAGTGTGTGCTGGGTTCATGATAGCGGAGCGCGGCGGCCTCGCCCATGGCCGCCCGGCGCTCCCGCCATGCGGCTAGGCCGCTTGCTGCAGAGCGGGGTTGCGCTGCTTGCGATAGAGGAAGTCCAGCACCGCGGTGCGGCAGCGATGGTAGGACGGGTCGTCCGCCAGCGCCACGCGGTCGCGCGGGCGCGGCAGGTCGACCTTGAGGATGTCGCCGATGGTGGCCGCCGGGCCGTTGGTCATCATCACGATGCGGTCCGCCAGCAGCACCGCCTCGTCGACATCGTGCGTCACCATCACCACCGTGCTGCGCGTGCGCGCGACGATCTTGATCAGCTCGTCCTGCAGGTGCGCCCGCGTGAGCGCATCCAGCGCGCCGAAGGGCTCGTCCATCAGCAGCACCTTGGGCGCCATCGCCAGCGCGCGGGCAATGCCCACGCGCTGCTTCATGCCGCCGGAGATCTCGTGCGGATATTTGCCCTCGGCGTGGCTCAGGCCCACCAGCGCCAGCGTGTCGTGCGTGCGCGCCCGGAGCTGCGCCTTGTCCTCGCTGGCTGCAAAGACCCCTTCCACGCCCAGGTAGACGTTCTCGAAACAGGTCAGCCACGGCAGCAGCGAATGGTTCTGGAACACCACCGCGCGCTCCGGGCCGGGGCCGTCGATTTCGCGCCCGGCGCAGATCAGCGCGCCGGCGGTGGGCGTGGCCAGTCCCGCCAGCAGGTTCAGCAGCGTGGACTTGCCGCAGCCGGAGTGGCCGATCAGCGTGATGAACTCGCCCTCGGCGATGTGCAGGTGGATGTCGCGCAGCGCGACGAACGGGCCCTTGCGGGTCTTGAAGGTCTGGCCGACGCTTTCAATGCTGACGAACTTGTCCATGGCGTTTCTCCCGCGCAGTCAATGCGTGCCGTAGCTGAAGCGCCGGGCCAGCGCCAGCAGCGCATGCTCCAGCAGCAGGCCGATCAGGCCGATCACGAAGATCGCGATCACGATGTGCTCGACCTTCAGGTTGTTCCACTCGTCCCACAGCCAGAAGCCGATGCCGGTGCCGCCGGTCAGCATCTCGGCCGCGACGATCACCAGCCAGGCCGTGCCGATCGACAGCCGCACGCCGGTCAGCATGTAGGGCAGCACCGCGGGCAACAGCACGCGCGTGAACACCTTCCACTCGGACAGGTCGAGCACGCGCGCCACGTTCAGGTAGTCCTGCGGCACGCGCGTGACACCCACCGCGGTGTTGATCACCATCGGCCAGATCGAGCAGATGAAGATCGCCCAGATCGCGGCGGGATTGGCCGCCTTGAACAGCAGCAGCCCGATCGGCAGCCATGCCAGCGGCGAGACCGGCCGCAGCAGGCTGATCACCGGCGCGGCCATCGCGTTCAGGAAGGCGAAGCGCCCGATCACGAAGCCGGCCGGGATGCCGACCAGCGCGGCCAGGCCGAAGCCCGCCGCCACGCGCGTCAGCGACGCCAGCACGTTCCAGCCGATGCCCTGGTCATTGGGCCCGTTGCGGTAGAACGGGTCGGCGAACAGCGGCACCGCGGCGTTCCAGGTCGCGCCCGGTGTGGGGATGGCCGGGATCATGGTGGCGATGCCGTGCCAGGCCAGCACGAACAGGGCGAAGCCCAGCAGCGGCGGCACGGCCTTGAGCACCAGCGCGGCGGCGGCCTCGCGGCGTGCCGCGCGCCGGGCCTGCGCGGCGATTTCCTGCTCGCGCCGGCGCGCCCGCTCCTTGGTGTCGGGATCGGCTGCGGCATCGGGCGTGGTGGGGGCAATGGCATTCACGTCGGGCTCCTTTCGTCAGGGGCACTGCGGATCAGGCGGACGGCGTGCTTGCCGCCTTGATCTTGAAACCGTCGGCGTAGGCTTTCGGGTCCTTGCCGTCCCAGACCACGCCGTCGATGAGCTTCGAGCTGCGCATGTCGCTCTTGGGCAGCGGCACCTGCGCGGCGGTGGCGGCCTGCTTGTAGATGTCGATGCGATTGACCTGCCTGGCCACGGCGAGGTAATCCGGGTGGGCCTTGAGCAGGCCCCAGCGCTTGTGCTGCGTCAGGAACCACATGCCGTCGGACAGGAACGGGAAGTTCGCGTTGCCATCCTGGTAGAACTTCATCGCGTCGGGGTCGTCCCAGGTCTTGCCAAGCCCGTTGGTGTAGCGGCCCAGCATGCGGTCGAGGATGATGTCCATGTCGGTGTTGACATAGGACTTGGCGGCGATGGTTTCCGCGGTCTTGCGGCGGTTGGAGGCCGATGCGTCGATGAACTTCGACGCCTCCAGCACCGCCGCCACCATCGCGCGCGCCGTGTTCGGATGCTTCTGCACGAACTCGGCGGTGGTGCCCAGCGTCTTTTCCGGATGGTTCTTCCAGATTGCCTGCGTGGTCTCGGCGGTGAAGCCGATCTTGTCGGCGATCGCGCGCGCGCCCCACGGCTCGCCCACGCAGAAGCCATCCATATTGCCCACGCGCATGTTGGCCACCATCTGCGGCGGCGGCACCGTGATGGCCTTGGCGTCCTGCATCGGATCGATGCCGTTGGCCGCCAGCCAGTAGTACAGCCACATCGCGTGCGTGCCGGTCGGGAAGGTCTGGGCGAAGGTGTAGTCGCGCTTTTCCTTCGTCATCAGCGCTTTCAGGCTGGCGCCGTCGCGGACGCCCTTGTCGGCCAGCTTGGACGACAGCGTGATGGCCTGGCCGTTGTGGTTCAGGCTCATCAGCACGGCCATGTCCTTCTTCGGCCCGCCGATGCCGAGCTGCACGCCATAGACCAGCCCGTAAAGCACGTGGGCCGCGTCCAGTTCGCCGTTGACCAGCTTGTCGCGCACGCCGGCCCATGAGGCTTCCTTGGTCGGCGTGATCTTGATGCCGTACTTCTTGTCGAGCCCGAGCGTGGATGCCATGACCACCGAGGCGCAGTCGGTCAGCGGGATAAAGCCGATGCGCACCTCGGTCTTCTCCGGCGCGTCGGAGCCCGCCGCCCAGGCGCCGGCGCGCACCAGCGGATCGACCAGCGTCATCACGCTGGCACCGGCGATGGTGGCCAGCGCACGGCGCCGGCCGCTGCTGGCCGGTACCGCGTCGGCAGCGGCGCCGGGGATCTGGACGGCTGCGTGCAGCGGCCTGGCATGGCTGAGGCGAGAGGGCATTGCATGGCTCCAAGAAAAAACGTCCCCTGGCGCGGCCGGCTTCGCCAGAAGACCGGTGCGCTGCGGGGACGCCGTTGTCCGTAGCGTGACGCGGCCCGCGATGGCCATGTCCGCCTGAGTTGTCATCGGCCGCCGTTGGCCGATGCCTGCATGACGCAAGGCGTATGCCAGCATCGTGCGGTGCAGCATTTCGGGGAACGTTGTGCCGGAACGGGGCGAAATGGGCGAGGTCGGTGCGCAGGTGGCGCAGTCCGGACACGATCGCCGCAGTCCTGCGGTAATGGGATCGGCGCGGCGGGGGATGCAGGGGATACGGGGAAAGCGCCACGAGCGTGCAGCGCACCAGCCGCGTGCGGCGTTGCACCGCGGCGGCAAGCCCGGGGCGCTCAGCCCATCACGTCGATCACGCGCTGCGCGGCATCGACCAGCTTCAGTCCGCGTTCCATCGCCATGCTGCGCAGGCGCTTGTAGGCGTCTTCCTCGCTCAGCCCGCGCGCCTGCATCAGCAGGCCCTTGGCGCGCTCCACCACCTTGCGCTCGGCCAGCTTCAGCCGCGTGGCGTCGAGTTCGGCGCGCAGCTGCTGGTCCAGCTCGAAGCGCGCATAGGCGACGTCGAGCACGGTCTTGACGCGCTCGGCGCGCAGCCCGTCGACGATATAGGCGGTAATGCCCGCGCTCAGGGCGGCCTTGATGCGCTGGCTGTCGTCGTTGTCGGTGAACAGCACGATAGGGCGCGGTGCGTGCTGGGTCGAGACGCACACGTGCTCGATGGTGTCGCGCGCGGCGGACTCGGACGCGATGATCAGCATGTCGGGCTGGCTGGCGGTGATCACGTCGGGCAGCCGCAGGTCGGCGTCGACGATCTGGATTTCGGTGAAGCCGGCGTTGACCAGCCCGCTGCGGATGGTCTCGACGTTCAGCGGATCGGCGTCGAGCGGGTCGCGCACGAGCAGGATGCGCAGCACACGGCCGGTGGCGGGGGCCGCTGCCGCGAGCGTGGGCGTGGGGGGCGGGTGGCGTCGTGTCATGGCTGGCTCTGTTGCAGTGCGCCATGCAAGATTCGCGCCGGGCAGCGCCAGGCATGGCGCCCCAGTCCGGTGCGGCGGTGCTGCGAGCGTGCCTGGATTCATTGTATGCGGCCGTACGCAGCCCCGGCCCGCGGTGTATCCTGTGGCCCTGCTGCGCCCGGCACCGGGCCCCGCCGCAGCACCGATCAGAACTATCTGGAGAGATGCATGACCGAATTCGTGTTCGCCCCGCCCGCGCCCGTTGGCGTGCCCGTGCGCGGCAGCCACGCCAGCTTTCCGGTCCGGCGCGTGTATTGCGTCGGCCGCAACTATGCCGCCCATGCCCGGGAAATGGGTTCGGACCCCGACCGCGAGCCGCCGTTCTTCTTCTGCAAGCCCTCCGATGCGGTCAGCTATGTCGCCGACGGCACCGAGGGCGCCTTCCCGTACCCGCCGGGCACCAGCAACTGCCACTATGAAGTGGAGCTGGTGGTGGCGATCGGCAAGGGCGGCCGCGACATCCCGGTCGAGCAGGCCGCCGGCCATGTGTTCGGCTATGCCGTGGGCCTGGACATGACGCGCCGCGACCTGCAGAACGAATCGAAGAAGACCGGCCGCCCGTGGGAGACCGGCAAGGCCTTCGACCGCTCGGCGCCGATCGGGCCGATCGTGCCGGTGTCGGACATCGGCCATCCGGAGACGGGCGAGGTCACGCTGTCGGTCAACGGCGTGGAAAAGCAGCGCGGCGATCTGTCCGACCTGATCTGGTCGGTGCCGGAGATGGTGTCGTACCTGTCGAAGCTGTTCGAGCTGCAGCCCGGTGACCTGATCTTCAGCGGCACGCCCGAGGGCGTGGGTCCGGTGGTCAAGGGCGATGTCATGCAGTGCCACGTCGGCGGCGTGGGCGATCTCATCATCAAGGTGGTCTGAACCGATGCTCAAGCTTTACAGCTATTTCCGCAGCTCGGCCTCGTTCCGCGTGCGTATTGCGCTGGAACTCAAGGGCCTGTCGTACGACTACGTGCCGGTGCACCTGCTCAAGGAAGGCGGCCAGCAACTCAAGCCGGAGTTCCGCGCGGTGAACCCCGACGGCCTGGTGCCGGCGCTGGCCGATGGCGAGCACGTGCTGCAGCAATCGCTGGCGATCGTCGAATACCTGGACGAGGTCCACCCCGAGCCCAGACTGCTGCCCGGCACGGCGCTGGACCGCGCCTATGTGCGCGGCCTGGCGCAGGAGATCGCCTGCGAGATCCATCCGCTGAACAACCTGCGCGTGCTGAAGTACCTGAAGCATACGGTAGGAGTGACCGACGAAGTCAAAGACGCGTGGTACCGCCACTGGATCGAGCTGGGCTTCGCCTCGCTGCAAGCCAACCTGGAGCGCAGCGGCAAGGCCGGGCGCTTCTGCTTCGGCGACACGCCCACGCTGGCTGACCTGTGCCTGGTGCCGCAGGTGTTCAACGCGCAGCGCTTCCATATCGACGTGGCGCGCTATCCGGCGATCGCGAAGATCTATGAAGCGTGCATGGCCCTGCCGGCGTTCCAGAAGGCGGAGCCGAAGTCGCAGCCCGACGCGGAATAGTCTTTCGGAATAGTCTTTCGCACGCCTGCCAGACACAAACGCCCCGGCAATGCCGGGGCGTTTTGTCTTGCGGTACGGCGCGACTTAACCCAGCAGTGCCTCGGCGAACTCCTCCGCCTTGAACGGCTGCAGGTCTTCCACCTTCTCGCCCACGCCGATGAAGTACACCGGCACGGGGCGCTGGCGCGCGATCGCCGCCAGGATGCCGCCCTTGGCGGTGCCGTCGAGCTTGGTCACGATCAGGCCGGTAAGCCCGAGCGCATCGTCGAAGGCGCGGGTTTGCTGGAGGGCGTTCTGGCCGGTATTGGCGTCGATCACCAGCAGCACCTCGTGCGGCGCGCTGGGCATGGCCTTGCTGATCACGCGCTTGACCTTCTTCAGCTCCTCCATCAGGTGCAGCTGCGTCGGCAGGCGCCCGGCGGTGTCGGCCATGACGATGTCGATGCCGCGCGCCTTGGCGGCGTTGACGGCGTCGAAGATCACCGCAGCGGGGTCGCCGCTTTCCTGCGCCACCACGGTGACGTTGTTGCGTTCGCCCCAGATCGCCAGCTGCTCGCGCGCGGCGGCGCGGAAGGTGTCGCCGGCGGCCAGCAGCACCTTCTGGTCATAGCGCTGGAAGTGCTTGCACAGCTTGCCGATGCTGGTCGTCTTGCCGGCGCCGTTGACCCCAGCAATCATCATCACCAGCGGCTGCTCGCGGCCCAGCGCCATGGTCTTTTCGAGCGGGCGCAGCAGCTGCGTCAGCAGCTCGCGCAGCGCCGCCTTGACGCCCTCGGCGGTTTCGATGCGTTCGGACTTGACGCGCTTGCGCAGCTCGCCCAGCAGGTACTCGGTGGCTTCGACGCCGGCGTCGGCCATCAGCAGCGCAGTTTCCAGTTCCTCGAACAGGTCTTCGTCGACCTTGACGCCGACGAACAGCGTGCCGAGGTTGCGGCTGGTCTTGGACAGGCCGGTGCGCAGGCGCTGCATCCAGCCCTGCCTGGCTTCGGCGCTGGGCGCGGGCGGCGGCACCAGTTCCAGCGCCTCGGCTGCCACCGGCGCTGGCGGGGGCGGGGGCACTTGCGCCGGCACGGGGACGGGCACGGGAACCGGCACCGGCGCTGGCGCTGGCGTGGGAGTGGGCGTCGGGGACGGTGCCGGGGCGGGTGCCGACACTTCCGGCGCCGGGGCCGGCGCGGGCGCCTCGACTGGGGCCTCGACGGGCGCCGGCTCGGCCTTGCGCTTCTTCCAGAAACTAAACATTGGGGAACGGGGTCAATACCGGGGCCAATGCCGGGGCCGATACCCTGGCGGCAGCCGCTGCCAGCAGGCAACCGGTGATTAATCAATGGGTTACGCAGGCTTCGCGATGGCTGGGGAGAAACCGTTGTGGTCCCGGCCGGCGATTGCGTATAGTTCGCTACATGTGTTCACTACATGGCAGATTCGCACGCAGCGTCGCGCACGCGAATCGATCGGCAAAATTTTAGCAGACGGGGTCGCATGAACCATTGCGCTGTCATGACCGCAGCAGGCGCGCCAGGCACCGAAGCCGGCGCCCAAACGCGCATCCAACGCCACGCACCGCCTTGGCAGGCGCCGCCCCCACACGCCGCGCGACTGGCGCGCGGTCTCATCCCCGCGCTGCTGCTGGCGCTGCTGCTGTGGTCGCTGCCCGCCGCGGCGCAAGGCGTGGTGGCGTCGCCGATGCCGGGTGCGCAGACTGCCCCGGCCGGCGCCACCGCCCACGGCACGACCGAGTACCGCCTGTCCAATGGGCTGCGGCTGATCGTCAAGGAGGACCACCGCGCCCCGACAGTGGCACACCAGGTCTGGTACCGCGTCGGCGGCATCGACGAGGTCAGCGGCACCACGGGCGTGGCCCATATGCTGGAACACATGATGTTCAAGGGCACGCCCAAGGTCGGCGTCGGCGAATTCTCGAAGCAGGTGGCGGCCCTGGGCGGGCGCGAGAACGCCATGACCAACCGCGACTTCACCATGTACTACCAGCAGATCGGCAAGCAGTACCTGCCGAAGATGATGGAGCTGGAAGCCGACCGCATGGCCAACCTCGTCATCACCAGGGACGAGTTCGAGCGCGAGATGAAGGTGGTGATGGAAGAGCGCCGCCTGCGCACCGACGACTCCGCGCGCGGTACGGTCTACGAGCAGCTGCTGGCGACGGTCTACACCGCCGCCGCCTACCGCCACCCGGTGATCGGCTGGATGGACGACCTGGTCAACATGCGCGTGGAAGACGTCAAGGACTGGTATCGCCACTGGTACGTGCCCAACAACGCCACGGTGATCGTCACCGGCGACGTCAAGGCCGACGAAGTGCGCGCGCTGGCCGAGCGCTATTACGGCAAGCTCAAGCCGCGCGCGCTGCCGGTTCGCAAGGACCAGGAAGAGCCGGCGCAGAAGGGCATCAAGCGCATCTGGGTCAAGGCGCCCGCCGAGAACCAGTACATGGTGATGGCCTACAAGGTGCCGCGCCTGCGCGACGTCGAGAAAGACGTCGACCCCTATGCGCTCGAGGTGCTGGCGGCCGTGCTCAACGGCTACGACAACGCACGCCTGACCCGCGAACTGGTGCGCGAGCAGCGCCTGGCCGACGATGTCAATGTCGGCTACGACAGCATCAACCGCGGCGAGTCGCTGTTCGTGCTCGACGGCACGCCGGCGGCGGGCCACAACACCGACGAGATCGAGCGCGCGCTGCGTGCCGAGATCCAGCGCATCGCCAAGGAAGGGGTCTCGCCGGAAGAGCTCAAGCGCGTCAAGGCGCAGGTGGTGGCCGGCCAGATCTACAAGCGCGATTCGGTGTTCGGGCAGGGCATGGAGATCGGCGTGGCCGAGATCTCGGAGATCTCCTGGCGCCAGATCGACCGCATGCTCGACAAGATCAAGGCCGTCACGCCGGCTCAGGTGCAGGCCGTCGCCGCGAAGTATTTCAACGACGACAACCTGACCGTGGCGACCCTGGTGCCGCAGCCGATCGATCCGAACAAGCCCAAGTCGCAGGCCCCGTCGGGCCTGCGCCACTGAGAACAAGGCGATGACCCAGTCCGTCACTTCCGCGCCGCGCCCGCTGCGCAAACTGGCCGGCGCCGCGTTGGGCGCCGTGGTGCTGCTGGCCGCGCAGCTGGCGCAGGCAGCGATCCCGATCGAACACTGGACCGCGTCCACCGGCGCCCGGGTGTACTTCGTACACAGCCCGTCGATCCCGATGCTCGATATCAATATCGACTTCGATGCCGGCAGCCGCTATGACCCGCCCGGCAAGGCCGGCCTGGCCACGCTGAGCGCGGCCTTGCTGGACAAGGGCGCCGCCGCGCAGGACGGCCAGCCGGCGCGCGACGAGGCCAGCATCGCCGATGCCTTTGCCGATACCGGTGCCGCCTTTGGCGGCGCGGCCGGCGGCGACCGCGGCGGCATCGGGCTGCGGACCCTGACCGCGCAGCCGGAGCTGGACCAGTCGGTCGCGCTGGCGGCGCAGCTGATCAAGGCGCCGACCTATCCGGATGCCGTGGTCGGGCGCGAAAAGCAGCGCCTGATCACCGCCATCCGCGAGGCCGATACCAAGCCCGGCGTGATCGCCGACAAGGCGCTGGCGCGGGCGATGTATCCCGACCATCCCTACGGCGTTGCCGCGACCCCGGACAGCGTGGCGTCGATCACGCGCGACGACATCGTCGGCTTCTGGCGCGACAACTACGGCGCGCAGCGCGCGGTGGTGACGCTGATCGGCGCGGTCGACCGCAAGCAGGCCGAAGCCATCGCCGAACAGCTGACGCGCGGGCTGCCGCCGGGCCGTGCCGCGCCGGCGCTGCCGCAGGTGCGGCTGAAGATCGCGCCGAGCGAGCAGCGCCTGCCGCACCCGGCGCAGCAGTCCAGCGTGGCGCTGGGCCAGCCGGCGATCGCGCGCGGCGACCCCGACTATTTCGCGCTGCTGGTGGGCAACTACGTGCTGGGCGGCGGCGGCTTCAGCTCGCGCCTGACCGACGAAGTGCGCGAGAAGCGCGGCCTCACCTACGGCGTGGACAGCTACTTCGCTCCCTCCAAGCAGCCCGGGCCGTTCGGCATCAGCCTGCAGACCAAGAAGGCCCAGACCGACGAGGCGCTGGCGCTGGTGCGCCAGGTGCTGGCGCGCTTTGTCGCCGAAGGCCCGAGCGAGAAGGAACTGCGCGCGGCCAAGGACAACCTGATCAACGGCTTCCCGCTGCGTATCGACAACAACCGCAAGCTGCTGACCAACGTGGCCAATATCGGCTGGTACGGGTTGCCGCTCGATTACCTCGATACCTGGACCGCGCAGATCGGCAAGGTCACGCGCGAGCAGGTCAGGGCGGCGTTCCAGCGCCACGTGCACCCGGACAACATGGCCACGGTGATCGTTGGCGGGCCGGTGGGCGCCGCGTCCACGGCGTCGCGGCAGTGATGTCCGCGGTGACGGCGGCATCCCCCGCGGCGGAGCCGGCCGCAGGCTCTACAATCACGGCATGAATTCGCGTTCCCGATTGCCCTCGCCCGCGCCTCGCGGGCGATCTCCCGTCTCTCCCGTGCCGCGCCAGGCACCCGCGCAGGTCCGCATCATTGGCGGACGCTGGAAGCGCGCGCTGCTGCCGGTGCCTGACGCCCAGGGCCTGCGCCCGACCCCCGACCGCGTGCGCGAGACGCTCTTCAACTGGCTGGGCCAGGACCTGTCCGGGCTGGAATGCCTGGACCTGTTCGCCGGTTCCGGCGCGCTCGGCTTCGAGGCCGCCTCGCGCGGCGCGGCCGCGGTGACGCTGGTCGAGTCCAATGCACGCGTGGCCAGGCAATTGCGCGACAATGTGACCCGGCTCGATGCCGCGCAGGTGCGCGTGCTGCAAGGCGACGCCTTCGCCATTGCCGCGCAGCTGCCGGATGCCAGCTACGACGTGGTGTTCCTGGATCCGCCGTTCGCCGAGGACTGGATCGGTCCGTCGCTGGCGCACGCGGCGCGGCTGTCGCGGCCGGGCGGGGCGGTCTATGTCGAGACCGACCACCCGCTGACCGGTGCCGATGCGCCGGTGCCGGCCGCGCTCGAGATCGTGCGGCACGCGCGCGCCGGGGCGGTGCATTTCCACCTGCTGCAGCACCGGGTGCCGGGCAACGGCGCTGGCTGACCCTTCCGGTCGGTGGCGCGGCGGTTCCGCAACGGGGAAGGGACCCTTCCCGATTGCCGAACCGATTCTTGGGTGCACTGCCGCAAAACGGTGCCTGCGGCGCCTTCCAAGCGGGGCATTTAGGGTTACACTACGCCGCTGTCACAACGCTCGCGACGCAGCACCCACGCCGGCCCGGCCGGCGCAAGAGGCGGCCCCTCCACGGCCGGCAGCGGGCAGATCAAGGAGGAAGTATGGTCAGCGCGGTCTATCCCGGCACCTTCGATCCAATGACCCGGGGACACGAGGATCTGGTCCGCCGTGCGTCGAATATCTTCGACGAACTGGTGGTCGGCGTGGCGCACAGCCCCAACAAGCGCCCGTTCTTTTCGCTCGAAGAGCGCATCAGCATTGCCCGCGAAGTGCTCGGGCACTATCCCAACGTGCGGGTCGAGGGCTTTTCCGGGCTGCTCAAGGACTTCGTGCGCAAGAACAATGCGCGCGTGATCGTGCGCGGCCTGCGCGCGGTCTCCGACTTCGAGTACGAGTTCCAGATGGCGGGCATGAACCGCTACCTGCTGCCCGACGTCGAGACCATGTTCCTGACCCCGTCGGACCAGTACCAGTTCATCTCCGGCACCTTCGTGCGCGAGATCGCGGTGCTTGGCGGCGACGTCAGCAAGTTCGTGTTCCCGTCGGTGGAACGCTGGCTGCAAGAGAAAATCGCCAAACCGGAATAAAATACGGCTTCAGACACGTCAGACCGCGGCCAGTCGGGCGCGGGCGTGTCCGCAGGAAGGAAACACCATGGCGCTGATGATCACCGACGACTGCATCAACTGCGACGTTTGTGAACCCGAGTGCCCGAACGAAGCCATTTCGATGGGGCCCGAGATCTATGAAATCGACCCCAACAAGTGCACCGAGTGCGTCGGCCACTTCGACGAGCCGCAATGCCAGCAGGTCTGCCCGGTTGCATGCATCCCCAAGGACCCGAACCGCGCCGAGACCCATGAGGTCCTGATGCAGCGGTACCGCCTGCTGACCGCGGCCAAGCACGCGGCCTGACAGCGGCCACGCTCGGCTCCCCCGCATTTACCGGCTTGCGCCACGCAAAAAAAGCCCCCGGCACCGCAAGGTGACGGGGGCTTAACCTTTCCCCAATTTACTACGGTTACTGCCTACTGCACTGCGCGGTCAGGCACCGATCGGCTTGCCGTCGGCACGGCGCACCACGATGGTCGACGAGCGCGGCGGCTTGGCCGCGTCCGGCCACTTGCCGGTCGGGTGCTGGATGTTGATGAAGCAGGTGGTCAGGTCCGGCGTGTAGGCGATGCCGGTGATCTCGCAACCGGTCGGGCCCGCCAGGAAGCGCTTCGACTGGCCCGTCGGCGAGATGTAATACATGCTGTTGTTGCCGAAGGTGCCGGTGTAGGTGGCGCTGGTGCTCGAATCGGTCTGCACCCACAGGCGGCCCTTGGGGTCGACGCGCAGGCCGTCCGGGCTGGAGAAGGTGTCGCCGTTGATGTTGCCCTTCAGGTTGTCGGTGGCCAGCGACGGGTCGCCGGCCTGCAACAGGATGCTCCAGGTGAAGGTCGTCGCCAGCGGCGAATTGCCGGTTTCATTCCACTTGACGATATGGCCGTGCAGGTTGTTTTTGCGCGGGTTGGCGGCGTCGGTCTGCTGGCGGCCGCTGTTGTTGGTCAGCGTGCAGTAGAGCGTGTTGTCCTGCGCGGCGGTGATCCACTCGGGGCGGTCCATCAGCGTGCCGCCAGCCACGCGCGCGGCGGACTTGGTGTTGATCAGCACGTCGGCCTGGGTGGCGAAGTCGACCGTGGTCGGCGCCGGCGATACCGCCGACTGGGTCCAGTTGCCCGGATCCGAGGCACCGACGGTCAGGCCGTTCTTGCCCTGCGCCAGTTCGATCCACTGGCCGCTGCCGTCGGCGTTGAACTTGGCCACGTACAGCGTGCCGCTGTCGAGCAGGTTGGCGTTGGCCGCGCGGTTGTTCGGATCGAACGCCTTGCTCGGCACGAACTTGTAGATGCAGCCCGGGGTGCCGTCGTCGCCCATGTAGAACGCCACGTTGTTGCTGGCATCGGTGATGAAGGCGACGTTTTCATGGTCGAAGCGGCCCATCGCGGTGCGCTTGGCCGGTGCGCCCAGCGTGCCGTACGGATCGATCTCGACCACCCAGCCATAGCCGTTGTCGGCCTGGTTCGGGTCGATGTAGTTGTCGGTGCTTTCCTCGCAGGTCAGGTAGGTGCCCCACGGGGTATGGCCGCTCGAGCAGTTGTTGAGCATGCCGACCACGGTGGCGCCGACCACCGGTGCGGCCGGGCCGCCCACGCGGTACAGCGTGTTGCCGGTGTAGCGCTTGTTGTAGATCGAGTCGCGCTTGACCTGCCACTTGCCGCTGGCGGCCAGTTCCACTTCGATCACCGAAATGCCGACCGCCGACAGGGCGATGCGCTTCTGTTCCGGGCTCGCGGTGGCGGCATCGTAGGCGCTCGGGAACAGGATGTTGTAGTCCGGCAGCTCGTGGTTGATCGCCAGCAGGCCGCCCTTTTGCGGATCGACGCCGGGCAGGGTGAAGTAGTGCATGCCGTCGTGGTTGCCGCCGGCCTGGCGCTCGGTCTCGGCCGACGACTGGAAGGCGCCGGCATAGCCGGTGGCGCCGGCTTCGACCGGGTCGCCGGCCGAGAACAGCACGTCGACGCTGTAGCCGCTGGGCACCACCACGGTGTCGGCGGTGGACTTGGCGATCGGCTCGAAGGTGACCTCGTAGCTCGGCGTGGCCGGGGACGGAGCCGGGGCGGGCGCGGGTGCAGGGGCCGGTGCGGGCGCCGGGGCCGGAGCGGGATCGTCATCGCCGCCGCAGGCGGCCAGCAGGCCGCTGCCGAACGCCGACACCAGCGACAGGCCCAGGCCGCCGCGCAGCACCCGGCGGCGGGCCGGGTTGGCGGCGACGATGTCCTCGAGCATCTGGCCGGGCACGTCAACGTCGGGCTTGGCGGCGCGGCTTGCGGCGCGCGCTTCGTCGGTCAGGTACGACATGGGCTTTCCTCCTGTGGGATGTCATGCGCATCGGCAACCATGCGATACCGACGCGATTGGAAACCCCGCAATTTAGGTGGTGCCCATGGCACTTTGATGACACTATGTCTGCAACTGCAGACCGGTGCGGCCAAACGACGACGGGCCGCGGATGCGGCCCGTTTTCATGCTGCTGTCGCAGAAATATGCTGGCTGGCTTGCGGCGCGCTCAGCGCGCGGTATGCAGCTGCGCCATGGCGCGCTCGGCATCGCCGCGCGCCAGCAGGCCGAGCGGATCGATGCAGCGGTCGATCGCGGCATCGATGGCTTCCTGCTCCTCGCGCCGCGGCGGCTTGAGCACGAAGTTGACCACGTCCTCGCGGCCCGCGCCGGCACCGCCGGGCGCATTGCGCGGATGGCCCACGCCCAGGCGCAGGCGCCAGTAGTCCTGTGTGCCCAGGTGGGCCGAGATATCTTTCAGGCCGTTGTGGCCGCCCGCGCCGCCGCCGCGCTTGAGCTTGGCGGCGCCCGCCGGCAGGTCCATCTCGTCATGCACGACCACGATCTCGCCGGGCAGGATCTTGTAGAAGCGCGCCAGCGACACCACCGCCAGGCCGGAGCGGTTCATGAAGGTCGACGGCTTGAGCAGCCAGACCTCCTGGTCCCATAGCCGCGCGCGCGCGGCGAGGCCATGGAAGCGGCCCTCGACGCGCAGCGTGGCGCCGCCCATGCGGGCCAGCTGGTCCACCAGCCAGAAGCCGGCGTTGTGCCGGGTGGCCTCGTACTCCGCACCGGGATTGCCGAGGCCGACGATAAGCTTGATCATGCGTTTGACTGTGTCGTTGGCGCGCGGGACTGCGCCACAGGCGCCAAGGATACCGAAAAACCGGCAGTCCGCTGCCGGGCGAAAAAAAACCGCCGCAAGCGGCGGTTTCTTCGTGGCGCGGCCCGCGGGCCGCCACCGCTGCGGCAGCTTAGGCGGCCGGGGTTTCGCCAGCGGCTTCGCCGCCTTCGGCAGCTTCCGACACGGCGCCAGCCGGTTGCGAGATGCTGGCGATGGCCGGGTTGTCGTCACCGTGGGTGATCACGGTCACGCCCTTCGGCAGCTTCAGGTCGGACAGGTGCAGGGTCTGGCCCAGTTCCATGGCGCCGACGTCCACTTCGATGAACTCGGGCAGGTCGGCCGGCAGGCACGACACTTCCAGGTCGTTGACGATGTGGTTGACCAGGCCGTGGCCCAGCTTCACGCCAGGAGCGGTTTCCTGGTTCATGAAGTGCAGCGGCACCTTGACGTGGATCTTGTCGTTGGCCGACACGCGCTGGAAATCGACGTGCAGCACCAGCGGCTTGAACGGGTGCATCTGGAATGCGCGCAGCAGAGCCTTTTCCGACTTGCCAGCGACTTCCAGGTCGAGGATCGACGAGTGGAACGCTTCCTTCTTCAGGGCGTGCCACAGGGCGTTGTGATCCAGTTCGATCATCTTCGGCTCGGCGGCGCCGCCGTAGATGATGCCGGGGGTCTTGCCCGAATTGCGCAGGCGGCGGCTCGCACCCGTTCCCTGTACGCTACGCTCGAAAGCGACAACTTTCATGATGACTCCAAAAGTAAGAAGGCTGTCCGCGACCAGACAGCCTCGTTGCGGCGCAAATCAGCAAAGCATGCGCCGATCAGGTCACGTTGACCGCCAATGCAAGACGATCAACGCGGCAAAGCCATAAATTCTATCAGGAACCCGCGAACAGCGACATGATCGAGTCGCCCTTGACGATGCGGGTAAAGGTCTCGGCCAGCAGCGGGGCGGTCGAGAGCTGACGGATCTTGGTGCACTTGGCGGCTTCCTCGGACAGCGGGATGGTGTCGCACACCACCACTTCGTCCAGCGCCGAATCGGCGATGCGGGCCGCCGCGCCGCCCGACAGCACGGGGTGCGTGCAGTAGGCGAAGACCTTCAGCGCGCCGCGCTCCTTCAGCACCTGGGCAGCCTTGCACAGCGTGCCGCCGGTGTCGATCATGTCGTCCATGATGACGCAGTTGCGGCCTTCGACTTCACCGATGATGTTCATCACCTCGGCCACGTTGGCCTTGGGACGGCGCTTGTCGATGATCGCCAGGTCGCAGTTCAGTTCCTTGGCCAGCGCGCGGGCACGGACCACGCCGCCGACGTCCGGCGAGACCACCAGCAGGTCGCCGTAGTTCTTCTCGCGCAGGTCGCCCAGCAGCACCGGCGAGGCGTAGATGTTGTCGACCGGAATATCGAAGAAGCCCTGGATCTGGTCGGCGTGCAGGTCCATCGTCAGCACGCGCTCGACCCCGGCGACTTCCAGCATGTTGGCCACCACCTTGGCCGAGATTGCCACGCGCGCCGAACGCGGGCGGCGGTCCTGGCGGGCATAGCCGAAGTAGGGCATGGCGGCGGTGATGCTGCGTGCCGAGGCGCGCTTGAGCGCGTCGACCATCACCATCAGTTCCATCAGGTTGTCGTTGGTCGGCGCGCAGGTGGACTGCAGCACGATGACGTGCTTGCCGCGAACGTTTTCCTGGATTTCGACCTGGACTTCTCCGTCGGAGAAACGGCCAACCTGAGCCTTGCCCAGCGGAATGCCGAGGTGCTGTACGACAGCCTCCGCGAGTTTGGGGTTGGCGTTGCCGGTAAATACCATCAAGCCTTCGCTGCTCATTCGGGGCACCTGTCTTGCTGCTGGGGGAGCTTGGTGTCACCGGCGCAGCCGGTGACTTGGAGATATCGTGTTCCGTTAGGACACTATAGGAAGTAATGGCAGGGGAAGAAGGATTCGAACCTTCGAATGCCGGAATCAAAATCCGGTGCCTTGACCAACTTGGCGACTCCCCTACACAACCGGGCCGTTCTTCGTGCTACCAACCTGCCACGACTGACAGGGCAATAACGCGCCGAACGAAAACTTGCTATGCGAATGTCGCGAGCGGGTGACGTGCCAGACTTCTCACACACCTGCCATCCCACTCGGGTGGCAACCCTTCCAAAACCTGCTGCGCTGTTTTTGCGTCGGGAAAACGCGCAAACACGCAGGCTCCGGAACCGGTCATCCGGGCATGCTGATTGTGTTGCTTCAGCCATGCCAAGGCTCGGGCGACTTCGCCGAACTTCGCTGTTGCTATCGGTTCCAGGTCGTTGCGACCGAAATCGAATTTGTTTGTGCGAGCAGCGAAGACCGCAATTATGGAGATCGGCGTATCCCTTGTCAAGCACTCATCCGAAAAAATTTCAGCGGTGGGCACGTGCTGTTTCGGGTGGATGATCACGAACCAGCTGTCGGGCAGCTCGACCGGCGTGAGCTCCTCGCCGATGCCCTGCGCAAAGGCGTTCTGCCCGAGCACGAACACCGGCACGTCGGCGCCCAGCGTCAGCCCGATCCGCATCAGCTCGGCGCGCGTCAGCCCCAGGCCCCACAGGTGGTTCAGCGCCAGCAGCGTGGTGGCGGCGTCGGACGAGCCGCCGCCGATGCCGCCGCCCATCGGCAGCACCTTGTCGATGGCGATATCGGCGCCCAAGGTGCAGCCGGTGGCAGCCTGGAGCGCGCGCGCGGCGCGTACCACGAGGTCGGTCTCGGCCGGCACGCCGGGCACCTCGGTGACGCGCGCGACAACGCCGTCGTCGCGGCGGCGGAAATGCAGCGTATCGCACCAGTCGACCAGCTGGAACACGGTCTGCAGCGTGTGGTAGCCGTCGGCGCGGCGGCCGGTCACATGCAGGAACAGGTTGAGCTTGGCCGGCGCGGGGCAGTCGCGCAGTTCGGGCGGAGGCAGGGGATGGCTGCGTGGCATGGTGCGTGATGGTGCGGTGATGGCGCCCGTCATGGCGTCTGGGGATCGATGACGAGCCGCACCGACAGCGGATTGCTGCCGGCGTCGCGCGCCAGGTCGATGCGGCGCGGCACCTGGGCGGCGGCGGCGCCGGCGGCGGGCGTCTCCTGCCAGGCAACGTAGCGCACGGTCCAGCCGTTCTGCGCCAGCGTCGCCAGCCGGCCCTGCTCGTCGCGCGTGGCGCGCGCGGGCGTGCCCTGGGTGGGGCGCCCGTGCAGCCAGTCGCGCATGCCGGCCACCGGCAGTGCAAAGCCCAGCGCTTCCTCCATCAGGGTATCGACCTCGGGCGCGTTGCGCGGCGGCTGGTTGGGCAGGTCGAGCGTGGCGCCCGAGGGCGTCGCGGTGACCACGGCCAGGGTCTGGCCGAGCGGCGAGACCAGGTCCAGGCGCACGTTGCGGCCCTGCTCCTCCCAGCGGAAGCTGCCCTGCACGCCTTCGTCGCGCCCGTAGCGCACGTAGTTGGCGGAAAAGCGGCCGGTGTACTGCTGGCTGACGGCGTCCTGGTCGGCATCGAAGCTGCGCGACGGCGCCACGCTGGCGCATGCCTGCAGCAGCAGGGGCGCGCCAAGGCAAAGCAGCGCCAGGCGTCGGGATCGGTTCATGGGCATGGTCGTGAGGACGGTGGCGCGGCGGCCGCCGGGCTGACGGGAATCCGGTGCCGCGGCCCGGGCTTGCCGGCCGCGGCGCACGGGCTTACTTGGACGGCTGCACGTTGAACTTGTAGCGGCGCAGCGTATCGATCAGGGTCTCGTTCTCGGGGTCGATGCGCACGGCCTCGGTCCAGGTCTTGCGGGCCTCGTCGTGCTCGCCGAGCTGCCACAGCACCTCGCCGAGGTGCGCGCCGATTTCAGCTTCGGGGGCCTTGGCATAGGCGTTGCGCAGCAGGGCCGCCGCGGGTTGCAGGTCGCCCATGCGGAATTTGACCCAGGCCAGGCTGTCCATGATGTACGGATCGTCCGGCCCCAGTTCGGAGGCGCGCTCCAGCAGCTGGAGCGCCTCGGGCAGCCGCTCGTTGCGGTCCGCCAGCGAATAGCCGAGGGCGTTGTAGCCCTGCTTTTGCTGCGGCTGCAGCGCAATCACGCGGCGCAGGCCGCTTTCCATGCTGGCGTAGCGCTTCTGGCGCTCGTCGAGCATGGCCAGCTCATAGATCCAGTCGGCATTGTCGGGCTCCGCCGTGATGCGGTCGTTCAGCACCTTGCGGGCGCGGTCGTAGGCCTTGTTCTCCATCAGCGTGGCCACTTCGGCCTGGCGGATGGCGGTCACGCGCTGCGCGCGCTGGGTGGGATCGGAGATATCTTCGGCGTCGCTGAGCATCTCGCCGAACAATGCCTGGGCGTCGTCGAGCTTGCCCATGCGCGCCAGCAGCTGGGCGCGCTTGGCGGTGGCCGCCGGCGCCAGGCGGACGTCCTCGATGCGGTCGAGCCAGCGGATCGCGCCCGCGTAGTCCTTGCGTTCCTCGGCGATCTGCGCCAGGTATTGGTAGGCGATATCGGGATTGGCGCTGGGCTGTTTCTCGACCAGCCGCAGGTATTCCTGCAGGTACTGCTCGGCCTCGCCGAAGTTCTTGGCCTGCAGGCTGGTCAGGCCCAGCGCCAGCGGCACGCGCGGGTCGGCGGGCGCCACCTTGCGCAGCGTCTCGAACTCCTGGCGGGCCGCCGGCATGTCGTTCTTCAGCAGGTACAGCCGCGCCAGCGTGATATGGCCGTTGACCGATTCGGGCGACTTTTCCAGGAAGCGCTTGAGCACCGCCACGGCTTCGTCGGGCTGCTTCTCGGCGCGCAGTTCGGCAGACATCAGCGCGGCCGCTTCATAGCCGGGCCGCAGCCGCAAGGCCTGGTCGAGCGCGGCCAGCGCGCCCGGCTCGTCGCCGGCGACTTCGCGCGCGCGCGCCAGCGCCAGCTGGGTTTCCGGCAGCTTGGTCTCGTTGCGGGTCAGGTCCTGCAGCAGCGTGGCCGCGCCGGCCGGATCGCTGGTGCGCGACAGCTGCTGCTGCAGCTGCAGGATGGCATCGCCGCGCTGGCTGGCCGGCACCGCGGCCAGTTGCTGCTGCAGCAGCGGGCGGGCGTCATCCCAGCGGCCGTTTAGCACCAGCAGGGTCGACAGCACCTGGCTGGCTGCGGGCGAGGTCGGGGTGATTTCCTTCCACAGGCGTGCGGCGTCAAGCGCCTGCTGCGGGACGCGCGCGTTGAAGGCGATCTCGGTGGCACGCTGGGCGAAGCGCGGGTCGCGCGTCTGCCGCGCCAGTTCCAGGTAGGTCCGGTAGGCCGGACCGACCAGGCCGCGCTGGATGGAAATCTCCGCGGCCAGCACCATATAGACGATATCGTCGGTCAGCTCCAGCGACGGCAATGCCGGCCGCGCCGGCTTGGCCGCCGGGGTGTCGGCCGCGGCCAGTTGCAGCATGGGCAGCGAACCGGCGTCAAGGGGCGGCGCGGCGTGGGCTGCACCTGCCGCCGCTGCCAGCAGCGCGCCGGCGGCGAGCGCGCGCACATGGCGGCGCGGGGCCTGCCACCAGCGGGCCAGGGTGCCGGCACGGCGCGCGGTGCGCGAGCCGGCGCCCGGCGATGTGGTCAGGCCGCCGCCCGCGGTGGCTTGCAACGTGGAGTCCGGCATCTGGTCCGGCATCAGGTCCGACATGTAGTGAGTGCTCCGGCGCGCGCTGGCGAAGGATGGGGGATTGCGCATTGATAAGGGCATTGTAGCCTGCCGCTACAATGCGCTGCTTGGCGCCGCGGGGCGGCGCCGGCAGGCGCTGCAGCAGTTTTGAGCGGTAACCAACGGAGAGGTTCGATGCCTGAATTGCCCGAGGTCGAGGTGACCCGGCGCGGCTTGCTGCCGCATGTGGTGGGGCGGCGCATCGCCGCGGTGACGGTACGCCACCGCGGCCTGCGCTGGCCGGTCGACCCCGAGCTCGAAGCCTGCCTGGCACAACGCCTGGTGCGCCGCATCGAGCGCCGCGGCAAGTATCTGCTGCTGGAATGCGTCAGTAGCGATGCCGCGCAGCCGCCCGGCTGGCTGCTGGTGCACCTGGGCATGACGGGCACGCTGCGGGTTCTGCCCGAGGCACCGCCGCCGGGCGTGCACGATCACTTCGACCTGGTGCTCGATGCCGAGCCCGGCGCAGCGTCGGCAGCCGCCCCGGGCCAGCAGCCCGGCACCATCGTGCTGCGCTTCCGCGATCCGCGCCGCTTCGGCGCCATCCTCTGGACCACGCTGCCGGAGGCGGAACTGCCGTCGCACCCGCTGCTGAGCACCCTCGGCATCGAGCCGTTCGATCCCGCTTTCGACGGCGCCTGGCTGCACCGCCATACGCGCGGTCGCAGTGCCGCGATCAAGACCGTGCTGTTGTCCGGCGCGATCGTGGTCGGGGTGGGCAATATCTATGCGTCCGAAAGCCTGTTCCGCGCCGGCATCCACCCGACCACCCCGGCCGGGCGCCTGAGCCGCGCGCGTTGCGACCGGCTGGCGCAGGCGGTGCGGGAGACCCTGGCGCAGGCGATCGAGCGCGGCGGCAGCACGCTGCGCGACTTTGTCGGCAGCGACGGTGCCAGCGGCTACTTCCAGCTCGATTGCTTCGTCTACGACCGCGCCGGCCTGCCATGCAAGGTGTGCGCCAAGCCGGTGCGCCAGATCGTGCAGGGCCAGCGCTCCACCTTCTATTGCACCAACTGCCAGCACTGATAGGCGGCCGGGAGTGCTTCAGGGGGCGCCCGCTGCCCCAGGTCGATGGGTCGGCGCAACACTGGCGGTGTCACTGCCATCCAAGGGACGCGAATTCCACAAAAGCGCCGTGGAAACCTGTATCGTGTGCGCAGTCATAAAAAGTTACAAAATGGCCGGCCGCGTGAACGGCAAGGGGGGCGGACCGGCACTGCGTGAACACGGGCAGCCGCACAGGGTGGCGGGCCCCGCGGTAAAAACAAGCCAGCCCAACAGGTCCATGACAACGCTCGCCCACCAATTCGAACAATACGGCGCCTGGAGAACCGGGGTGCTCCAGTCACTGGCCGAATTCCAGTCCTGGCTGCAGCAGCACGACCTGTACGATGCGCAGGCCGACGAGCGCGTGCAGCGCATCCAGAGCGTGCTGCGCAGCGACCGCCTCAAGGTCGCCTTTATCGCCGAGTTCTCGCGCGGCAAGAGCGAGCTGATCAACGCCATCTTCTTTGCCGATTACGGGCGCCGCATCCTGCCGTCGTCGGCGGGGCGCACCACCATGTGCCCGACCGAGCTGCGCTACGACGAGACCGAGCCGCCCAGCATCCGCCTGCTGCCGATCGAGACGCGCCTGCAGGACGCCTCCACCGCCGACTTCCTCGAGGCCGGCACTTCGGCGTCGCACTGGCATTCGGTGCCGCTGGATCCGTCGTCGCCCGAGGGCATGCTGGAGGCGTTCCAGCACGTGGTGCAGACCATGCGCGTGCCGCCCGAACAGGCCGAGGCGCTGGGGCTGTACCACGAGAACGACCCCGATGCCGCCTACGCGGTCGATGCCGAGGGCATGGTCGAGATCTCGCGCTGGCGCCACGCCGTCATCAATTTCCCGCATCCGCTGCTGCGCCAGGGCCTGGTGATCCTCGACACGCCGGGCCTGAACGCAATCGGCACCGAGCCCGAACTGACGCTGCGGCTGATCCCGGATGCGCACGTGGTGGTGTTCGTGCTGGCCGCCGACGCGGGCGTGACCAAGAGCGACCTGGAGCTGTGGCGCAGCCATGTCGGCGCCGGGCACCGGCGCGGCTGCCTGGCGGTGCTGAACAAGATCGACGGGCTGTGGGATCCGCTGCGCCAGCCGGGCGAGATCGCGCAGGAAATTGCCCGGCAGGTGTCGACCACCGCGCAGGTGCTGGGCATCGAGCAGTCGCGCGTGTATCCGGTGTCGGCGCAAAAGGGGCTGGTGGCCAAGGTCACGCACGACGATGCCCTGCTGGCGCGCAGCGGACTGCCCGAATTCGAGCACGTGCTGTCGGACCAGCTGATTCCGCGCCGGCGCGAGATCGTCGCGGACCAGGTCTACCGGCTGGTGCAGGACATGGCGCGCGCCGCGCAGCAACTGCTGCAAAGCCGCCGCCGCGATATCGTCGAGCAACTGTTCGAGCTGCGCGGCCTGCGCGGCAAAAACCATGCGATGGTCAAGCACATGCTGATGCGGGTGCAGGGCGAGAAGGACGAGTTCGAGCAGAGCATCAGCAAGTTCCAGGCGCTGCGCCTGGTCTTTGGCCGGCACAGTGCCGACATCATCAAGAGCCTGCAATTGCGCGACGTGCGCCGCACCATGCGCGGCGCGCGCGAACAGATGAAGGAGCGCTTCTTCTCGCGCGGGCTGCGCGAGGACATGGAGGCATTGTTCGCGCAGCTGAGCGGGCTGGTCAGCGATGCCGACAGCAAGATCGGCCAGCTGCACCAGCTGATCGACAGCATGTACCGGCGCTTCAATGCCGAGCACGGTTTCACGCTGCCCGCGCCGATGCAGTTCACCGCCGAGCGCTACCTGGCCGAACTGCAGGAGACGCTGCGGCTGGTGCAGGCGCATTTCGGCACGATCAGCATGCTGACGCGCTCGCGCCCGCAGCTGGTGCAAAGCGCGTTCAACACCATGGCCAGCCGCGTGCTGGAGAATTTCCGCGGCCTCAACCGCGATATCGAAGTCTGGCTCAAGTCGGTGATGACGCCGCTGGAAGCGCAGGTGCGCGAACACCAGAAGCAGCTGCGCCGGCGTGTCGATTCGATCGAGCGCATCCATGAAGCCACCGACACGCTGGAAAGCCGCATCGCCCAGCTGGAGGAAGTGCTGAACGGGCTGGACGAACGCAGCGGACGCATCGAAGGCTTTGCCCAGCGGCTGATGCGGCCGGGGGCCGATGCCGACAGTGCCAGTCTTGCGGTAGCGTAGCCAGTTACTGAAGCCGGTATATCATGTGGCGCCGCTTTCCTGCGGCGCCCTTTTTGTTGCTGACCAGCTTCGCACGCTGCCGGTTTGCTCCCCTCTCCCGCTTGCGGGAGAGGGGCAGGGGGTGAGGGTAGGCGCCGGCATACCGCCGTCCTGGACTTCGTTGACACGCTCAGCCCTCACCCCAACCCTCTCCCGCATGCGGGAGAGGGAGTACCCAACTGGCGACGAGTTCTACACAAGCTTTACCCAATGCCCCGCACGCCCGTTCCCCGCACTGCTCCCGCCGTTCCCGACGATCTCCACGTCCCGCCGGATTTCGGCGCGCGGGTCGTCAACTGGCAACGCGTCCACGGCCGGCACGGCCTGCCGTGGCAGAACACCCGCGATCCGTACCGCATCTGGCTGTCCGAGATCATGCTGCAGCAGACCCAGGTCAGCGCGGTGATCGACTACTTCCAGCGCTTTGTCGCGCAGTTGCCCACGGTGCAGGACCTGGCGGCGGCGCCTGCCGACCAGGTGATGGCGCTGTGGGCCGGGCTGGGTTACTACTCGCGCGCGCGCAACCTGCACCGCTGCGCCATGCAAGTGGTCGGCGAGCATGGCGGCCGCTTCCCCACGGATCCTGCGGTGCTGGTCACGTTGCCGGGCATCGGCCGTTCCACCGCGGCTGCCATTGCGGCATTCAGTGCTGGGGTGCGTTCGCCGATCCTGGATGGCAACGTCAAGCGCGTGTTCGCGCGCTGCTTCGGCATCCATGGTCATCCGGGCGAGCGCGCGGTGGAAACGCGCATGTGGCAGCTGGCGGAACAGGCCTTGCCGGCGCCCGGCCCGCGCCAGGGCGACGACATGGTTGCCTATACGCAGGGGCTGATGGACCTGGGCGCGACGGTGTGCTCGCGAGGCAAGCCCGCCTGCCTGGCCGATGCCGCCGCGTGCCCGCTGTCCGCCGATTGCGTGGCGCGCCGCGACGGGCTGACCGCCGTGCTGCCTGCGCCCAAGCCGCGCGCGGCGATCCCCGAGCGCAGCACGGTGATGCTGCTGGTGCGGCGCGAGCGTGAAGTGCTGCTGCGCCTGCGTCCGGACAGCGGCATCTGGGGCGGCCTGTGGAGCCTGCCCGAGATGCCCGTCGACACCGTGCCCTTCGACGCAGACGCAGCCGAGGCCCGCGCGCTCGACTACGCGCGCGCTTTCGGCAATCCTGCGCGCGCCGCGCTGGCTGGCGAGCTGACCCATGTGTTCACGCACTTCCGCCTGCTGATCCGCGCCATCCGGGTCGACCTCGAAGCGGAGGCGAACGTGCTGCGGCAGGACAGCGCGACGCCGGCCGGGCAGCGCTGGCTGTCGCTCGACGATCTCGATGCGCTGGGCACGCCGGCGCCGGTGCGCCGGCTGCTGGAAGACCAGGCGCGGGTGGGCTTGTTCTGAAACCGGAGCAGGGCGGGGGAGGAACAGCCGCCTTACAGCATGTGGTTCTGCCGCATGTAGCGGTGCACGATCTCGATGCGCATGCCCGCGTCGGGCAAGGCCATCAGCATCTGCTTGGCCTTCAGCGGCACCGGCAGCAGTTCGCACAGCCGGTTGGCGACCCAGCTCGGGTCGTCCCACAGGTACGGCTCGTCGAACGGCATGCGGTCGGGCTGCTCGGCGTGCAGCCGCGTGACGATGCGGCGCAGCGCGTCCAGGCATTCGCCCAGCAGTTCCAGCTTGCAGTCGATGATGTCGGGGGCAAGCACCTCGGCGCGCGCCACCAGCAGGCCGTCGTCGCGGGTTTCATGGCTGATGATATGGAAGCGCTCGCGGCCGCGCGCGCGGATCAGCAGCACGCCCAGCTGCTCCATGTTGCAGTCGACGATTTCGGCGAGGCAGCCGACCAGTTCGGGCACGGTGGGCTGGTTGGGCCGCGCCACCTCCTCGCCGCTGGCAATCAGGCACACCCCGAAGGGAGCGCTGTCGCGCAGGCAGTTGCGCACCATGTCGACATAGCGCGCCTCGAACACGCGCAAAGGCAGCCGTCCACCGGGAAACAGCACCGTGTGCAAGGGGAACAGCGGCAGGTTGTCGAGCGTCCGTGGCGGGTCTTCGGAACCGGTGGGACGGTAGAGGTCGGTCGAGGACATGCGGTGCAGGCTTGGGGTCGCGCAGCATTGGGCCGCCAGGCCGACGCCGCGCTCAGATGCCCCGTGCAGCCCGGGGTGCCATGCCGCGTGCGTCAGCCCGCCGGTGCGAGCTCTCGGTGTCTGACCAGCACATTACCATGTGCCCGGAAATAGTTGGCGAGCCTTTCGGCAATATAGACCGAGCGATGCTGGCCGCCGGTGCAGCCGATCGCCACGGTCAGGTAGCTGCGGTTGTCGGCAATGAAGCTTGGCAGCCACTTTTCGACGTAGGCGCGGATATCCTCGGCCATCGCCAGCACCATCGGCTGCGCCTGCAGGAAATCGATCACCGGCGTGTCGCGGCCGGTCAGCGGCCGCAGCGCCAGGTCGTAGTAGGGGTTGGGCAGCGAGCGCACGTCGAACACCATGTCGGCATCGCTGGGCACGCCGTGCTTGAAGCCGAACGACTCGAACAGCAGCGTCAGGCGCTGGCTGTCGTCGCGGATCAGCTCCTTGATCCAGCTGCGCAGCGTATTGGTGCGCACATTGCTGGTGTCGATCCGGTGCGCGGCCTCGGCAAGCGGGCTCAGCAGCGCGCGCTCCATCTCGATCGCTTCCATCAGCGCGGTGTCGTTGAAAGCGCCGCCGCCGGGCACGCCATCGGTGCGTGCCGACAGCGGATGGCGGCGCCGCGTCTCGGAGTAGCGCTGCACCAGGGCGTCGGTGCTGGCGGTCAGGAAAATGACCTCGACCTGGTGCTCGGCGGCCAGCGCGCGCACGGTGTCGGGCAACTGGTCGAGCGACTCGCGGCTGCGGATGTCGGTGGCGACGCCCAGGTGCGTATAGCCCTGGCTGTCGAGATAGCGGGTCAGTTCAGGGATGAACTGCGCCGGCAGGTTGTCCACGCAGTAGTAGCCTGCATCTTCGAGGACGTTCAGTGCGACGGACTTGCCGGAACCGGATATGCCGGTGATGAGGATGATGCGCATAGCAACTGAAGCATAGCATCAGGTGCCGGCTGCGTCATGACAGCTCTTTGACACCAGCAAAAATGGCGAACCTCGCGGTTCGCCATCGGTTTCGCCAGTCGTCGCCGCTCAGGCTGCCTTCGACAGGCATTCCTTCATGTAGGCCTTGTATTCGTCGCCTTTCTTGCCCTTGCCGGACTTGCTGCAGGCTGCCATCTTCTCTTGTTGGGTCTTGGGCGCGCCGGACTTCGACAGGCATTCCTTCATGAACGCCTTGCGTTCGTCGCCCTTCTTGCCGGAGGCTTGCGCGTTGCAGGCCTTCATCTTGTCTTGCTGCGTGTTGGCCGCGGGCTTGTCCGGATTGGCCGGGGTCGCAGGCGTGGCCGGCACGGCGGGCGTCGCCGGGGCCGCAGCCGATGGCTTGGCCGGGGTGGCGGGCGTGGCCGGGGTGGCGGTCTGCGCAAAGGCGCTGGCCGCGAACAAGGGGGTAACCAGCGCGCACACTGCAATCAGGCTCTTCATGCTTGCTCTCCTCGGGGGTGGAAAACCTTGTCACCGCGCGCCTGGGTCGGCGTTGCGGCTTCCGTAACGGGCGTGATGCCCATTACAGCACAAAACGGAGCATGCCTGAGAAACGTTGACGGGAGGTTGCTACGCCGTTGTAAGCAATTGCAAGCCGCTGCGAATGTGGCTTAAAGCAGCCGGCCCTGCCCGCGCGAGACCGCGTCGGCCTGCATCGCGGCGCGCTGGCGGTCCATGAAATCGCGCAGCGTGTCGATGCCGCGCAGGCGCAGGATGGTGTTGCGCACGGCGGCCTCGACCAGCACGGCCAGGTTGCGGCCGGCCGCCACCTGGATCTTGACCATGTGGATCGGCAGCCCCAGCACGTCGAGGTATTGCGAATCCAGCGGCAGCCGCTCGAACTCGCCGTCGTTGCGCCGCACCAGCTGCACCACCAGCTTGATCTTCATCTTCCGCCGCACCGCGGTCTCGCCGAAGATGGTCTTGATGTCGAGCAGCCCCAGGCCGCGCACTTCGAGCAGGTTCTGCAGCAGCGGCGGGCAGCGGCCTTCGATGAAATCCGGCCCGAGCCGGACGAAATCGACGGCGTCGTCGGCCACCAGCCCGTGGCCGCGCGAGATCAGTTCCAGGCCCAGTTCGCTCTTGCCCAGGCCCGACTCGCCCATGATCAGCACGCCCATGCCGAGGATGTCGAGAAAGACGCCGTGCATGGTCACGCGCGGCGCCGAGATGCGCGACAGGTACAGGCGCAGGTGGTCGATCACCGCCGCGGACGACACCGGCGTGGTGAACAGCGGCGTCGACGAGCGCGTGCAGCGCAGTTCCAGGTCCGGCGGCGGCTCCATGCCGTCGGCGATCACCAGGAACGGCGGCTCCAGCAGGATCAGCTCGCCCATCTGGCGCTTGCGGGTCTCGTCGTCCAGCCGCTGGTAGTACGTGATCTCGGGTTTGCCGAGGACCTGGATCCGGTTCGGGTGGATCAGGTTGAGGTGGCCCACCAGGTCTGCCGCGGAGGTCGCTTCGCGGGCGAATTCCACGTCAAAGGCGCGGTCCGCGCCCTCCAGGCCGGCGACCCACGAGAGTTTGAGGTCGGCTGCGTTGTCGTCGAAGATGGACTGGGAGGTGACGCCGGTGAGTTCCATGCGGGTTGACTGGTAAGGCGGACTGCGAAGCGCGTGGCGCCTGCCCGGTCTGGGTGCCGGCCCGCTCTGGGGAATCAGTGGATCAGGGATGCCATGCAATCAGCAGTTCGTGCACGGCATCGGGCGTGGGCAGGGTCGCCAGGCCCTCGCGCATGTCGCGATCCGACAGCAGCTGCGCGATCTCGGACAGGATTTCCAGGTGCTGCTGCGTGGCCTGTTCCGGCACCAGCAGGAAGATCAGCAGCGACACCGGCTTGCCGTCCGGCGATTCGAACGGGATCGGCTCGGCCAGGCGCATGAAGGCGGCCAGCGGCTGCTTGAGGCCCTTGATGCGCCCGTGCGGGATCGCCACGCCGGCGCCCAGTCCGGTCGAGCCCAGCGACTCGCGTGCGAACAGGTTGTCGGTCACGATGGCGCGCGCCACGCCATGGTTGTTCTCGAAGAGGAGCCCGGCCTGCTCGAACACACGCTTCTTGCTGGTGACGCTGACGTCGAGGGTGATGTTGCCGGGTGGCAGCAATTTGGCCAAACGATTCATGGGCGATGCGCAGGATTTCAGTTAGCGGGCGGACCGTTCCGCCGGGCAGCGGCTGGCTCCGTGACCGCAGCCGGCGCGGCCGGCGCGGCGGGGGAGACGTCCGGCCCATTATAGAGCAGGGGCTACCCTCGCATTGTGCGGTGCAGCGCAAGCAGGCGCGGCCACGATTTTCTCTCTCTCTTTGTATGGCGCAGCATACACCTTGGCGCTGCGCTTGCGAACACCTCGGTTTCCCATGTGTGACAGTGTTGGCTCCGCCGCCACAGCCAGGCCGGCACCAGGGCGCAAAAAAGCCGCGCTTCGCGGCGCGGCTTGCCTGTGGAATCCTGGTTCAGCAGCCCTCTGCGGGGCCGCCGGGCATGGGTTTATTGCTGCATTTGCGCTGCGGCCATCTGGTACTTGACCGCTTCACGGTCGTGGCCTTGCACGCGATCCTTGTAGCGAATCACCTGACGGTCCAGCTTGTCGACGAGTGCGTCGATTGCTGCATACAGGTCTTCGTGATGCGCCTCGACAAAGATGTCCTTGCCCTTGAGATGCAGATTGATTTCCGCGTACTGGCGCCGGTCCTTTTCCTTGTGATTGTCGACAGAGAGCAGCACGCTAACGCCAATGACTTGATCGAAATGCCTGACGATTCGCTCCAGCTTCGTTTCCACGTACTCACGCAGAGGCGGCGTGATGTCCAGGTGGTGTCCACTGATCTTGAAGTTCATAGCGCTTCTCCTTCTGAAAGAGCCTCACCAGGCAGGCGGTGGGCTCGGCTACAAAGACTTGCGGAGATTCACTGCGGGGATTTTCAAGGCTTCGCGATACTTGGCGACGGTGCGGCGTGCGACAACGAAGCCTTGCTCGCCCAGCAGTTCGGCGATGCGACTGTCGGAAAGGGGATTCCTCGGGTCTTCGGCTCCTATCAGTTGCTTGATCAAGGCGCGGATGGCCGTTGATGAAGCCGCGCCACCGGTTTCGGTGGACACGTGGCTACCGAAGAAGTACTTCAGTTCGAAAGTACCCATCGGCGTGGCCATGTATTTATTGGTCGTCACCCGGGAGATGGTTGACTCGTGTAAACCCAGTGTATCGGCAATCTCCCGCAAAACCAAGGGGCGCATGGCGATTTCACCGTGAGTGAAAAAGTTCTTTTGACGCTCGACAATGGCCTGCGAGACACGCAGGATGGTGTCGAACCTTTGCTGGATGTTCTTGATCAGCCAGCGCGCCTCCTGCAGCTTCTGCTGCAGCCCGGCGGTGCCGGTCTCGCCCTTTGCGCCGCGCAGGATCTGCGCGTACATGTCGTTGATGCGCAGTCTCGGCATCACATCCGGATTGAGCTGCGCGATCCAGCCGCCGCCGCCCTTGCGCACGAACACATCTGGCACAACGAAATCGGCCTCGGGGCGGCTGTACGCGTGGCCCGGGTACGGGGCCAGCGAGCGGATCAGGTCATGCGCGGCCTTGAGCGCGACTTCGTCGACCTGCAGTGCCTTCTTCAGCCGCGTGTAGTCACGCACCGCCAGCAGTTCCAGGTGATGGGTGACGATGGTCAGCGCCAGTTCGCGCTGCGGGTGGGTCAGGCGGCGCAATTGCAGCGCCAGGCATTCGGCGGCATTGCGCGCGCCCACGCCGGGCGGATCGAAGCTCTGCAGCAGCGTCAGGATGGCGTGGACTTCGTCGGGATCGAACTCGAGCTCTTCGGGCAGCTCCGCGCAGATCTCTTCGAGCGAGGCGCTCAGGTAGCCATCGTCGTCGAGCGATTCGATCAGGAAGATGGCGAGCCCCTTGTCGCGCGCCGAGATCTTCAGCGGCGTCAGTTGCTCCATCAGGTATTCGCGCAGCGTGGGCTCGGCCTCGCGCAGCTGCATCGGCGTCTTTTCGTCCTCGTCGCCTTGCGGGCGGCGGGCGAAGTCGTCCAGGCTCCAGTCGCCGTTGCCGTAGTCGTCGCCGCTGCTGTTGTCGCCGTAGCTGTCATCGGCGCCGCCTTCGGCGCGGGCGTCCCCATTGCCCTGGGGCTCCGCCGGGGCGGGCGCGGGCGCGCTCTGTACGTTGACCGAGCCATCGGCCGCGACGCGCAGCGGGCTTTCGATCCAGTCGTTCTCCCGCTCGAGCAGCGGGTTTTCCGTCAGCGCCTGTTCGACCTCCTGCTGCAATTCCAGCGTGGAAAGCTGCAGCAGCCGGATCGACTGTTGCAGCTGCGGGGTCAGTGCCAGGTGCTGGGAGAGGCGGAGCTGTAGCGACGGTTTCATGCGACCTATTTTATGCGCATCTTTCCGATGTTGGAACGGAAATTGCTATCGCTGATGCGCTGTGATCGCCGCTGGCTCTTCCGGCCGTGCAGCCATGGCCGCCCGCGCGGGGCAGCCGCCCGTGTTACATGCGGAAGTTTTCGCCCAGGTAGACGCGCCGCACGGCGTCATTGGCAATGATGTCTTCGGGCTGGCCGGCGGCCAGCACCGTGCCTTCGCTGATGATGTAGGCGTGGTCGCAGATGCCGAGCGTCTCGCGCACGTTGTGGTCGGTGATCAGCACGCCGATATTGCGCGCCTTGAGGAAGCTGACGATGCGCTGGATCTCGCCGACGGCGATCGGATCCACGCCGGCGAACGGCTCGTCCAGCAGGATAAAGCGCGGCGATGACGCCAGTGCGCGCGCGATTTCCACGCGGCGGCGCTCGCCGCCGGACAGCGACAGCGCCGGGTTGTTGCGCAGGTGCGCGATCTGCAGGTCATCGAGCAGGGCATCGAGGCGGCGCTCGATCTCGGCCTTGGCCAGCGGCTTGCCCTGGTCCAGCTGCAGCTCCAGCACCGCGCGGATGTTTTCCTCGACGTTGAGCTTGCGGAACACCGACGCTTCCTGCGGCAGGTACGACAGCCCCATGCGCGCGCGCTCGTGGATCGGCAGCCCGCTGATGTGGTCGCCGTCGAGCACGATGTCGCCTTCGTCCAGCGCCACCAGGCCGACGATCATGTAGAACGACGTGGTCTTGCCCGCGCCGTTGGGGCCGAGCAGCCCGACCACCTCGCCGCTTTTCACGTCGAGCGAGACATCCTTGACCACCGTGCGCGAGCCATAGCGCTTCTTCAGGTGGCGCACGACCAGCGTGCTGCCGCCGGGCAGGACGGCGTTGGCTGCGACGGCAGGCTTCTCGGCAATGGTGGCGGTATCGGTCATGGGTACGGTCAGGGTTTGTTGGCGGGCGCGGGAGCGGGCTTCAGGTCCAGCGGCGAGCCGCCGCCCGCGGTGCCGGACTTCTGGTCCTGGCGCGGCGACAGCACCGCGCGCACCCGGCCGGACGGGTTGGCCGCCGCGGCATCGCCGCTGCCGCCGCCGGCGGCGGTGTAGAGTTCCTTGCGGCTGTCATAGGTCAGCACCGCGCCGCGGATCTCGTCGACCAGCTTGGCGCCCTGCAGCCGCGCCATGCGGGCATTGCCGATCAGCTTGGAGAATTCCTGCTTGCCGTCGTATTCGATGCGGTCGCCCCAGCCGTCGATGTATTCGTCGACGCCTTCGCGCTTCTGGCGGATATAGGCCTGCTTGCCCGGCTTCGAGGTGGCCACGGCGAACTGGTAGCCCTCGGGGTCGGTGCGCAGCTCGGCGGCGTCCGACTTCAGGATCATGGTGCCCTTGGTCAGCACCACGTTGCCGGTCAGCGTATAGATCTGCTTGACGTCGTCATAGCTGGCGTTGTCCGCCTCGAGCACCATCGGCTTGTCGCGGTCGGCGCGCTCGGCGAGGGCGGGCTGGGCCAGCAGGCCGAAGGCCAGGGCCAGCGCAAGCAGGGCCGGGGCGGTGCGTCGACGGGACGATGTCGTCAGGAAAGCGGTCATGTTGGCAGGGTTGCTCGAGGGCGTCTGGATGCGTGATGGTGCGGTTTGCGCGGAAATCGGCGCGCGGTGCGGGCCGTGCCGGCCGGCGCCGTGTACGCGGCGGCGCCGGACCGGAAGTTCAGGACCCTGGCGCGCGGCCCGGGGACGGCCCGGTGATGATGGTGCCGCGTACATTGCCGAGCAATTGTACTTCGCGGGTGACGTTGTTGAAGATCAGTCCGTTGGCGGTCATGACCGACGGGCCGCGCGTCAGCTTGACGGGCTTGTCGGTCTTGACGATGTCGTCATTGACCAGCAGCTGGAAGTAGCTCGACGCCGCGGTCAGCTGCGGATCCTTGGACGGATCCTTGCCCTGCTGGCGCAGCACGTAGCCATTGCCGTACAGGTCGATCACCGTGCCTTCGGCGTTCATGCGGCCGATGTCGGCGCGCGCGGTCACGGGCGGGCGGTCCGGTTCATAGGCGCGCATGGCGGGGCGCGTGACCTCGTAGGTCTGGTCGTCCTCGAAGTGGACCATGCGCTCGCCGGTGAAACGGATCTTGGTGCTGCCGTCGGGCGCCAGCTCGGTGGCCGAGAAGCGGTCCATGAAGTAGTCCGGCTCGTGCTTCTTGGGAGCCTGCGCGGCCTGGTCTTCCTTGGGGGAGTTGATCTGGACCAGCCAGAACGTGCTGCCCGCCACGATGGCCATCAGCAGCAGCGGCAGCAGCCGCATGACGATGCCGCTGAGGGAGGCGAGGAGTGCCTGCATGGTGTCCTTGGCGTTGTGCTGCGGATGCCGTCGGTGGTGCGCCGGCTCAGATGACCTTGGCGCGGGTCAGGTCGTGGATATGCAGCGCGCCGGTCAGGCGGCCATCGTCGTCCACCACCAGCAGCTGGTTGATGCGGTTGGCTTCCATCACCTGCACGGCTTCCACTGCCAGCTGGTCCTGGTTGACCACGTGCGGGTTGCGGTGCATGACCTCGCCGATCGGCACGGTCTTCCAGTCGCGCGGGGTTTCCAGCAGGCGGCGCAGGTCGCCGTCGGTGAACACGCCGATGGCGCGCCCGTCGGTATCCACCACCGCGGTCATGGCCATGCCCTTGCGCGTGATTTCCATCAGCGCCTGCGCCAGCGGCGTGCTTTCGCGTACCTCGGGCACGGCGTTGCCGGTGCGCATCACGTCGCGCACATGGGTCAGCAGCTTGCGCCCGAGCGCGCCGCCGGGGTGCGAGCGGGCAAAATCTTCCTCGCCGAAGCCGCGCGCATCGAGCACCGCGACCGCGAGCGCATCGCCCAGCGCCAGCGCGGCGGTGGTGCTGGCGGTCGGGGCCAGGTTCAGCGGGCAGGCTTCTTTCTCGACCGCGGCGTCCAGGTGGACGTCGGCCAGCTTGGCGAGGTTGGAGTCCGGATTGCCGGTGACCGAAATCAGGCGCGCGCCGATGCGCTTGACGATCGGGATGATCGACAGCAGCTCGCCGGTCTCGCCGGAATTGGAGAAGGCGATCAGCACGTCGTCGCGCGTGACCATGCCGAGGTCGCCGTGGCTGGCTTCGGCCGGGTGCACGAAGAACGCGGGGGTGCCGGTCGAGGCCAGCGTGGCCGCGACCTTGCGGCCGATATGGCCGGACTTGCCGATGCCGGAAACGACCACGCGCCCGGTGCATTGCAGGATCAGCTGCACGGCATGAGCAAAGTCGCCGTTCAGGCGGCCGGAAAGTGCGGAAACCGCATCGGCTTCGGTCTGGAGCGTGTCGCGGGCGAGCCGGAGTGCTCGATCCGCATCGAAATTGGCTATCATGGCGACGAAGTATACCAACGAATGCGACGACACCTGGGCCGGCCCGTGGCGCGCGTCGTGCTTGCCGTGCTCGCCGCATTGTCTGCCGGCAGGGTGCCCGTGCCGGGTCGGACGCGCGCCTGGCCGGTCACCTTGACCACCTGATGCATTCTCCGCTGGAACTGACCCTGGTGCTGCTGGCCGCCGCCGTGTTCGGCGTGGTCGCATTCCGCATGCTGCAGCTGCCGCCGATGCTGGGCTACCTCGCCGTCGGCATCCTGATCGGCCCGCATGCGCTGGGGCTGGCCAGCGATACCGCGCAGACCAAGTACCTGGCGGAATTCGGCGTGGTCTTCCTGATGTTCTCGATCGGGCTGGAATTCAGCCTGGCCAAGCTGCGCGCGATGAAGCGGCTGGTGTTCGGCCTGGGCGGTTCGCAGGTGGTGCTGTCGATGCTGGCAGTGGTGCCGGCCAGCTGGGCCTTCAACTGGCTGTTCCCGTTGTCCTGGCAGGCGTCGGTGGCGCTGGGCGGGGCCCTGGCCATGTCTTCCACCGCCATTGTGTCCAAGATGCTGTCCGAGCGCATGGAGCTGGAGAGCGAGCACGGCCGCAACATCATCAGCATCCTGCTGTTCCAGGACCTGGCGGTGGTGCCGCTGCTGATCGTGATTCCGGCGCTGTCGCAGGATCCGGGCGACCTGATGAAGGCGCTGGGCCTGGCCACGCTCAAGATCGTGGTGGCGCTGGGTGCGATCTTCTTCCTGGGCCAGCGCCTGATGAGCCGCTGGTTCCACGTGGTGGCGGCGCGCCGCTCGCAGGAACTGTTCATGCTGAACCTGCTGCTGGTCACGCTGGGCATGGCGGCGCTGACCGAGCGGCTGGGCCTGTCGATGGCGCTGGGCGCCTTCATGGCGGGCATGCTGATTTCCGAGACGCCCTACCGCCACCAGGTGGAGGAAGACATCAAGCCGTTCCGCGACGTGCTGCTGGGGCTGTTCTTCGTCACCATCGGCATGCTGCTCAATATCCGCGTGGTGCTGGACCATGTCTGGCTGGTGCTGGCGCTGCTGGTGGTGCCGGTGCTGTTCAAGCTGGTGCTGATCGCGGCGCTGGCGCGCGTGTTCGGCTCGCGCCAGGGCGTGGCCATCCGCACCGGGCTGGGGCTGGCGCAGGCGGGCGAGTTCGGCTTCGTGCTGCTGAACCAGATCGACGGCCTGAACCTGGTCGACCCGGTGCTGATCCAGGTGATCCTGGCGTCGATGCTGCTGTCGATGCTGGCGGCACCGTTTCTGATCCAGTACAGCGACGCCATCGTGCTGCGCTTCGCCGCCAACGAATGGCTGATGCAGTCGCTGAACATGACCCGCATCGCCGCGCAAAGCCTGCAGACCGAGAAGCACGCCATCATCTGCGGCTTTGGCCGCAGCGGGCAAAACCTGGCGCACATGCTGGAGCGCGAGGGCATCAACTACGTGGCGCTGGATCTGGACCCCGACCGCGTGCGCGAGGCCGCCGCCGCGGGCGATACCGTGGTCTACGGCGACGCCGGCCGGCGCGAGGCGCTGATCGCCGCGGGCCTGCACCGCGCCGCCGCGGTGATCGTGACCTATGCCAACACGCCGTCGGCGCTGAAGGTGCTGCACCATGTGCAGGAGCTGGCGCCGGCGCTGCCGGTGATCGTGCGCACGGTCGACGACTCCGAGCTCGACACGCTGCAGAAGGCCGGCGCCACCGAGGTGGTGCCCGAGATCATCGAAGGCAGCCTGATGCTGGCCTCGCATGCGCTGGTGCTGTTGGGCGTGCCGATGCGCCGGGTGGTGCGCGGCGTGCAGCAGGCGCGCGACGCGCGCTACAGCCTGCTGCGCGGTTATTTCCACGGCCGCGACGATGAAGAAGACATGGTCGAGCGCGACTCGGTGCGGCTGCATTCGGTGTCGCTCGGGCCGCAATCCACCGCGGTGGGCAGGCGCCTGGGCGTGCTGGGGCTGGAGCGCATCGGGGTCGAAGTGACCGCGGTGCGCCGGCGCGGCATCCGCGCCTTCGACCCCCAGCCCGAGACCGTGCTGGAGCCCGGCGATATCGTCGTGCTGCGCGGGCCGCCCGAGGCGCTGGAGGCCGCCGAGACGCGCATCCTGAACGGCTGAGCGCCGGAACCGGCGCCGCAGCAAGGCTCAGTGTGGGCGCGGCTCGACCCAGGACTCCGGGAGGTTGTCGAGCACCGCGCGCGGGTCCAGCGAGCGGATCGGCACGTCGCGATCGGCCGGGATGCGGCCCTCGCCCTGCAGCATCAGGTAGCGCAGGCAGCACACCCGCAGGAACGATGAGAAATTGCCCGCCACGGCCTCGCTGCCGCGGTGTTCGGTCAGTTCGTCGTGCAGGCGCGTGATCAGCTGGTTGACGGTCATGCCGTCGCGCTGCGCCAGTTCTTCCAGCACTTCCCAGAACAGGCTTTCCAGCCGGATGCTGGTGGCCGCGCCATGCAGGCGCAGCGAGCGCGATTGGCTCTGGTAAGACGCCGGATTGGCGCGGATAAAGATTTCACACATGAAAGGCTCCCTGGCGTGCGGCGCGGCCGGCAGGCTGTGCATGGCCGGCCGGGGCGGCAAGCCATGCACCACGCGTGGGGGCGCCGCGTGCGGAAAGCACTAATGTACGATCCGCGTGCCCAGCACCGCAAGAAACTGCGCCAGCCAGGCCGGATGCGCCGGCCAGGCCGGGGCGGTGACGAGGTTGCCGTCGGTATGGGCCTGGTCGACGGGAATCTCGGCATAGGTGCCGCCGGCCAGCTTCACTTCCGGCGCGCAGGCCGGGTAGGCGGAGCAGGTCTTGCCTTCCAGCACGCCCGCAGCCGCCAGCAGCTGGGCCCCATGGCACACCGCGGCAATCGGCTTGCCCGCCTGGGCGAAGTGCCGGACGATCTCCAGCACGCGCGCGTTCAGGCGCAGGTATTCGGGGGCACGTCCGCCCGGGATGACCAGCGCGTCGTAGCCGGCGGGGTCGACCTCGGCAAAGGTGGCATTGAGGGTGAAATTGTGGCCGCGCTTCTCGCTGTAGGTCTGGTCGCCCTCGAAATCATGGATGGCGGTGGCACAGGCGTCGCCGGCGCGCTTGTCCGGGCACACCGCGTGGACCGCGTGGCCCACCATCTGCAGCGCCTGGAACGGCACCATGGTTTCGTAGTCCTCGGCGTAGTCGCCCACCAGCATCAGAATCTTTTTTGCCATCGTGGTCTCCTGTATGGTTACGGGTGTCCGGCGGGTGCCGGACGCGGCAAGCCGGCACGGGCAGCCCGTCCGGCCGGCACGGCCATTGTGCGGGGCGCCCCCGTGGCGCGGGTGGTAACTGGTTACCGCGCCGTCCGCATGCCGCTGCCACCGCTTTCTGACCGGCGCCGCGCGCCTATCTCCCCAACCCCTATGGCAGATTCCATCATCCAGTCCCCCGACCTCGGCGACGTCACCGGCTACCTGCGCGACCGCATCCGGACCGTGCCGGACTGGCCCCAGCCCGGTGTGATGTTCCGCGACATCACGCCGCTGCTGCAGGATCCCAAGACGCTGCGCGTGCTGATCGATGTCTTCGTGCACCGCTATATGGACGCGCAGCTGGACCTGGTCGCCGGCATCGATGCGCGCGGCTTTATCCTGGGTGCGATCGTCGCGTACGAGCTGAACCTGGGCTTCGTGCCGATCCGCAAGAAGGGCAAGCTGCCGTTCCAGACCGTGGCCGAGGAATACGAACTGGAATACGGCAGCGCCACGGTCGAGATCCACGCCGACGCCTGCAAGGCCGGCGACCGCGTGCTGCTGGTCGACGACCTGATCGCCACCGGCGGCACCATGATGGCCGGGCGCAAGCTGCTGGAGCGCCTGGGCGCGACGGTGGTGGAGGGCGCCGCCATCGTCGACCTGCCCGAGCTGGGCGGATCGAAGCTGCTGCACGGCGCCGGGTTGCCCCTGTTTACCGTGTGCAAGTTCGAGGGGCACTGAGCGATGCGCGCCCGCGTAAGAATCCACGCAAGGAGTCTCCATGCCTGACTTGCTGCTGTTCCTGCTGACCTCCGTCGCCGTGACCGTGGCCCCGGGGCCGGACAACCTGCAGGTGCTGGCGCGCGGCATGGCGCAGGGGCGTCGCGCCGGGCTGGTGGCGGCGCTGGGCTTTTCGGTCGGCTGCCTGTTCCACACCGTGATCGCCGCGGTCGGGCTGGCCGCGGTGCTGCGCTCTTCGCCGCTGGCGTTCCAGCTGATCAAGTACGCCGGCGCCGCCTACCTGATCTGGATCGGCATCCAGGCGCTGCGTGCGCGTGGCGGGCTGGCGCAGGGCGGCGAGGTCGAGGCCGTGCCGCTTGCGCGCGTGTTCCGCCAGAGCGTGCTGGGCAACATGCTGAACCCCAAGGTGACGCTGTTCTTCCTGGTGTTCCTGCCGCAGTTCGTGCGCGCCGATGCGGCGCATCCCGGCCTGCAGTTCCTGCTGCTGGGCGTGGTCTTCATGCTGCAGACCGCGGTGGTGTTCTCGCTGTTCGGGCTGTGCGCGGGCTGGCTGGGCACCTGGCTGCGCCGGCGGCCGGCCACCGGGCGCTGGCTGGACCGCGCTGCCGGGGCCATCTTCGTCGGGCTCGGCATCAGGGTCGCGCTGCCCTGACTGGCGTTGCCGGCAGGCCGCGGACGCTGCGCGGCCGATGCCGTTGCCGGTGCCGGGGGCCAGGCGCATAATGAGCCCTTGACAACGACACGATGACCGGGCGGAGCCTCCGTTCAGTATCCGACACCGGTCACACAAAGGCGCACCATGGGCGTACTCCTTCACCTGTTATCGGGCGTTGCCCTGCTCGTCTGGGGCACCAACATCGTCAAGGTCGGCATCCTGCGCGTCTATGGCGCCAACCTGCGCCACGTGCTGTCGACCAGCGTCTCCAACCGTTTCACCGCCTTCCTCGCCGGCCTGGGCGTCACCGGACTGGTCCAGAGCAGCAACGCCACCGCCGTCATCGTCAGTTCCTTCGTCGGCCAGGGACTGATCGCCGTGGCGCCGGCGCTGGCGATCATGCTCGGCGCCAACGTCGGCACCGCACTGATGGTGCAGGTGTTCTCGCTGGACCTGTCGTGGCTGTCGCCGCTGCTGATCTTCGTCGGCGTGATCTGCCACCTGACCTGGAAGGGCAGCAAGCCGGGCCACGTCGGCCGCGTGCTGATCGGCCTGGGCCTGATCACGCTGGCGCTGGAACTGATCTCGATCGCGACCCGGCCGGTGGTGCAGGCCGCCGGCGTCAAGGTGCTGTTTGCCTCGCTGACCGGCGACTCGGGCCTCGACATGCTGGTCGGCGCCTTCCTGACCATCCTGTGCTATTCGAGCCTGGCCGTGGTGCTGTTCTGCGGCGCGCTGGCCTCGGCCGGGGTGGTGTCGATCCACGTGGCGCTGGCGCTGGTGCTGGGCGCCAACCTGGGCTCGGGCGTCTCGGCGCTGCTGACTACTTCGGGCAACAACCAGCCGGGCAAGCGCGTGACGCTGGGCAATCTGCTGTCGCGCCTGCTGGGCTGCCTGATCGCGCTGCCGCTGCTGGGCCAGGCCGAGGAACTGCTGGCGCTGGTCGACCATGAGCCGCAGCGGCTGATCGTCAACTTCCACCTGCTGTTCAATGTCGCGCTGGCAGTGCTGCTGCTCGGCGCCACCGCGCCGCTGGCGCGCCTGTGCGAAAAGGTGCTGCCCGGGCGCAATACCGGCGACAGCCAGGTCACGCCGCGCCATCTCGATACCGCCGCGCTGTCCACCCCCACGCTGGCGCTGTCCAACGCCGCGCGCGAAGTGCTGCGCATCGGCGACCGCATCGAGCAGATGCTCGACAACATGCTGCGCGTGCTGCGCACCAACGATGCCAAGCTGGCCACTGCCACCTGCCGCATCGACAACGAGGTCGACGACCTCTACACCGCGATCAAGCTCTACCTGACCCGCATCAGCCTGGAAGCGCTCGACGAGCGCGACGGCCAGCGCTGGACCGAGATCATCTCGCTCACCATCAACCTGGAGCATGCGGGCGATATCATCGAGCGCATCCTGCTCGATACCAAGGACAAGAAGATCGCGCACAACCTGATGTTCTCCGAGGCCGGCATGCAGGAAATCGCCGAGATGCACGCGCGACTCGTCGCGAACCTGCGGCTGGGCCTGTCGGTGTTTCTCAATGGCGACCTCAAGAGCGCGCAGGCGCTGATGGCAGAGAAGGCCAACTTCCGCGAACTGGAGCGCAAGTACGCGCGCACCCATCTGCAGCGCGTGGCGGTGCAGACCGCGGAAAGCATCGAGACCAGCTCGCTGCACCTGGACGTGATCAGTGAGCTGAAACGGCTGAACTCGCTGTTCTGCGCCACCGCCTATCCGGTGCTGGAGCAGGCCGGCGTGCTCAACCGCAGCCGGATGAAGGAAGACGATGTGCCGCCGGTCTCGACCGTACAGGCCGCGCGGCCCTGAGTTCTGGCCCTGCCGATCCCCGCGGGTTTGCTCCCCTCTCCCGCTTGCGGGAGAGGGGCAGGGGGTGAGGGCGGGAGTCTCAATGGCTGAGGCCAGCGGGTTAAAAACCGTTGGCTCCGCTTGATGTGGTTCCCAGCTAGACCACCCCTCACCCCGGCCCTCTCCCCATGAGGGGAGAGGGAGAACACCTTGCTCAGGCTAGTTCGGGCGGCATTGGCGCACTCAAAACCGCGCGCCCTGTTCGCTCTGTTTGGGTGCTTTCAAAGCTTGTACCCAAACTTCCGCAGCAACGCCTTGCGTTCCGCCACATCCGCTTCGGTCTCGATCCCCAGCGGCGAAGCGCCGTCGATCACGCCCACCACGCCGCGCCCGGCATCGGTCTGCGCCACGATGACCTGCGTCGGGTTTGCCGTCGCGCAGTAGATCCGGCACACCTCCGGCACCGCACGCACCGCACCCAGCACGTTCACCGGGAAGAAGCCGTCGCCCAGGAAGATCAGGAAGCTGTGGCCCGCGCCGATGGCACGCGCGTTCTCGCAAGCCATGTCGATCAGGGGCTCATCGGTGCCCGACCAGCGCACCAGCCGCTTGCCCGAGGCCTCGCAGAACGCCAGCCCGAAGCGGATGCCGGGCACCGTGCCCACCAGCGCCTCGTGCAGGTCTTCGACGGTCTTGATGAAGTGCGACTGGCCGAAGATGAAGTTGGTGGCTTCCGGCTTGGTGACCGGTACGACCGTCAGTTCCATGGCGGGGCTCCTGTGCGATGGGTGTCGCCGACCGCTTCATGGTAGGGCGCGAAGTAGCGAAAGCAAGCCGGCGCCTGCTATACCGGAGGGGTTGGCCCATCACCGGAGCCGCCGATGCCTGCCTTTTGCAGATGGCTTGCCCTGCTTGCCTTCGTCCCGACGCTTGCCGCCGCACAGGTCGCTCCGGCGTCACAGCGCGAGATCGCGGTGACCGAGCTGCGGCACCCGCATGTCGTGGTGGTACTGCGCCATGCCAGCGCGCCGGGCGTGGGCGACCCGCCCGGTTTCCGGCTGGCCGATTGCGCCACGCAGCGCAACCTCGACGCACGCGGACGCGAGCAGGCGGCGCGGCTGGGTGCGAGCTGGAAGGCGGCCGGCTTTCGGCCGACGCAGGTGTGGAGCAGCGCCTGGTGCCGCTGCCAGGACACCGCGCGGCTGATGGCGTTGGGACCGGTACAGGTGCAGCCGCTGCTCAATTCATTCTTCGGCGCCGATGTACAGCGCCGCGACGCGCAGGTCGCGCAGCTGTCGCGCATGATCGACGGTCTCGACCCGCGCGGCGGGCCTTACCTGATGGTCACGCACCAGGTGGTGATCACCGCGCTGACGGGCCACGGCGCCGACAGCGGCGGGGGTGTGGTGATCGAGTTGCCGCACGGTGGCGCGGCCCGGCGCACGCGGGTGCTGCCGGCTGCGGGGCTGGATTGATCTTGGCGCAGCGCGCCGCCTTACCTGGGCGACATGCCGGAGCGCTGCGGAATGATGGAGGGAGCCTTCTCCATCTCGGCGTCGGGAGAGATGATGCGCAGGCTCTGATCCTTCGGTATGTACGCGCCAGAGAAGCCCGGCTTGGAAGGATCGAGCGATTGACAGACTACCCCGTCGAATGTATTTGGGCCGAGCGTTACATCGCCTTCGTTTGTAATGTCCACCGCACCGTGCATCTGGCACCACCGCGCGTGGCGCTCGTTGGCCTCAGGCAGTTGTTGCGACCGCAAGATGGTTCGTGAGCCATCTGCATTGTGAATTGCATTGTCGGGCGCATTCTGTGCATTGCTGGAGCTCATGCCTGCAATTGACACAAGAGAAGCAGCCATGAGCAGGTTCAGCGTTCGAAACCGCATCAACGTCTCCTCGTCGTGGTGGAAAGGGACGACGTGATGCAAATCATCACGCCCGTACCTTCACATTAGGAGGACGCAGCGGCGGTGAGGGCGCTATCTCACCTCATCTTGATACATCTCAACGACTGTAACGGCTGAGGTAAGCGGGTCGCGCTCGCTCCTGCCCGCTCGAACGCTCAACGCTCCAGCAACGGCTTCAAATACTTCCCCGTAAAACTCGCCTTGCTCTTCGCCACCGCCTCCGGCGTGCCGCGTGCAATCACCTGCCCGCCGCCGGCGCCGCCCTCCGGCCCCATGTCGATCAGCCAGTCGGCGGTCTTGATGACGTCGAGGTTGTGCTCGATGATGACGACGGTATTGCCCTGGTCGCGCAGCTTGTGAATGACCCTGAGCAGCAGTTCGATATCGTGGAAATGCAGCCCGGTGGTGGGCTCGTCCAGGATATATAGCGTGCGCCCGGTGTCGCGCTTGGACAGCTCCAGCGACAGCTTGACGCGCTGCGCCTCGCCGCCCGACAGCGTGGTCGCCGACTGCCCCAGCCGGATATAGCCCAGGCCCACGTCCAGCAGCGTCTGCAGCTTGCGCCGCACCACCGGCACCGCGCTGAAGAACTCGTGCGCCTGCTCGACGGTCAGGTCGAGCACCTCGGAGATGTTCTTGCCCTTGTACAGCACCTCCAGCGTCTCGCGGTTGTAGCGCTTGCCGTGGCAGACGTCGCAGGGCACGTAGACGTCGGGCAGGAAGTGCATCTCGACCTTGAGCACGCCGTCGCCCTGGCACGATTCGCAGCGCCCGCCCTTGACGTTGAACGAGAAGCGGCCCGGGTCGTAGCCGCGTTCCTTGGCCGCGGGCACGCCGGCGAACAGCTCGCGGATCGGCGTGAACAGGCCGGTGTAGGTGGCCGGGTTGGAGCGCGGCGTGCGGCCGATCGGGCTCTGGTCGACGTTGATGACCTTGTCGAAATGCTCCAGCCCCTCGATGCGGTCGTGCGCCGCGGGCTCCGGGGTCGAGCCGTACAGGTGGCGCGCCACCGCGTGGTACAGCGTGTCGTTGATCAGCGTCGACTTGCCCGAGCCGGACACGCCGGTGATGCAGGTCAGCAGGCCCACCGGCACTTCGGCGGTGACGTTGCGCAGGTTGTTGCCGCTGGCGTTGACGATGCGCAGCAGCCGCTCGTCGTCGGGCGCGGTGCGCTGCTTCGGCACTTCGATGCGGCGCTGGCCGGACAGGTATTGCCCGGTCAGCGATGCCGGCGAGGCCTCGATCTGCCGCGGCGTGCCCTCGGCCACGATCATGCCGCCGTGCACGCCGGCGCCGGGACCGATATCGACCACGTAGTCGCAGGCGCGGATCATGTCTTCGTCATGCTCGACCACCAGCACCGAATTGCCGATGTCGCGCAGGTGCTTGAGCGTGCCGATCAGGCGGTCGTTGTCGCGCTGGTGCAGGCCGATCGAAGGCTCGTCCAGCACGTACATCACGCCGGTCAGGCCCGAGCCGATCTGCGACGCCAGCCGGATGCGCTGGGCCTCGCCGCCGGACAGCGTGTCGGCGCTGCGCTCCAGCGACAGGTAGTCCAGCCCGACGTTGTTGAGGAAGTTCAGCCGCGCGGTGATCTCCTTGACGATCTTGTCGGCGATCTCGCGCTTGGCGCCGTGCATGTCCAGCGTCAGGAAGTAGGTCAGCGCATCGCGCAGCGGCCAGCCGTTGATCTCGAAGATCGCGCGCGCCTGCTCGCCGTCGCCCAGCTTGACGTGGCGCGCCTCGGTGCGCAGCCGCGTGCCGTGGCAGGCCGGGCAGGGCTGGTTGTTCTGGTACTTGGCGAGTTCCTCGCGCACCGCGACCGAATCGGTCTCGCGGTAGCGGCGTTCCAGGTTGGGGATGATCCCTTCGAACACATGCTCGCGCACCGTGGTGCGGCCGCGCTCGTTGATGTACGTGAACGGGATCTCCAGTTCGCCCGAACCATGCAGCACGACCTGCTGCACGTTTTCCGGCAGCTCCTCGAACGGCGTCTCGGTGTCGAACTCGTAGTACGCCGCCAGGCTTTGCAGCATCTGGAAGTAGAACTGGTTGCGCCGGTCCCAGCCCTTGATCGCGCCCGAAGACAGCGACAGGTTGGGAAAGGCGACCACGCGCTTGGGATCGAAGAAGGTGATCTGCCCCAGCCCGTCGCAGCTCGGGCACGCGCCCATCGGGTTGTTGAACGAGAACAGCCGCGGTTCCAGTTCCTGCAGCGAATACGAGCAGATCGGGCAGGCAAAGCGCGAGCTGAAGGTGTGCTCCTTGCCGCTGTCCATCTCCAGCGCCAGCGCGCGGCCGTCGGCCAGGCGCAGCGCGGTCTCGAACGACTCGGCCAGGCGCTGCTTGATGTCGGCGCGCACCTTGACGCGGTCCACCACCACGTCGATGCTGTGCTTCTCGGTCTTCTTCAGCTTGGGCAGCTGATCGACCTCGTACACCCGGGCCTGCGCCTCGTGCGCGGTCCCGCCGCCCGAGCGGATGCGAAAGCGCACGAAGCCCTGCGCCTGCATGCTGTCGAACAGGTCGGAGTGCTCGCCCTTGCGGTCGACCACCACCGGCGCCAGGATCATCAGCTTGGTGTCTTCCGGCAGCGCCAGCGCCGCGTCGACCATCTGCGACACACTCTGTGCCTGTAGCGGCAGGTTGTGGTCGGGGCAGTAGGGGGTGCCGGCGCGCGCGTACAGCAGGCGCAGGTAGTCGTGGATCTCGGTGACGGTGCCGACGGTCGAGCGCGGGTTGTGGCTGGTGGCCTTCTGCTCGATCGAAATCGCCGGCGACAGCCCCTCGATCAGGTCGACATCGGGCTTTTCCATCAGCTGCAGGAACTGGCGGGCGTAGGCCGAGAGCGATTCCACGTAGCGGCGCTGGCCCTCGGCGTAGAGCGTGTCGAAGGCCAGCGAGGACTTGCCCGAACCGGACAGCCCGGTAATCACGATCAGCCGGTTGCGCGGCAGGTCGAGATTGATGTTCTTCAGGTTGTGGGTACGCGCCCCACGGATCTTGATTTCTTCCATATGCCGAAAAGTCGTCGCCAGGCAGGCCGCCCCGGCCGGAATGCGCGCCCGGGCGCACCTCTGGGGGTAACCGGCATGGCCAGGTGACCCGGGAAGCGCGAAGGAGCAAACCTGTTAATATACCCAACTTCGGTTTCCGGGGTTGTCCGGCCACCAGCGGACCCGACCATTGCCGCCCACCGGCAACAGCCCGACCCCGAATCCACACGATCCCACGATCGCAATGCCGTCGATCCAGTCTTCTTCCCCGGATACGGGTGCCGCCGACGCATCCCAAGCCCCCGCGCGCGAACGCATGACGCGCGCCGAACTGCGCGCCGCGGTGTCGCTGGCCAGCATCTTTGCGCTGCGCATGCTGGGCCTGTTCCTGATCCTGCCGGTCTTTGCCGAATACGCGCGTGCCCTGCCCGACGGGCAGGATGCGCAGCGCGTGGGCCTGGCCATGGGCATTTATGGCCTGATGCAGGCGTTCCTGCACATCCCGCTGGGGTGGCTGTCCGACCGCGTCGGGCGCAAGCCGGTGATGGTGGGCGGCCTGCTGCTGTTTATCGCCGGCGGCCTGGTGGCCGCGTTTTCCGACACGCTGTCCGGCATCATCGCCGGGCGCGCGCTGCAGGGCATGGGCGCGATCTCCGCGGCGATCACCGCCTGCATCGCCGACCTGACCCGCGAGCGCCATCGCACCAAGGCCATGGCGATGGTGGGCGGCAGCATCGGGCTGACCTTCGCGCTGTCGCTGGTGATTGCCTCGCCGCTGCTGCACAGCATCGGCATGTCCGGCATCTTCGGGCTGATGTCGGTGCTGGGGCTGGTCGCCATCGGCGTGACCGTGTTCCTGGTGCCGACCCCGCCGCCGCCGCACCCGGTGCGGCTGCCGTTCCGCAAGGTGCTGCTCAACGGCGACCTGGCGCGGCTCAATGTCGGCGTGCTGGCGCTGCACGCGTCGCAAGTGGCGATGTTCATGGTGGTGCCGGCGATGCTGGCCGATGCCGGCATGCCGCTGGACCAGCACTGGAAGGTCTACCTGCCGGTGGTGCTGGTGTCTTTCGTGCTGATGCTGGGCCCGATGATGGCGGCCGAGCGCTACGGCCGCGTGCGCCCGGTGCTGCTGGGCGCGGTGGCGCTGATGACGGCGGTGCAGCTGCTGTTTGCCGCGGTGCACGGCCTGTGGGCGATTGTCGCGGTATTGCTGCTGTTCTTCGTCGCCTTCAACGTGCTGGAGGCCATGCAGCCTTCGCTGGTATCGCGCTACGCCGCGGCCGCGCGCGGCGCGGCGCTCGGCGTCTACAACACCACCCAGGCGCTGGGCCTGTTCCTGGGCGGTGCCGCGGGCGGCTGGCTGCTTCAGCACGAGGGCCGCAGCGCGGTGTTCGTGGGCTGCGCGGCGGTGCTGTTGCTGTGGCTTATAATCGCCTGGAGCATGAAGGCGCCGCCGGCGCGCGGGCAGGAAGCCGCACCGGCAACCGCGGCCTGAACCGGCGCCTGCTTTTGCATCAGTCGCATCATTTGGTAAAGCATCCGGGCCGGAAAGAGGCCTAGCATCATCGCGCCACCCGGCATTCTGGCGGGGGCGCGATGTTCGTTTACGTCGCGGCACGATCGCGTCAAACTACGGCGTCGCACTACAACCCGCTTTCACCGTCATCGTATTGCCACGCTTTTCAACACCGCGCGTGGCTTTTGGAGAACATTCACATGGCATCGGTCAACAAAGTCATTCTCGTCGGCAACCTCGGCGCAGACCCGGAAACGCGCTACATGCCCAGCGGCGACGCGGTCACCAACCTGCGCCTGGCCACCACCGACCGCTACAAGGACAAGCAGTCCGGCGAGATGAAGGAAGCCACCGAATGGCATCGCGTGGCGATGTTCGGCAAGCTGGCCGAGATCGCCGCCCAATACCTGCGCAAGGGCTCGTCGGTCTATATCGAGGGCCGCATCCGCACCCGCAAATGGCAGGACCAGTCCGGCCAGGACAAGTACTCTACCGAGATCGTTGCCGACCAGATGCAGATGCTGGGTTCACGCCAGGGCGGCGGCGGCGGTGGCGGCGATGAAGGCGGCTACGGTGGCGGTGGTGGCGGCGGCTATAGCCGCGAAGCTTCGGGCGGCGGTGGCTATGGCGGCGGCCGTGGCGCACAGGGCGGTGGCGGCCAGCAGGGCGGCGCCGCGCGCCGTCCGCAGCAGCCGGCCTCGAACGGCTTCGAGGATATGGACGACGATATTCCGTTCTGAGTATCGCCACAGAAGCTCGCCGGTATCGCCATAGAACCCCCGCACTGCGGGGGTTCTGCTTTTTCGGGGCGCGAGGGCGCAGCGTGCCGCGCCAGGCCAGGTCTCAGGCCAACGCCGCCAGGCCGGCCTCGCGCTCCCATTCGACGCAATTGCGGCCGTTGTTCTTGGCCGCATACAGCACGTTGTCCGCGCGCATCAGCAGGGCTTCCAGGTCTTCGCCGGGCCGCAGCGTGGCCACGCCAAAGCTGGCGGTGACGCTGCGCATGCCTGGCAGCACGTCCATGCTGGTTTGCTCCAGCGTCTGGCGCAGCCGCTCGGCCAGTTGCAGCGCTGCTTCGTGCGGGGTGTCGGGCAACAGCACGACGAATTCCTCGCCGCCCAGGCGGGCGGCGATATCGCGGCGGCGGATGCCGGCGGCAATGATGTGGCCGACCTGCGTCAGCACCGCATCGCCGGCACTGTGGCCGTAGTTGTCGTTGATGAACTTGAAGTAATCCAGGTCGCACAACAGCACGCTCAGTGCCTCGCCCGGGCCGGGCGGAATCAGTCGCGCTGCCAGCGTCTCGAGGCTGCGGCGCGTGTGCAGCTGGGTCAGCGGATCGGTATCGCGTTCATGGCGCAGGTCGTCGATCACGTCCTGCGCGGTCGCCGCCAGCAGCGCCAGCCCGAGCACAAGCAGCAGCAGGGCCAGCGTGGTTTGCAGCCATAGCCAGCCGGCGGTGGGCGACAGCACGGCGGCATCGTGCGCGGCGGCCGCCGCCAGCGCCAGCAGCGTGCGCGGCAGGAACTGGAGCGCGAACACCACGTACACCCAGAACAGCACCCGGTCTACGGCGCGGCCGGTGCGCAGGCGGGCCAGCGGCGCCACCCCCGGCACCAGGATCAGCGCGACGCCGACATTCAGGATGTAGATGCGCGCGACCAGGCTCGGGTGCACCAGGTCGAACCACGCCAGCATGCCGAACAGCGCGAGCGGCAGCGCCACCGCCGCGCAGCGGTCGGGCCGCGCGCCGATGCGGGCCAGCATGCCGCGCAGCAGCAGCACCGCGCTGCCCAGGTAGAGCGCGCCCGTGAAGGTTGCAGTCCCGCCGCCACCGCGCGGCGGCCACAGGACCTGCAGGCCGATTGCCACGGCGGCCAGCAGATAGCAGGCGCCGACCTGCAGCAGGTGGGGCCGCGCGCGCTCGTGGTGCCACGCAAACAGGAAGCAAAGCGCAAGCAGCAAGGCAATGGCGGGATTGACCAGTGCCAGGAATTGACCGGCATCGTGCAACACGGAGAGTCCCCTGTCTTGGTGTCCTCTGGCAGGGGGTGAAACCCGCGTGCAAAGCGCGTCAAAGCGCGCAAGCCAGGGAACATGGAAAGCGGCATGCGCCCGCGCGATGTCGCGACGTCGACGGGGCCCCGCAGTGCGACCCGCAGCCAATGCACTGGATTGCGGCTGCTGGTAACAAATTGTTTCTGTGCGAGCATTCTAGACACGGGTGGCGCCGGAGGCGCCCCCCCGAATGGGGGCCTGACCGGCAAACAATTGTGAACGCGCGCCGCAGCGCTTGCCGAAGGCGCCGCGGCCGCCGGATGCCCGCTTGCCGGCATTTGTGACTAATCTGGTAGATGCTGTCGGATCCTCCGGCAGTTCGGTTTTCCCGTACGCAAGGAGATCACGATGAAGACCAAGAAAGCGATGCCAGTGTTGTTGCTGGCGGCAAGCGTGCTGGCGGCGCCGTTTGCGATGGCGCAGGGCGGTGCCAGGTCCAGGCCGATGACCGATCCCATGGCGGCGTCCGCGCCGGCGGCGCAGAGCTCGCCCTATATGCAGGTGCAGCAGTGGAAGAAGGGCGACCGGCTGCCCACCGAGTTCCGCGACCGCCAGTATGTGATCGACGACTACAAGCAGTACAACCTGCCGGCGCCGCGCAAGGGCACGCGCTGGGTCGGGATCGGCGCCGAGTATTACCTGGTGGCGCCCAACGGCGTGATCCAGCAGGTCGGCTCAGGCTCCTGAGGCCGCTCCCGCATTTGCCGCAACATTGAAAAACCGCCACGTACAGACGTGGCGGTTTGGTTTTGCCTTGTGGCGGCTGCGGCGTTCAGATGCCCAGGATCTTCTTCGCCTCGAGCAGCGACTTCATCGATTCATCGTGCTTGCCGGCCTTGTGATAGGCCTCGCCGTCGGCGCGCAGCTTGGAGACCTTGGCCGCATCATCCGGCGAGAGCTTGGGCTGGGTCGACAGCTTGGCGTCGATGGCCTTCATCTCGTTGGGACAGTTGTGGGCGAATGCCATGCCGCTGGCGCCGCACAGCATGATCGCCGTGACGATCGGAAGGAACTTGTGCACAGTGGCCTCCACGCAGGACTGTTGGAGTCTTCAGCATAGTGCATGGCACCCGCGTCGGCGGCAGGCAGGCCGGCGGCGCGGACCATACCCTCTCAAAGGGGTAAATCGCGCGGTTTCGTTTCGCCTGTGAACGCTGCCGCGCCGGCCTGCCACGGGCCATGCCATGCGCACTTCATCCCATACTCAACCCTTTGGGCGAAGCCGGCGCCGGGGCCCGATGCGGCCGTTGCGGTGGACTTTCCCTCCATTTTTGCGGTCTTTTTGCGTGCCAGCGCGACTGCCGCGCATGGCATTGGCCGCGGCATTTCTACTGTTCCGGTTGGCGCTTCATGGTTGAAACAGCCCATGCGGATGCACGATTTCCCGCAGTCGCTGCGCTCTCTAGATTGGAGCTACCCGGCATCGCACCGGGGATTTCAATCGACGAAAACGGGGGGCTTCCACCATGCAGCATATCGACCTGAAACGCGCGGCGATTCCATTCGCCTGCCTTGCCATCCTGCTCGCCGGTTGCGGCGGCGGCGGTGGCGATTCCACCACCGCCGGGGCTGGCCCTTCCGCCAGCGTGCCCGGCCCTGCCGGCGCCAATGGCAAGACGATCCTGTCCGGCACCAATGCGCCGACCGCTGACATGGGCACCGATGGCGACTTCTACCTCAATGTCTCGAGCTCGACGCTATACGGGCCGAAGGCCGGCGGCGAGTGGCCCGCCGGCGTGTCGCTGATCGGCCCGCAGGGCGTGCCGGGCGCGCCGGGCGCCACGCTGCTGCACGGCGCGGGCGATCCGACCGCGGCGGACGGCGCGGCGGGCAGCTTCTACCTGAATACCACCACCAACACGCTGTTCGGCCCGAAGACGGCGGACGGGTGGCCGGCCGGGATCTCGGTGGTCGGCCTGACCGGCCCGGTCGGGCCCGCGGGCCCGGCAGGCGCCGACGGTGCGCCGGGCCCGGCCGGAGAGAAGGGCGAGCAGGGCGAGCAGGGCGAAAAAGGAGACAAGGGCGACCCGGGCGAGCAGGGCCCGCAAGGCGAGCCAGGAGCGGGCGGCACCGTCTACACCGCCAACTTCGCCGTCACGGCCCCGCCGGGTGGCGTCGGCACCTATGTCATGACCGGTTCCGGGCTGTCGCTGCAGAGCAGCGACCCGTACTTCGGCGCGGTGATGCCGGTGGCCTGCGAGGGCGGCTTCACCCTGACCGCGATCCTGGCCGGCGAGGTCCCGGCGAAGGCCAAATACACCGTCACGGCGCACCGTGTCGCCAGCGGCACGGCGCTGGATCAGGTCAACGTGCTGCCCATCACCGACGCGTCGCAATGCGTGCTCAACAACGACGAGCGCACCTGCTCGACGCCGGCCACCACGCCGGTGGCCGCCAACGACGTGGTCCAGGTCCAGGTCAGCGGCAACACCGCCTTCAGCTGGGGCGGCGGGCTGTACGTGAACCTGTCGTGCAAGTCCCAATAGCGGAATCACGGGGCCGCGTCGCGCCCGGCTAGACCGCGGCCGCCAGGCCGCCTTCCCACCCTCTGCCAGGGCCGCCGGCGCACCACGCGCGCCGGCACGTAGCGCGTCCTGGTTTTCCCCCACGCCTTCCGGTGTTATTTTGGAGGGCGTCATTTTTTTTGCCCGGCCTGATCCGATCCATCACGATCGCACCGACGCCAGACGGGAGCGCCCCTGCGCATGGAAACCTCTGCCGAACATTATTCGCTGGCCCTGCTGTGCGCCGCCGTGCTGACCGTGACGGTGGTCGGCATCCACTACGAGGCGCTGCGCCTGCTGTCCGCGATGCACCCGCGACGATGGAGCGGGCGCATGAACATCGGCGTGCTGATCGTCTGCATCATCCTGGTTCATTGCCTCGAGGCGCTGGTATTCGCGGTCGGCTTCTGGTTTGCCGACCGCGTGCTGGGGCTGGGCGGACTGGCCGGGGTGGCGGTGCCGGGGGTCGAGGCCGCGCGCGCGCAGCCGGGCGCGCTGGTCTACGCCTACTTCGCGCTGGAAACCTTTACCACCCAGAGCCTGGGCGATATCGTTCCGGTTGGCGCCAGCCGCCTGATCGCCAGTATCGAGCCGCTGGTCGGCCTGATCCTGATCGGCTGGTCCACCTCGTTCACCTATGTCATGATGCGCCGCGACTGGGAACTGGAGCGCGACGAAGGCGGCGAGCATCGCCGCGGCTAGCGCCTGGCGGCCTCGTTCCAGCTTTCGCATTCGCATTGCGTCTGTGCCTCAAACCACGGGCCGCCCGCCGCGCCCGACAACAAAACGGATAGACGGACATGGCAAGACTGGTAATGATCCTGCTGGGCGTCGACTACCTGCGCACGCGCTGGCGCGGCCTGCTGTGGCTGGGCTGTGTGAGCGTGCTGCTGGGCATCGTGATCTTTGTCGATGCATTCGACAACGCCATCTACTTCCCGATGACGCCGTTCGCGTTGGTGCTGCTGCTCGAGGGCCTGGCCACGCTGGTGGTGGCGCGCAGCGGCATCGGCGGGCAACGCACGCTGCGCCAGGTCAAGGGCGTGTCGTTCTGCCTTGCTGCGTTGCTGATCCTGGCTGGCCACCATCACGGCCACTTCGTGCTGTCGATGATCTTCGCCACGCTGTTCCTGGCCGACGGGCTGCTGCAGATCGTGTCGGCGCGAGTGGTGCGCTTCCGCACCTGGCGCCTGGCGGTCGCCGTCGGCGTGTTCGAGATCCTGGTCGCGATCTTCTTCTATCAGCCGTACCCGACCCACTATGTCGGCACCGTGCCGTATTGCCTTGGCCTGGGGCTGATCTTCGGCGGCTGGAACCTGTTGCTGCTGGCCTCGCGCCTGCGGCGGCTCGACCATAACCCCGGCATGGACCCGGCCGATGCGGCGCCGGCTTCTACCGCGCAGACGCTCCATGCGGCCAGCGGCGCGCCCGACCTGACCCTGTGGGACGGCCCGCCCGAGCCCGGCGAGCCTGCGCTGACGGTGCACGTCTGGACCCCGGTCGGCTCCGCGCGCGGCGAAGCGCGCCGCCAGCCGCTGGTGGACCGCTATATCGCCGCGGTGGACCGCGACGGGGTCATCTCCACCGGCCATGCCGCGCTGGAATCGCCCGAGGGCATCTACATCAGCCTGTACCCGGCCGAAGAAATCGACCGCTCGCCCGAAGACTTCACCCGCATCCTGCGCGCCACCCGCGAAAACGACGTGCCGGGCAAGTTCCAGCCGGATTACCAGACCGAAGCGCGCGCCTGGTGCCCGTCGACGGTACAGGTGCGCATCCGCAACTACGATGCGGAGCGCCTGCGCCGCTTCTGGGAGGCGTACCGGCAGGACACCACCTACAACCTGACTTATCGCAATTGCTCCAGCACGGTCTCGCACGCGCTGGAAGCGGCGCTGGAAGGCGCATCGGCCCGGGTCTGGCGCCAGGCCCGCGGCTGGCGGCCGCTGTGGCGCCTGCTCGCCACGCCCGAGCTATGGGTGGCCGCGCAGTTGCGCAAGCGCGCCAAGACCATGGCCTGGACCCCCGGCCTGACGTTGGACTATGCCCGCGCGCTCAGCATGCTGGCCGATCCCCGCCCGTCCGGGTGGGCCAGCATGGCCCGCATGGCGCTGGGACAGATGCGGCGCCAGCGGCAGGACTGGCGCGAGGCCGCGCACGGCCGCACGGACAGCGCGGACGCGGCCGGGGCCCCGGCCGCAAGCCACGTTGCCAATGCCGGAAATGCCGCGAATGCCGGTAGTGTCAGGCAGCGCGGGAACGATTAAGCTCGCGGTACTTGCCTGAACCTGTGCCACCAGAGGAGACATCGCATCATGCCGAGACGCCAGCGTATCCTGACCCGCATTGCCGCCGTCGCCGCCTTTGCGGTGGCGTGCGGCGCGCATGCGCAGAGGCAGGATCAGGGCGGCGCCGCCGCCGCCATCAATGAAGCCGTGCAGCAAGGCACCACCCCTTACCGGCCCGACCCTTCGGCGACGCCGGCCAGCATCCAGTCGGACGAGTGCCGCGCGCTGGCCGAGCAGATCGCGCAGGCGCCCAAGCGCGAGTACCGCGCCACCGAGCCGGCCATCGAGACCGCCCAGGGCCGCAAGCTGCCGGAGCTGGAACGTGACCGGCCGAAGAAGTCGCTGCAGCGGGCGTACCGGGAGAAGTGCACGTAATAAGCCGGCCCGCTGCGTTGTCCGGGCAGGCCGCGCTCAGCGGTGCCCGGGCGTCACGTAGGCGCCGGTGCGGTGCAATTCGCCCTCGGCCTGCTCCAGCGCGCGGATGGCGCCCTTGCCCTTGCGCGCCAGCAGCTGTTCGACCAGCGCCTCGACCACGGCCACGCCCGCGGTGATCGACGGGAAGAACGACGGGCTTTCGACCGAGAACAGCAGCGTGCAGTCCGCCGCCAGCGCGATCGGCGCCACCGTGCTGTCGGTCAGCGCGATCACCTTGCAGCCGCACTCGCGCGCGGCCTCGGCCACGCGGATGCTTTCCTGCGAATACGGGGCGAAGCTGACCACCACCACCGCATCCTTCGGCGCCAGGCCGCGCAATTCCATCTCGAGGGTGCCGGCATCGGCGCGGATCAGGTGCACGGTGCTGCGGAACAGCCGGTAGACATAGTGGAAGGTGAACGCGATCGGGAAGCATGAGCGGAAGCCCGCCACATGCACGCAGGCCGCGTGCGAGAGCAGCTCGGCGGCTTGCGGCAGCGTCTTCTCGTTGCTGGCGGCGATCCGGTCGAGGTTGTGGTGCTGCGCCTCCAGCATCTCGCCCAGCATGCGGCTGGCGCTGCTTTCGCGCACCACCTTGCGCGCACGCCGCGCATAGGGCTGGGTACCGCCGCGCAGCGCATCGACAAACAGCTCGCGCATGGCCTGCCAGCCCTCGAAGCCCAGATGCTGCGACAGCCGCACCAGGGTGGCGGGCTGCACCCCGGCACTGGCCGCGATCTTGCGCATCGACAGCACCGGCACGTCCTGCGGATGGTCGAGCAGGTAGCGCGCACCGCCCTGGAACTGCGTGCTGAGATTGGGGAAGCCGCGGCGCAGCAGTTCCAGCAAGGCCTCGAGGTCATGGGGCGGCGCTGACGGCGATGGCGGCGTTGGGGGCCCGGGCCGGGAGGCGGCGGGGGGAACGGACGGCATGGGTGCTCCGGCTTCAAGGATGTAACGATTGTTGCACAGGTGCGGCCCCCTGCGCACCGCGTCGGGGCGAGGGCGGGCGCATTAACGTCCACAAGCGCCGGAATCTTGATCCCCGGCGACATCCGGCGGCGCCACTGTCACTTCGCTACAACGCCGGCCTGCCGGCATCGTATTTTCCTTACCCGCTTAACGGATCGTGACTTACACTCCGCGCCATAACCTCCGGAAAAATGGGTCGTCCGGAACATAATGAGTAGCGGAGCGCGAGCATGGGACATAGAAGCCCGGCAGTGCGACACGGTGGGAGGGTCAACCCGCCGTTTCGGGTCATATTCAGGGTCATCCCGGGGGTCGGATCCCAAGCAGGCATCCAGACTGGCGGGACTCAGGGGGCTGCCGGCATGCCATGCCGGGGCAGGCCGCCGCATGGCTTCACGCTGATCGAAGTGATGATCACCGTGGCGGTCATCGCTATTCTGGCCGCCGTCGCCATTCCCAACTACAGCCGTTACGTCGTGCGCTCGAACCGCGCCGCGATCGAGTCCTTCATGCTCGAGGTCTCGGGCGCGCAGGAGCGCTTCCTGGTCGACAACCGCGCCTATGCCGCCAGCCTCGGCGCGCTCGGCATGTCGGTGCCCGCCGGGCTGGCGACGCGCTACGACGTTACCGTGACACCGAACGCGGCACCGCCGCCCGGTTACCGCATCGTGGCCACGCCCAGGGGCAGCCAGCTCAGCGACACCGATTGCGGCACGCTGACGCTGACCAGCGCCGGCGCCAAATCCGCGTCGGGCGCAGGCACCGACTGCTGGAACTGACCATGCGGCCCAGCCTTTCGCGCGCGAATGATCGCCGGCGGCCCGCGCGCCGCGGCTTTACGCTGATCGAGCTGCTGTGCGCGTTGTCGGTGCTGGCGATCCTGGCGGTCGCTGCGGCGCCTTCGTTTGCCGCGCTGCTCGCCAGCCAGCGCGTGCGCAGCGCTTCGCTCGACCTCGCTTCGGCGCTGGTGCTGGCGCGCAGCGAAGCGGTCAAGCGCAATGCCACGGTTTCGCTGGCACCGGCCGGCGCCGCCTGGACTGCCGGCTGGACCGTGAGCGCGGGCGCCGAAACGGTACGCTCGTTCGGGCCCTATGGCGGGCTCACCATCACGCCCAGTGCGGCCGGCGGCCTGGCCCTTGGCAACGACGGCCGGCTGACCGGCGCGGCGATGACCTTCGAGTTCGCGCCCGGCGGCGATACCTCGGCCACCACGCGCGTATGCGTGCAGGTCAGCGAGACCGGCCGCATCGCCTCCACCACCGGAGCCTGCACATGAAGCGCATGACGAAGTCGCGGCGGCGCCTGCCGGCGCGCCGCGCGCACGCCGGCTTCCTGCTGATCGAAGTGCTGGTGGCGGTGGTGATCCTGCTGGTCGCGCTGCTGGGCACCGCCGGACTGGTGGCGCGCTCGGGGCAGACCGAAATGGAGTCCTACCAGCGCGTGCAGGCGCTGGCGCTGCTGCAGGACATGGCCGCGCGCCTGAACGCCAACCGCCAGGTGGCGGCATGCTATGCCAACGGCGCTGCCGGGATGCAGCTGGGCAGCGGGGCCGCGCCCCCGGCCGCGTGCACGCTGGGCAGCGCCGCGCAGAACGCCACCGCCAACGCGGACCTGCAGGCCTGGAACGCCGCCTTGCTCGGCAGCGCCGAAACGCGTCCGGGCGCCAGCGCAGCCGATCCCGCGCAAGCGGTCGGCGCCATGATCGGTGCGCGTGGCTGCATCGACACCGTCGACGCCGTCAACCAGGTCTACCGCATCACCGTGGCGTGGCAGGGCCTGGCTACCACGGGCGCACCGGCGCTGGGCTGCGGCAAGGACCAGTACGGCAACGACGCCTATCGCCGCGCGGTCAGCACGCAGATCCGCATCGGCACCCTCGGGACCGTGTCATGACCGCGCCGCATTTCCCTGTGCCTTCATCCCGGGCGCGCGCCATGCGCCTGCGCCGCCAGCGCGGCATCTCGCTGGTCGAGCTGATGATCGGCATCACCATCGGCCTGGTGCTGCTGACCGCGCTGGCCAGCCTGTATTACGCCAACAGCGTGTCGCGCACCGAGTTCGCCAAATCGGCCGAACAGGTGGAAAACGGGCGGTATGCGCTGGAGCAGATCCGGCGCGAGGTGGAGCTGGCGGGGTTCTTCGGCGTGGGCAATATCGCGCGTGGCAACAAGGCCGCGGAGCCGGCGCTGTGCGCGACCGACCCGGCCGCGCTGGGCTTCTCGCCCACCGCCGAAACCGTGCCGGTGGCGCTGGCCGGCTATGCGCCAGGGGTGGCGGCCCCATGCCTGCCGGACCTGGCGCCGACCTCGGAGGTGCTGGTGGTGCGGCGTGTGTCGACCACGCCGGTGATGGCGCCCGCGCCGGGATCGGCTTACCTGCAGCTCTCGGCCTGTTCGCTCGACACCCAGAGCTTCGTCTTCGACGCCAGCGGCGCAGCGGCCTTCGGCTTGCGTACCAAGGCTTGCGATGCGGCACAGCCGGCCGAACTGCGGCGGGCCATGGTGCGCATCTTTTACCTGGCCGCCTGTGACCGCTGCAGCAACGGCGGCGACGGCATTCCCACGCTGAAGATGGCCGAGCTGGTCAACGGCGCGTTCCAGTCGCGCTCGGTGGCGCAAGGGGTCCAGGACCTGCATGTGCAGTATGGCGTGGACCAGGACAGCAACGGCTCGGCCGACTGCTACGTGGCGGACCCGCGCGCCGACAACAGCGCGGCGTGCACCGCCGTGCCGGGCTATGACTGGGGCGTGGCGATCAACAACCTGGCCAATGTCACGACCGTGCGCGTGCACCTGCTGGCGCGCACGCTGAAGCCCAGCGGCGGCCATACCGACAACCGCACCTATGCACTCGGCCGCGCGGCCGCCGCGGGGCCGTTCAACGATGGCTACAAGCGCCACGTCTACGCCCAGGTGGCGCGGCTGGTCAACGTGGCCGGGTTACGTGAGCAATGACGCCGTACCGGCAACAAACTGCGAAGAGAACCATGATGAAGTCAAAGGCCGGCGCGCTGCGCCGCAGGCAATCCGGGGTCACGCTGGTGGTGACGCTGGTGTTCATGGTGCTGTTCCTGCTGATCGCGGTCGCCATGGTCAATTCGGGCCTAATCAACGTCAAGGTGGCATCCAACCAGCAGCACAGCGCCGAAGCGCGCGACGTGGCGCAGCAGGCGATCGAGCAGGTGATCAGCGACGATTTCACCAAGGCACCGGTGGCGGTGGACGTGCCGGTGGACGTGACCGGCGACGGCACGGCGGATTACGTCGCGCAGGTGGCCGCGCCGACCTGCGTGACGAGCAAGCCGGTGGCCAAGGTGATCGATCCGGAGAAGCACCCCGAGGATGCCGAATGCACGCTCGGCAGCAGCACCGGCAACGGCAACCTCGTAGTGGGGCCGGGCGGCGCCAATGTGGTCAGCTCGCTTTGCAACGATACGCAGTGGGACGTCGCCGCGACCGTCAATGACGCCAACAACACCGGCACCGTAGCGACGGTGCACCAGGGCGTGGCCGTGCGCACGCTGTATGGCTCCACCTGCCCCTGACGCCACGGGCGCGACCCCGATCCAGAAAGGAAGAACCAGCATGCCCATGCCCGCCCGCCGGCTTCGCGCCTATGCCGCCTGTGCCACGGCCCTGCTCGGCCTGGCTGCCGCGCCCGCGGCGCTGGCCGAAGACATCGACCTGTTCACCGGACTGCAGGCCAATGCCGGCGCGCGTCCGAACGTGCTGCTGATCCTGGACAACGCCTCGGCGTGGAATGCCAATGCGCAGGTCGATTGCGAAACGCCGGGCGTGGTCGGTCCCAACAACCTGAACAACAACGTCGGCGCGGAACAGTGCGCGCTGTACAAGGCGGTATCGGACCTAATCAGCGACCCCAATACCACCGGCAAGATCAACCTCGGCGTAATGATGTTCGGGGGTAGCAATAACTCCGGCGCCCAGTTCCGCTTCCCCAGCGTCACCCCGCCGACCGCCCCGTCGGGGCTGGTGCTGCTCGACAAGACGGGTGGCGAGGAGATGCTGGCGTTCATCAAGAGCATCGACCGCACCAAGGACAGCTCCAACAATTCGCAGGTCGGCGGAGCCATGCAGGAAGCGTGGGCGTTCTTTTCCGGCAAGACGGGACTGTCCGGCACCACTTACAAGTCGCCGATCAGCAATCCCTGCCAGAAGAACTTCATCATCTACATCGCCAACGCGCTCAACAACGGCAAGCCGCAGGACACCGGCCAGGACGCGTACAACAAGCTCAAGGAGGCGGGTGCCACGGCTGCGCAGCTCACGCCGATTCCGCTGTCCAAGGCCAACAACATCGACAACTGGGGCGATGAGTGGGCGCGCTTCCTGAACGGCATGGACCTGAACGCCGCCAACAACGCGGGTTCGGCCACGGCGACGCGCCAGAACGTCATCACCTACACCATTGGCGTTACGGACGGCAGCAAGCAGAGCCTTGACTACCTGGAGTTCGTCAACAGCATGGCCACCAAGGGCGGCGGTGGCAACTTCACGGTGCGGGCCGGCGACGACGACGCGCTGGCCAAGGCGCTGAAGGATATCTTCAACGAGATGCAGGCGGTCAACAACGTGTTCGCCTCGGTCAGCCTGCCGGTCAGCGTGAACGGGCAGGGCTCGTACCTGAACCAGGTCTACATCGGCATGTTCCGCCCGGACGGCAAGGCGCGCCCGCGCTGGGTCGGCAACCTCAAGCAGTACAAGCTGGGCTACGACACCAACGGCAACCTGGTGATGCTCGACGCCGGCGTGCCGGGTGGCACCGAGCAGACGTCAAAGAACGCGATCAGCAATGCGAGCACCGGCTTTATCTCGCCCAATGCGCGCAGCTACTGGACCGAGGATCCGCCCAAGCAGGTGGCCAGTTCCAGCATCGTCACCGACTGGCCCGCCGACGGCTTCTGGAAGAATGCCTCGGCGCAGCTGCGCAACGCCAAGGATGCGCCCGACGGCGAGATCGTCGAGAAGGGCGGCGCCGCCGAAATGCTGCGCGCCGACTACCTGACCAGCCAGAGCGCGCGCCGGCTGCTGACCTGCGCCGATGCCAAATGCAGCAAGGGCACGCCGCTGGCCGCCTTCAATACGGCCAACAAGGCGCTGACCGAGGGCAGCGGGCCGTCGCTGCTGAAGACCACGTCGGCCGAGGTGGCCAAGATGATCGACTGGGTGCGCGGCAAGGACGTCTTTGCCGCGTTGACCGGCACCGACCCGAAGAAGGAGGCTGAGCCCGGTCCCGGCGGCAACGTCACGGTGCGCGGCTCGATCCACGGCGACGTGCTGCACTCGCGCCCGGTAGTGGTCGACTACGGCGGCAGCACCGGCGTGGTGGTGTTCTACGGCGCCAATGATGGTGTATTCCACGCCGTCAACGGCAACCGCACCGGAGCGATTTCCACCAGCGCCGGCACGGTCCGCGCCGGCGGCGAACTGTGGGGCTTTATCGCGCCCGAGTTCTACGGCAAGCTGGCGCGGCTCTACAACAACGCGCCCGAGGTGCGGCTGACTGGCAGCCCGCAGGACACCGACGAGGTCCAGTTCACGCCGCGCGACTATTTCTTCGACGGCACCACCACGGTTTACCAGAACCTGAGCAACCCGGCCACGCCGGAAGTGACCATCTACCTGACCGCACGGCGCGGCGGACGGCTGGTGTATGCGCTCGACGTCAGCGATCCGGCGCAGCCCAAGTACCTGTGGAGCAAGACCAGCGCCGATATCCCGGAGCTAGGCCAGACCTGGTCGCAGCCGCGCGTGATGCGCGTGCGCGGCTACCCGAAGCCCGTGCTGATCATGGGCGCGGGCTACGACCCCGACGGCGAAGACTCGGACCCCGCGCTGGGCGGCAATGCCGGCGCGACCAACCAGCAGGGCCGCGGCGTGATCGTGCTCGACGCCGCGAGCGGCGACGTGGTCTGGGCCGCGCTGGCCAGCTGCGCCGGCATTACCACGGGCACCTGCGTCACCATCGACAGCCGCGCGATCCCGTCGGACGTTGCGGTGGTCGATCGCAACGGCGATGGCTACGCCGACAAGGCTTACGTCGGCGACGTGGGCGGCAATATCTGGCGCATCGACTTCGGCGCGCTGGCAACCGACGTGCCCTCGACCTGGACCATCGCCAAGCTGGCCCAGTTGGGTGGCGCGGTGAACACCAACGACGCGCGCAAGTTCCTCTATCCGCCCGATGTGGTCGCCACCGGCAAGTACGATGCGGTGATGATCGCCTCGGGCGACCGCGAGAAGCCGCTGTATTCGCTGAGCCAGACCCCGGGCGCGGCGCAGAACGTGCGCAACCGCTTCTACATGGTCAAGGACCCGAACGTCGACGGCAAGCCGCCGGCAACGTGGGCAGCGATCAAGGAGGCCGATCTGGTCGATGCGACCAGCGTGGCCTACCGCGATACGGCGACGGCGAGCGGCTTTTACCTCGCGCTCGAAGCCGGCGAGAAGGCGGTCAATGCGCCGCTGACCGTGGCGGGCTACACCTACTTCGGCACCAACACGCCTTCCAAGGTACTGCCGGGCGCCTGCTACCCCGACCTGGGCGTGGCGCGCGGCTACGCGGTGTCGTTCCTGACCGGGCTGGGCATGAACAACGGGCCGCGCTATGTCACCTTCGACAACGGCGGGCTGCCCCCATCGCCGGTATTCGGCATGGTGTCGGTCACGCAGACCGATGGCTCGACCCGGCTGGTGCCGGTGCTGATCGGCGGCGGCAAGGCGGGCGGCAGCGGCGGCGACGACAAGTCTTCGCTGGGCGGCCAGGAAGTGAAGCCCGCCAGCGCCGGCAAGCGCAAGCGCACCTACTGGTACACGCAGAGCGACAAGACCTGAGCGCCGACCGGAACGCCGCTACCGCGGCGCCGCCGCCATCGCGCCGGCTTCTTCCTCCCACCACCCACCCCCCAACGCCTGCAGCAGCGCCGCCGAATCCGCCAGCCGGTCGGCGCGCGCCTGCGCCAGTTCCAGCGCGGCCTGGCGCGATTGCCGTTCGGCATCCAGCAGCGCCAGCTGGCTGACGCCGCCGAGCCGGTACTGCTCCGACACTACCGCCAGCGTAGCGCGCGCCTGCCGCGCGCTGTCGGCGCGTTCACGCAGCGCGGCGGCGTCGGCTTCGAGCGCGCGCAGTGCATCGGCGACATTCTGCAGGCCCTGCAGCACGGCTTGCCGGTACGCGGCCAGCGCTTGCTCATACGCGGCTTCCGCCGCGCGCTTGCGCGCCTGCAGCTCGCCGCCGCGGAACACCGGCTGCACCAGGCCCGCGGCCAGGCTCCAGACGTTGAGGCGGCTGAACAAGTCGCGCGCCGCGGTGGCCTGCGTGCCGCCACTGGCGCTCAGCGTGATTTGCGGATAGAGGTTGGCGGTGGCCACGCCGATATTGGCCGAAGCCTGTTGCAGCAGCGCCTCGGCCGCGCGGATATCGGGACGGCGGCGCGCCAGCGTGGCGGGCAGGCTGACCGGCAGCGTGTCGGGCAGGTACAGCGTGTCCAGGTGGAACTCGGGCAGCGCGGCCGAGGCCGGGGTCTGGCCCGTGTAGACCGCAAGCTGGTGCCGCGTGGCATCGAGCTGGCGCTGCAGCGCCGGCACCAGCGCCCGGGTTTGCGCCAGCTCGGCGCGGCTGCGCTGCACCTCGACGCGCGCGACGCCGCCCGCGCGCAGGCGCGCCTCGGTGATGCCGAGCTGGCGCTGCTGCGTCGCCACCATCGCCGCGGTATCGGCCAGCTGCGCGCGCAGGCCGGCTTCGCGGATGGCCGCGGTGGCGACGTTGGCGGCCAGCGCCAGGCGCGCGGCCTCGAGTTCGTAGCGCTGGTAGTCCACCACCGCCTGCAGCGCTTCCAGCTCGCGCCGCTGGCCGCCGAACAGGTCCAGTGCGTAGGACACCTGCACCGACGCGCCGTACAGCGTGAACGGGCCGGGGCTGGGGAGGGCGGTGATGCCCATCGACTGGAAATCGACCTGCTGGCGCGTGGTGTCGAGCCTTGCATCGATGGCGGGCCAGCGCGTCGCGCCGGTGCGGGCGGCCAGGTTCTCCTGGGCCTCGAGCAGCCGCGCACGCGCCTGCGCCAGCGTCGGGCTGGACCCGAGCGCGGCGCGGATGGTGGCGTCCAGCGCCGGGCTGCGGAACAGCGTCCACCACTGCGCCGGGACATCGGCGCCGGCAGCCAGCGTCTGCGCGTGGGACTGGGCCGACGTGTCTGCACCGTCCGCGGCGCCGTCCGCCGCCACGGTCGCCACCTGCTGCGGACGCGGCACGTAGCCGGCATCGTCGACCGGCGCGGGCGCGCGGAAGTCGGGACCGACCGCGCAGCCGCACAGCAGCGCGGCGGCGAACAGGGACGTGAGTCGTCGTTGCATGGCCAGCTCCTTCAATCGAGCGTGCGCCGGTAGAAGCGCACCGCGATCGCCATCACCACCACGATAAACAGCGCCATCGGCCATACATTGGGCCAGAGCTCGAACCAGCCGTTGCCCTTGAGCAGGATGCCGCGCACCATGCGGTGGAAGTAGGTCATCGGCAGGATGTTGCCGATCGCCTGCGCCCAGCCCGGCATGCCGGCAAACGGGAACATGAAGCCGGACAGCAGGATGTTGGGCAGGAAGTAGAAGAAGGTCAGCTGCATCGCCTGCAGCTGGTTCTGCGCCAGCGACGACAGCGTGATGCCCACGGTCAGGTTGGCCGCGATGAACAGCAGCGCCGCCAGGTACACCGCCAGCACCGAGCCGACAAAGGGCACGCTGAAGATCCAGCGCGCGGCCAGCAGCACGATGGTCGACTGGATCAGGCCGATGAAGATGTACGGCACGATCTTGCCGGTCATCACCTCGATCGGCCGCACCGGCGTGGCCAGCAGGTTCTCCATGGTGCCGCGCTCGCGTTCGCGCGTCATCGCCAGCCCGGTCATCATCACCATGGTCATCGACAGGATCACGCCCATCAGCCCCGGAATGATGTTGTACTGGGTGATGCCCTCGGGGTTGTAGAGCCGCTGCACCTGGACCTCGAACGGCGGCTTGCCGCCGGCCAGCGGCGCCAGCGCTCCCTTCAGGTCGTGCGCGGCGACGCGGTAGGGCAGCTGCGCCAGCGCGGCGATGGCCTGGCCGGTGGCGGAGGGGTCGGTGGCGTCGGCCTCGACCAGCAGCGCGGGGCGCTCGCCGCGCAGCAGCCGCCGCGTGAAATCGGGCGGGATGGTCAGCACGAACTGCACCTCGCCCTTCATCAGCGCCTCGCGCCCGGCGCGCTCGTCGGGCAGCGTGCCGACCAGCCGGAAGTAGGTCGACTGCGCCATGCTGGCGACGAACGTGCGCGTGAACTCGCTCTGGTCGGCGGCGATCACCGCGGTCGGCAGCTGGCGCGGATCGGTGTTGATGGCAAAGCCGAACAGCAGCAGCTGCATGATCGGCAGGCCGACGATCATGCCGAAGGTGACGCGGTCGCGCCGCAGCTGCAGGAACTCCTTCAGCACGATGCTCCACCAGCGCTGCCACGAGAAGCGCGCCGAGGCGGGCGTCATGGCGCCTCCTTCGTCTTGCGCGCCATGTTGTCCTCGGCGCCGCTCATCATGTGGATGAACACGTCTTCCAGGCTGGTCTGGGCCTGCTCGATGCGCCGGCCCGGGCCGGCCAGGCGCGCGAGCGTGTCGGCCAGCGCCTGCGCATCGCGCCCGGTCACGTGCAGCGCGGTGCCGAAGGCCACGGTCTGCTCCACGCCCGGCGCGCCCTGCAGCTGCGCCGACAGCGCCGCGAGGTCGTCGCCTTCGACGCTCCAGGTCGACAGGTTCTGGCTTGCCACCACTTCATCGGCGGTGCCCTGCGCCAGCAGCCTGCCGTAGGCGATATAGGCCAGCTTGTGGCAACGCTCGGCCTCGTCCATGTAGTGCGTGCTGACCAGCACCGAGATGCCGCGCGCGGCCAGCTGGTGCAACTGCTCCCAGAACTCGCGCCGCGCCTTGGGGTCGACGCCGGCGGTGGGTTCGTCGAGCAGCAGCAGCTCGGGCTGGTGCAGCAGGCATGCCGCCAGCGCCAGGCGCTGCTTCCAGCCGCCCGACAGCGCGCCGGCCAGCTGCGCCGAGCGCGTTGCCAGGCCCAGGTCTTCGAGCGCGCGCTCGACGGCCTCGCGCCGGTTGGGCATGCCGTACACGCGCGCGACGAAGTCCAGGTTCTCGCGGATCGACAGGTCGTCCCAGTACGAGAACTTCTGCGTCATATAGCCGACGCGGCGCTTGATCTCGTCGGACTCGGTCAGGATGTCATAGCCCAGGCAGGTGCCCGCGCCGGAGTCCGGCGTCAGCAGCCCGCACATCATGCGGATCGAGGTGGTCTTGCCGCTGCCATTGGGGCCGAGGAAGCCGAAGATCTCGCCGCGCGCGACCTGCATGCTGAGGTCATTGACCACATGCTTGTCGCCGAAGTGCTTGTTCAGCCCGCGCACGTCGATGGCGAGGCCGCTGCCGTTGGCGGTCGTGTTCATTGCCGCACCACTTCCACCGGCTGGCCGGGCCGCAGCTTGGGCGCATCGGCGGCCGACGGGCGCGCCTCGACCAGGAACACCAGCTTGCGCCGGGTCTCGTTGCTGTAGATCACCGGCGGCGTGTACTCGGCCTCGTTGGCGACGTAGCTGATGGTGGCGGCCACCGGCGCGGCGCAGCCGTCGCAGCGCACCTGTACCGCCTGGCCGTTGCGCAGTGCGCCCACCACGGTTTCCGGCACATAGAAGCGCACCTTGACATTGCCCGGCGGCAGCATGCGCACCACCGGGCTGCCGGCCGGCACCCATTCGCCCAGGCGGTAGGGCACGTCGTAGACCAGTCCGGCCTGCGTGGCGGCCACGGTCTTGCGCGACAGCTTCCACTGCGCCTGCGCCAGCGCGGCGCGCGCGGCGGCGACCTGCGCGGCCTGGGCCGCCTGCTGCGCCTCGCGGCCCGGCAGGCGCGCCACGTCGATATCGCGCTGCAGCTCGCGCACGCGCGCGGCGTCGCTGCTGGCCTGGGCGCGCGATTCGTCGAGCTGCGCCTGGGCGATGCCGCCGATCTCGAACTGGCGCTGGTCGCGCCGCAGCGCGGCGGCGCTGCGTTGCGCCTGGGCCTGCGCCTGCGCCAGCTGGGCCCGGCTGACCGCGACTTCGAGCGGGCGCTTGCCGGTCTTCAGGTCCTGCAGCGTGGCTTCGGCGGCGCGCAGCTGGTCTGCGGCCTGCTGGCGCGCGGCGCGCTCGTCGTCGGCTTCGAGCGCGAACAGCGCCGCGCCCTGCGCGACCTGCTGGCCGCGTTGCACCGAGAGCGTGTCGAGGCGCCCGGCGAAAGGCGAGGCCACGCTGACGAATTCGCCTTCGACATAACCTTGCCAGGTATCGGTGCGCGCGTTGCCGCAAGCGGCAAGCAGCGTGGCACCGAGCAGCGCGGCACCGAGCAGGGCAGTGCCGCGCAGCGCCGTGCGCGGCCGCGCACAAGGGGTGGAAGCAGCGTGGTTCATGCGGACTCCGGGGAATGCCTGGCTGTGCGGCCCTGCCGTCTGGCGGCGGCTGCGGGTGTCTTCGGACTTGCCGTTGCCGCCGCGGGCGAGAGCCCATGGGTCAGCAGCGCCGTGACATGGCGCACCAGCGCGTCCGTATCGACCGCCTCGGCGCCGGGCAGCCGGCGCCAGATATGCGTGGTGGCCAGCGGCAACAGCGTCAGCCCGATCAGCGACGGCACCACCAGCGCCGGCTCGAGGCCGGGGTTGAGTTGCCCGCCCGTGATGGCCGCCGCCAGTGGCGCCATCAGCGCGCCGGCGCGTTCCAGCGCAAAGCGCTTGAGCACGCGCTCGCGCAACGCGCCGTCATCGCTGGCCACTTCGCGGATCCACAGGCCCGGGAACCACGGCGCCTCCGCGACCGCGCGGATCAGCCGGGTGGCGATGCCGACCAGCATCGCCAGCGGCTCATGGTCCGATGGGGTGCCGGCAAAGAAGCGGGCCACCAGCGGCTGCACCTTCTCCTCGATCACGGCATCGAGCAGCAGGTCGCGGTCGCCGAAGTAGTAGTGCACCAGCGCCGGGGTGACGCCCGCCAGCGTCGCGATGGCCTTGACCGGCGTGCCTGCCACGCCTTGCCGCGAAAACAGATCGGTGGCCGCGTCGAGGATGCGCTCGCGTTGGCCCGGCTGGCCCGCCGCCGGGCGGCCGGGGCTGCGGCGGGGTGGCTTGGAAGCGGGTTTGCGGGGCATGGTGGCTGGGTTGGCGGGTGGGTGTCTCAGGTATATTAATTTTCTCGTTAATTAATTCAAGGACGGTTACAACTTGGGCGCGCGTCGGAGGCGCCTGAGGGCAAAAGTAGGTTCAGGGGATATGAACGGGAGGCCAGCAAGCAACGTTGCGGCCCCACATGGCGCAGGCCGGTCCCCTCTCCCGCGTGCGGGAGAGGGGAGAAAACACGCGGCAGTTGAACACTACTGCCGCGCATTCCTCTTGTTATCCGGCCACGCCGTATTGAAGTTGGTGCGGAACGGATTGATATCCAGCCCGCCACGCCGCGTATAGCGCGCATACACCGCCAGCTTGACCGGCTTGCACTGGCGCATCACGTCCATGAAGATGCGCTCGACGCATTGTTCGTGGAACTCGTTGTGGTTGCGGAACGAGATCAGGTACTTGAGCAGGCCTTCCTGGTTGATCGGCGCGCCGACGTAGCGGATCTGCACGCTGCCCCAGTCGGGCTGGCCGGTGACCAGGCAGTTCGACTTGAGCAGGTGCGATACCAGCGTTTCTTCCACCGGGGTTTCTTCCTGGTCGGCGCTGAGCAGTTCCGGCGCGGGCTCGTAGCGGTCCACTTCGATGTCGAGGCGGTCGAGCAGCAGGCCGTCGAGCTCGCCCATCTTCTGCGTGCCAAGCTCGGCTTCGGTCACCAGCCGCACCTGCACGGTGCCGCCGGTGGCTTCGGACAGGTCGTGGTGCAGCAGCTGCTGCAGCGCTTCGGGCGAAGCGATCCGGGTCTGGTTGAACGAGTTCAGGTAGAGCTTGAACGACTTGGACTCGACGATATTGGGCGTGTCCGACGGGATGATGAAGGTGGCCAGCGCCACCTGCGGCTTGCCCTTCAGGTTCAGCCACGACAGCTCGTACGCGTTCCAGATATCGACGCCGAAGAACGGCACCGGCTTGCCCTCGGGCAGGCCGATCTCGGTGCGCTTTGGCTGGCGCGGGATCGGGAACAGCAGGGTGGCGTCGTACTCGGTCTTGTAGGCCGAGGGCTTGCCCAGCGGCGAGTGTTCGGGAAGGCTCATGGCGCGCTCGGCGGGATCAGGACAGGAACAGCTTGTACACCGGGTTGTCGGTCTCGTCCCAGTGTACGTAACCCAGCGTCGAAAGGAAGGCGCGGAAGGCGCGCTTCTCGTTCTTCGGCACCTGGATGCCGACCAGGATGTTGGAGGTGTCGGCGCCCTGGTTGCGGTAGTGGAACAGGCTGATGTTCCAGTTCGGGCTCATGCTCGACAGGAACTTCATCAGCGCGCCCGGCCGCTCCGGGAACTCGAAGCGGTACAGCAGTTCGTCATGCGCCAGCGCCGAGCGCCCGCCCACCATGTAGCGGATATGCTGCTTGGCGAGTTCGTCGTTGGACAGGTCGAGCGTGTCGAAGCCATGCTTGCGGAAGCTGGCGGCGATCTTGTCGTTCTCGGCGCGGCTGGCGATCTGCACGCCCACGAAGATATGCGCCATGCTGGTGTCGGCGATGCGGTAATTGAACTCGGTCACGTTGCGCGTGCCCACCAGCTCGCAGAAGCGCTTGAAGCTGCCGCGCTCTTCCGGGATGGTCACGGCGAACACGCCCTCGCGGGCCTCGCCCACTTCGGCGCGCTCGGCGACAAAGCGCAGGCGGTCGAAATTCATGTTGGCGCCGCAGGCGATCGCCACCAGGTGCTGGCCCTTGAGCTTCTCGCGCTCGGCGTACGCCTTCAGGCCCGCCACCGCCAGCGCGCCGGCCGGCTCGAGGATGCTGCGGGTGTCCTGGAACACGTCCTTCACGCCCGCGCAGATCGCGTCGGTATCGCACAGGATGATGTCGTCGACCAGTTCGCGCGTGATGCGGAAGGTCTCCTTGCCGACCAGCCTGACCGCGGTGCCGTCCGAGAACAGGCCCACTTCCTTCAGTTCGATGCGCTTGCCGGCATCGACCGAGCGCTTCATCGCGTCCGAGTCCACCGTCTGCACGCCGATGACCTTGATCTCGGGACGCACCGCCTTGATGTACGCCGCGATGCCGGAGATCAGCCCGCCGCCGCCGATGGCGACGAACACGGCGTGGATCGGGCCCGGGTGCTGGCGCAGGATCTCCATGGCGATGGTGCCCTGGCCGGCGATCACCTCGGGGTCGTCGAACGGGTGGATGAAGGTCAGCTTGTGCTTTTTCTCCAGCACCGCGGCGTGGTTGTACGCGTCGCTGTAGGACTCGCCGTGCAGCATGATCTCGACCCACTGGCCGCCGCGCTCGCGCACGGCGTCGATCTTCACCTGCGGCGTGGTCACCGGCATGGCGATGATGGCCTTGCATTGCAGCCGGGCCGCCGCCAGCGCCACGCCTTGCGCGTGGTTGCCGGCCGACGCGGCGATCACGCCGCGCTTCAGTTCTTCCGGCGTGAGCGAGGCCATCTTGTTGTACGCGCCGCGCAGCTTGAAGGAAAAGACCGGCTGGGTGTCCTCGCGCTTGAACCAGACCGAGTTGCCGGTGCGCGCCGACAGCTGGTGCGCATAAGTCAGTTCGGTCTCCTGCGCCACGTCATAGACCTTGGCGGTCAGGATCTTCTTCAAATAATCGGGTCGGGCGGCGGACTGGCGGGTCATGGTCTCGGGGCTGGCCGGCAGGCGCGCAGCGGGCGCGCAAAAAAGCCGGGAAATTCTGGCGGAAACCGTCAATGATAAAGGATGCCGGCCTGGCGTACCGGACCGGGGCGGCGCAGCCGCCGCCCGGCATGGGGCGTCGCGCCGCGTGCGCCGCGGCTGCGGAGTGGATCGGCATTCACTCGGGGCCGTGCACGCAGGGCGCCGGGCCGGCGCCAGGCTTGCATCGGCGCCGGGTTGCGCTTGCGGCATGTAGGACGGCGCCCGGTGGACGCCGGTCAAAACGACGTGTTACGGTTTAACGCGATGCCACAGCTACCGCTAATCGAACCCAATACCGCCCTGTTTCTCGACTTCGACGGCACGCTGGCCGACCTGGCCCCGCGGCCCGAACTGGTGCAGGTCGAACCAGAACTGGTCGGCACGCTGCGCACGCTGTACCAGCGGCTGGACGGCGCGCTGGCCGTCATCTCGGGACGGCCGATCGTCGAACTCGACCACTTCCTGCAGCCGCTGCAATTGCCCGCGGCCGGCATCCACGGCGCCGAATTCCGCACCGACGGCGGCATGGTGTCCAAGACTCATGCCCCCGGACTCGAACCGCTGATTCCCCACCTGGAAGCGCTGGTGCGCGCCTACCCGGCGCTGCGGCTGGAGCGCAAGTCGGTCGCGGTCGCGATCCACTACCGGCAGGCGCCCGAGCTGGCCGGCATTGTCGATGCCGCGGTCACTGACGTATTGCGCCATGCCGTCGGCCTGGAAGCGCTGCCCGGCAAGATGGTGGTCGAGATCAAGCCGGCCGGCGTCGACAAGGGCGATGCCATCGCGGCCTTCATGAAGGCCGCGCCCTTTGCCGAGCGCGTGCCGCTCTTTGCCGGCGACGACATGACCGACGAACCCGGCTTCGCCGCGGTGCGCAAGCTCGGCGGGCTGGGCGTGCTGGTGGGCCAGCGCGAGACCGTCGCCGCCGTGAGCGTGCCCGGTCCGGCGGCGCTGCGCAGCTGGCTGCACCGCTCGGCGCATGCGCTGTCGTCAGCCGCAGGCGCCAGCGCACCGCGCGCCGTGCCCCACGAGGCCGGGCCAGGCCCGGGCCGGCGCCCAACCACATCGTGAGGGAGATCCCGTGACCAACCCGAGCAGCCCCGGAGAACTGGGCAAGCCGCCCGCCGAAGGCGTCAACCGCACCGTGGACGGCGGCACGCGCTTCGCCAACCCATCGCTGTCGCTTGGCATGATCGGCAATTGCGCCATTTCGGCGCTGGTCGACTGCCGCGGACGCATCGTCTGGTCCTGCCTGCCGCGCTTCGACGGCGATCCGGTATTCAATGCCTTGCTCGATCCGAGCGAGAACGCCGGCCATTTCTCGATCGAGATCGAGGACTTCCATTCGTCGCGGCAATGGTATGAGCCCAATACCGCGGTGCTGCGCACGCGGCTGACGGACATCCACGGCAACTGCCTCGAGATCACCGATTTCGCCCCGCGCTTTTTTCGGCTGGGGCGCTACTTCCGCCCGACCACGCTGATCCGCCGCATCCGCCCGGTGCGCGGCGCGCCGCGCGTGCGCGTGGTGGTGGCGCCGCGCTTCGAATGGGGCCGCAAGGCGCCGCAGATGACGCGCGGCAGCAGCCACGTGCGCTACATCGGCGACGACATGACCCTGCGCATGACCACCGACGCGCCGCTGGCCTATGTGCTGTCGCACACGCCGTTCCTGGTCACGCGCGGCCATAACTTCATCCTCGGCCCGGACGAGACGCTGGCGCACGGCGTCGAGGAAACCGCGCGCGACTTCGAACAGGAAACCACGGCCTACTGGCGCCTGTGGAGCCGCCGCCTGGCGGTGCCGCGCGAATGGCAGGACGCGGTGATCCGCGCCGCGATCACGCTGAAGATGTCGCTGTACGAAGAGACCGGCGCCATCGTCGCGGCCATGACCACCAGCATTCCGGAAGCGCCGGGCAGCGGCCGCAACTGGGACTACCGCTTCTGCTGGCTGCGCGACGCGTTTTTCGTGGTGCGCGCGCTCAACAGCCTGTCCGAGGTCGGCACCATGGAGGACTACCTGCGCTGGCTCTCCAACGTGGTGATGCAGTCGCAGGACGGCCATATCCAGCCGCTGTACGGCATCGGCCTGGAGCGCGAGCTGCCCGAAAGCATGCTCGACCACCTGCCTGGCTATCGCGGCATGGGGCCGGTGCGGGTCGGCAACCAGGCGCAGGAGCACTTCCAGCATGATGTCTATGGCAACGTGGTGCTGGGCGCGGCGCAGGCCTTCCATGACCACCGGCTGCTGCATCGCGGCGGCCCGGCCGAATTCGGCCGCCTGGAAGCGGTGGGCGAGCAGGCGGTGCGGGTGTTCGGCACACCCGACGCCGGCATGTGGGAGCTGCGCACGCGCGCGCGCGTGCACACCTCGTCGGCGCTGATGAGCTGGGCCGCCTGCGACCGGCTCGCCAAGGTGGCCGAAAAGCTGGTGCTGCCCGAACGTGCCGCGTACTGGCACGGCCACGCCCACCGCATGAAGGAACGCATCCTGGCCGAGTCCTGGAGCGAATCGCGCCAGGCCTTCGCCGAAAGCTTCGGCGGGCGCGAACTGGATGCCAGCGTGCTGCTGATGGCCGAGGTCAACTTCATCGACCCGCGCGACCCGCGCTTCATCGCCACCGTCAAGGCGCTGGAGACCACGCTGTGCGATGGCCCCTACATGCGCCGCTACGAGGCGCCGGACGATTTCGGCAAGCCCGAGACCGCCTTCAACATCTGCACCTTCTGGCGCATCGACGCGCTCGCGCGCATCGGCCGCCGCGACGAAGCGCGCGAAATCTTCGAGGCCATGCTGGCCGCGCGCAATCCGCTCGGGCTGCTGTCCGAGGATACCCATCCGGTGACCGGCGAGATGTGGGGCAATTTCCCGCAGACCTATTCGATGGTGGGCCTGATCAATGGCGCCATGCGGCTGTCGGCGCCGTGGGACACGGTGATCTGAGCCTGGAACGCGGCGCGGCAGCCCGGGCACGGCAGGCAGCGACTACGCAAACAACAAGGGACCAAGAAAAAGATTTATGCCAAGACTTGTAGCGGTATCCAACCGGGTCGCAGATCCCCGCAACGTGGCCGCGGGGGGCCTTGCCGTCGCGCTTTCCGAAGCGCTGCGCCAGACCGGCGGCCTGTGGTTCGGCTGGAGCGGCAAGGCGATGGAAACCGCCCAGGGCGGGACCCCCGGCGAAGGCGACCTGCATCTGCAGCAGGCCGGCAACGTCACGCTGGCCACGGTCGACCTGAGCCGCGAGGACCATGACGCCTATTACCTGGGCTACAGCAACGGCGTGCTGTGGCCGGTGTTCCACTACCGGCTCGACCTGGCGGATTTCGATTCCAACTTCCTCAACGGCTACCGGCGCGTGAACCAGCTGTTCGCGCGCAAGCTGGCGCCGCTGCTGCAGCCCGACGACATCATCTGGATCCACGACTACCACCTGATCCCCCTGGCTTCCGAGCTGCGCGCGATCGGCTGCGGCCAGAAGATCGGCTTCTTCCTGCACGTGCCGCTGCCGCCGCCGCTGATCCTGGCCGCGATCCCGCAGCACGAGTGGCTGATGCGCGCGCTCTTTGCCTACGACCTGCTCGGCTTCCAGAGCCATGCCGACGTCGAGCATTTCTCGCGCTACGTGCAGGCCGAGGCGCAGGCCGAGCCGATGGGCGAGCATCGCTACCGCGCCTTCCACCGCACGGTGCGGGCGCAGGCGTTCCCGATCGGCATCGACGTCGACGAGTTCATGGAACTGGGCCGCGGCGAGGAAGCGCAGGAAACCTACGAGATGATGTGCGCGCAGTACGCGCGCCGCCGGCTGCTGCTGGGCATCGACCGGCTCGACTACTCCAAGGGCCTGCCGCAGCGGCTCAAGGCGTTCTACCGGCTGCTGGCCGAGTACCCCGAGAACCGCTCGAGCGCAACGCTGGTGCAGATTGCCGCGCCCTCGCGCGAATCGGTCGACGCCTATGTCGACCTGCGCCGCGAGATGGAGCAGCTGAGCGGATCGATCAACGGCGAATTCGGTGAGCTGGACTGGATGCCGGTGCGCTATATCCACCGCACCACCGCGCGCAAGCGGCTGCCGGGCCTGTGCCGCGCCAGCCGCGTGGCGCTGGTGACGCCGCTGCGCGACGGCATGAACCTGGTGGCCAAGGAGTTCATCGCCGCGCAGGATCCCGAAGACCCGGGCGTGCTGGTGCTGTCGCGCTTTGCCGGCGCGGCCGAGCAGCTGCGCGAGGCACTGCTGGTGAATCCCTACGACACGCGCGCCACCGCGCAGGCGATCCAGCAGGCCTTGCACATGCCGCTGGCCGAGCGCCAGCAGCGGCACCAGAAACTGCTGGAGCGCATCCGCGCGCAGGATGTGCACTGGTGGAGCCGTGAATATCTGCGCGCATTGACCGAGACCGAGGGCGCATAAGGCACGGCGCGTTCGGTCGGGGAGCGAGACCATGAGCGAAAACCTGGCAGCGCAATCGTGCACGCCTTGCCGCGGCGGCGTGCCGCCACTGACGCCCGATGAGGCCGAGGCCCTGCTGCAGCAGGCGCCCGGCTGGGAGCTGGCCGATGGCGCGACGCGGCTCGAACGGCGCTTCACCTTCGGCAATTTCGCGCAGGCGCTGGCGTTCGTGAACGGCGTCGGCGAACTGGCCGAGGCGCAGGGGCATCATCCCGAGATCAGCTTTGGCTGGGGACATGCAACGGTGTCGTGGCGCACGAAGAAGATCAAGGGGCTGCACCGGAATGATTTCATCATGGCGGTGAAGACGACGGAGCTGGCCGAGGGGCAGGACGGAGGCGGCTGAGTTGGCTTTCAAAGAACCGCAGCGGCGACGTTGCCTGAAGCCCCCAAACTCCCGCTTGCGTACTCCCTCTCCCGCTTGCGGGAGAGGGGAGCATACCAGCGGGGTGCGACGCGCCCCAGCCTCAGCGCAAATCCGCCGGCGTATCGATATCCCGGAACGCTCCCTCTTCTTCCGTCAGGATCCGCGTCACCGGCTTGTCCTTCAGCAGCGCGCGCGCGCCTTCGTCGCCGTCCAGTTCCAGCAAGGCCTCCCGCCAGGCCGCGCCGAAGCCGACCGGATGACCCCGTTGCCCGTTGCGCCACGGCGCGGCGATGGTATCGGGCGAGGTGATCGTCAGCGCCACCGCGCGGATCAGTTCCATCGGCAGCCACGGCATGTCGGCCAGCGCCACCACCCAGCCGCGCGCCTCCGGCGTGGCCGCCACCGCGGCGCGCAGCGCCGCGCCCATGCCGGCTTCGGCCTCCGGTGCTTCCAGTACGCGGCAGCCGCCGCGGCGCAGTTCTTGCGCCAGTGCCGGGTTGCCCGGGCGGATCACGGCGATCGATTCCGGCAAGGCCGCGGCCAGCGTGCGGGCGCTGCGCCAGGCGACGGTGCGGCCGCCGGGAAGGAGCTCGAGCAGCTTGTTGCGCTTGCCGGCGGCATCGAAGCGGCGGCCGAAGCCTGCGGCCAGCAGGATGCCGGTGGGCAGGTCGGTGCGGAGCAGGGGAGCGTTGGGGGCGGCGGTCATGGCGGCACTCGCGGGGTCGTCAGGCAGGATCGGGCGCCACGTCGCAGCTGCTGCCGGTGCTGGCGGCCATCTCGCGCGCGGCCTTGGCGCCTTCCACCTGCAGGATGTCGGGCAGCGAGACATGGTTCTTGGCCGCGATCACCTCGGCCAGGATCGAGATCGCGATCTCCGGCGGCGTGCGGCTGCCGATATAGATGCCCACGGGGCCGTGCAGGCGCGCCAGCTGCAGCTCGGTCAGGTCGAATTCCTTGAGCCGTTCGCGCCGCGCCTGGTTGTTGCGGCGCGAACCCAGCGCACCCACATAGAAGGCGCGGGTGCGCAGCGCTTCCATCAGCGCCAGGTCGTCGAGCTTGGGGTCGTGCGTCAGCGCGATCACCGCGCAGCGCTCGTCCAGCTTCATGTCGGTGACGGTGTCGTCCGGCATGGTCCGCACCATGGTCACGCCGGGGATGTCCCAGGTCTCGGTGTATTCCTCGCGCGGGTCGCAGACGGTGACCTGGAAGCCCAGGCCCACCGCGATCTGGCACAGGTACTTGGACAGCTGACCGGCGCCAATCACCAGCATGCGGTAGCGCGGGCCGTGGATGGTGAGCAGGGTCTTGCCGTCGAACGCCAGCCCGTCGGTCGCATTGGCCGGGCCCAGCGTGGCCACGCCGGTGGCCATGTCGAGCGTGCGCGCGACCAGGCGGCCGTTTTCCACCGCATCGAGCAGTTCGGCGATGCCGCTGGCCGGCTTGAGCGGCTCGGCCACCAGCTCGATGGTGCCGCCGCACGGCAGCCCGAAGCGGTGGGCTTCCTCGGCGCTGATGCCGTACTTGATCGCTTCGGGGCGGTCCGAGGTGATGCCTTGGCGGCGCACGCGGTCGATGATGTCGTCCTCGATGCAGCCGCCCGAGACCGAGCCCACCACCAGGCCGTCGTCGCGCACGGCCAGCATCGCACCTTCGGGGCGGGGCGACGAGCCCCAGGTCCGCACCACCGTCACCAGCAGCACGCGATGGCCTTGCTGCTGCCACTGCACGCTGTTCTTCAGGACTTCGAGATCCACGCTGTCCATGATCGTTTCCGCTTCGCTTGCTCTGTCGGTTCGTTATCGGAGTTATCGCCGGCGGCTGCGGCGGGGGCGCCCTCGGCCGCTGGCGTGCTGTCTGTGGCGTCAGGGGAGACGGCCTCGGTAAAGCGCGCAAAGAAGGTGTCAGCCATCTTGCGTGCCGCGGCGTCCACCAGCCGCGAGCCGATCTGTGCGATCTTGCCCCCCACCTGGGCGTTGACGGTATAGGTCAGGACAGTTTCATCGCCGTCTGGTTCCAGCCGGACCCGGGCGCTGCCCTTGCCGAAGCCCGCCGCGCCACCCTGGCCGTCGAAACGGATGGTGTAGCTGTCGGGCGCCTGGATGTCTTCCAGCGCCATGCGGCCCTTGAAGCGCGCCTTGACCGGGCCCACCGCGGCCGTCATGGCCAGCAGGTAGGCGTGGTCGCCGTCGGGCTCGATACTCTCACATCCGGGGATGCATTGCTTGAGCAGCTCGGTGTCGTTGAGCGCTTCCCATGCCACCTGCTGCGGGACCGGCAGGCGCTGGCTCTGGTTCATTTCCATGGCGGGGCTTCCTTGTAGGGCGTGGCGGGAATGGCGGGACTGGCGGGAATGGCGGGAGCGGCGGCCCGGGCCGGGCCGCCATGGTCGGACAGCAGCGACTCGAGCGCTAGCAGGCTGTCCAGGTTATGGGCCGGTCGCAGCGCGTCGACGTGCGGCAGGATGGCCTGCACGCCACGCGCCTGCGGCGTGAAGCCGGGGTAGCGCAGCAGCGGATTGAGCCAGACGATGCGGTGCGCAAAGCGGCGCAGGCGCGCCATCTCTTCGCCCAGCAGGTCGATCTGCTCGTGGTCGAGGCCGTCGGTGACCAGCAGCACGGTGGCGCGCCCGGACAGCGTGCGCCGCGCCCAGTGGCGGTTGAAGCTCGCCAGCGCGGCGCCGATGCGGGTGCCGCCGGCCCAGTCGCGCACCTGGCCGGTGATGACGGCGACGGCCTCGTCCGGGTCGCGTTCGCGCAGCGAGCGGGTGATGTTGGTCAGCCGCGTGCCGAACAGGAACACCGCCAGCCGCTCGCGCGACTGCATCAGCGCGTGGCAGAAGTACAGCACCGCGCGCGAGTACTGGCTCATCGATCCGGAGATATCGAGCAGCAGCACCAGCGGCGGCTTGCGCTCGGCATGCTTGCGGAATTTCCAGCGCAGCCATTCGCCGTGCTGGCGCACCGCCAGGCGCGCGCTGGCGCGCAGGTCGGCGTGGGTGCCGCAGGTGGCGGCGCGCAGCCGGCGCGTGCGCTGCAGCGCCAGGCGGGCGCGGCGCGTGCGCACCAGGTGCTGCAGCGCGCGCCATTCCTGCGCGGTCAGGGTCTCGAAATCGCGCTGGGCCAGCCGTTCCTGGTCGGAGAAAGTCAGGGGCACGTGGATGCGCTCCGCTTCGGCCTGCGCCGGGCGCGCCGGCGTGTCGGGCTGGCGCGCGGCCAGCGCATCGGCAAGACGGTTGCTGCGCTTCGGCGGCGGCGTGCCCGCGTCGACGCGCGGCAGCAGCAACGCGCGCAGCTTGCCTTCCCAGTCGGGGTCGCGCCAGAACAGGTCGAAGGCCGCATCGAACAGCGGCCGCTGGTCGGGGCCGGACAGCACCAGCGCCGCGAGCGCGGCGCGCACTTCGTCGCGCTGGCCGATATCGACCAGCCGCAGTGCGGTCAGTGCATCGACCGCGTGCGCCGGCGACAGCGCAAAGCCGCCGTCGCGCAGCAGGCGCATGAAGTGGGTGACGTTGCGCGCCAGCACCGGCAGTCCCGCTTGCGGACCGCCGCGGCGCGCGCCGGCGTGCAGCATCGGCACGGCTCAGCCTCCGGGCGTGGCGCCCGCCAGCAATTCCGCCACGGTGGGGCCGTCGACGCGCGCCAGGTCGTCCTGGTACTTGAGCAGCACGCCCAGCGTATCGCGCACGGACTGCGGGTCGAGCTCGGTGGTGCCCAGCGCGGCCAGCGCACGGCACCAGTCGATGGCCTCGGCGATGCCGGGCGCCTTGAACAGGTCGATGCCGCGCAGCCGGTGCACGAAATCGATCGCCTGCACCTGCAGCGCTGCCGCGGCCTCGGGCGCGCGCGCCGCGACGATCTGCAGCTCGCGGTCGCGCTCCGGATAGCCCACCCATTGGTACAGGCAGCGGCGCTTGAGCGCGTCATGGACTTCGCGCGTGCGGTTGGAGGTGATCACGATCAACGGCGGTTGCTCGGCGCGGATCACGCCGATTTCCGGGATCGAGACCTGGAATTCGGACAGGATCTCGAGCAGGAAGGCTTCGAAGGGTTCGTCGGCGCGGTCGATCTCGTCGATCAGCAGCACGCGCGGCACCTGCGGCGCGGCGGGATCGGGCAGCAGCGCTTCCAGCAGCGGGCGCTTGAGCAGGAAGTCGTCGTGGTACAGCGATTGCGCCTCGGGCCGCTCGCCGCGCGCCTCGGCCAGGCGCAGCGCCATGATCTGGCGCGGATAGTCCCATTCGTACAGCGCGCTGGCGGCATCGAGGCCTTCATAGCACTGCAGCCGCAGCAGCCGCGTGCCGAGCGCGCCGGCCATGGCCTGCGCCAGTGCGGTCTTGCCGACGCCGGGCTCGCCCTCGAGGAACAACGGCCGCTGCATGCGCAGCGCGAGGTAGAGCACCGTGGCGGTTTCGCGGTCGGCGAAGTATTGCTGGTGTTCGAGCTGGGCGAGGGTGTGGTCGATGGAGGTGGGGAGCATGGGCGCGTTCTTGTGTGCCGACGCGCCTCGCACGCCAGCGGTTTGCTCCCCTCGCCCGCTTGCGGGAGAGGGGCGGGGGAGAGGGCGGGCGCTGGCAACTGCGACGGCGCTCACTGCGTGGAAACGCCGGCCCTCTCCCCCAACCCCTCTCCCGCGCGCGGGAGAGGGGAGACAACATGCGGTCAAGGGAGAAACTCTACCCCTTCACCGCCGCCTCCACCGCCCTCGCCGCCAGCACCGGAAGCAAATGCGCCCGGTACTCCGCCGACCCATGCAGGTCGCTGTTCAGACGTCCCGCATCGACCTTCACCCCGCGCGCCGCCTGCGCGCTGAAGTCCGCTGACAACGCCTGCTCCAGCGGCTGGCACCGGAACACGCTGTCGGCGGCTCCGGTGACCGCCACGCGCACCGCGTTGCCGGTGCGCGCCACCAGCACGCCCACCAGCGCGAAACGCGACGCCGGGTTGGCGAACTTGACGTAGGCGGCCTGGTCCGGGATCGGGAAGCGTACGGCGGTGATCAGCTCGTCCGCTTCCAGCGCGGTCTCGTAGAGCCCCTTGAAGAAGTCGTCGGCCGCGATGGTGCGGCGGTCGGTGACCACGGTCGCGCCCAGTCCCAGCACGCCGGCCGGGTAGTCTGCCGCCGGATCGTCATTGGCGAGCGCGCCGCCGATGGTGCCCATCGCGCGCACCTGCCGGTCGCCGATGCCGCCGGCCAGTGCCGCCAGCGCCGGGATGCGCTGGCGCACCGCGTCGTTCTCGGCCACGTCGGCATGGCGCGCGGCGGCGCCGATGACCACTTCATTGCCTTCGACGCGGATCTCGGCCATGCCGGGGATGCGTGCCACGTCGACCAGCGTGGAAGGCGAGGCCAGCCGCAGCTTCATCGCCGCCAGCAGGCTCTGGCCGCCGCCGAGGAACTTGGCGTCGGGATCGGCCTTGAGCCTGGCCACCGCCGCCTGGGCATCCGCGGCGCGTTCAAAGTTGAATGCGTACATGTCGGTTTCCTTTGCGGTGCGGTTGGATCACGGCCGGGCCTGCGCGGCCTGGATCGCCTGCCACACGCGATGCGGCGTGGCGGGCATCTGCACGTCCTTCACGCCGAGCGGCGACAGCGCGTCGACCAGCGCGTTGATGAACGCCGGCGGCGAGCCGATCGCGCCGGCCTCGCCACAGCCTTTCACGCCCAGCGGGTTGTGCGTGCACGGCGTGCCGCTGGCGGTCTCGACGGTGAAGTCGGGCAGGTCGCCGGCGCGCGGCATGGCGTAGTCCATGTACGAGCCGGTCAGCAGCTGGCCGCTGTCGTTGTCGTAGACGCACTGCTCCAGCATGGCCTGGCCCAGCCCCTGGCCGATGCCGCCGTGCACCTGGCCCTCGACGATCATCGGGTTGATGATGTTGCCGAAGTCGTCGACCGCGGTGAACTTGACCACCTGCGACGCGCCGGTGTCGGGATCGACCTCGACCTCGCACACATAGGCGCCGGACGGGTAGGTAAAGTTGGTCGGGTCGTAGAACGCGTTCTCGTTCAGGCCCGGCTCGAGCTTGTCGAGCGGGTAGTTGTGCGGCACGTAGGCGCTCAGCGCCACCTCGCCGAAGGTCTTGGTGCGGTCGGTGCCGGCGACGCGGAACACGCCGTTGCTGAACTCGATGTCGCTGTCCGACGCCTCCAGCAGGTGCGCGGCGATCTTCTTGGCCTTGGCCTCGATCTTGTCGAGCGCCTTGACGATGGCCGAGCCGCCCACCGCCAGCGAGCGCGAGCCATAGGTGCCCATGCCGAACGGCACGCGCCCGGTGTCGCCGTGCACGATCTCGACCTGGTCGAGCTGCAGCCCGAGGCGGTCGGCCACCACCTGCGCGAAGGTGGTCTCGTGCCCCTGGCCGTGGCTGTGCGAGCCGGTGAAGACCGTCACCGTGCCGGTCGGGTGCACGCGGATCTCGCCCACCTCGAACAGGCCCGCGCGCGCGCCGAGCGCGCCGGCGATGTTCGACGGTGCCAGCCCGCACGCCTCGATGTAGCACGAATAACCGAGGCCGCGCAGCTTGCCGCGCTGCTTCGCTTCCTCGCGCCGGGCCGGGAAACCCTTGACGTCGGCCAGCTCCTGCGCGCGCGCCAGGCAGGGCTCGTAGTCGCCGGTGTCGTAGGTCAGGCCCACCGGGGTCGCGTACGGGAACTGGCGGATGAAGTTCTTGCGGCGCAGTTCGGCCGGATCGAGGTTCAGCTCGCGCGCGGCGGTTTCGACCAGGCGCTCGACCACGAAGGTGGCCTCGGGCCGCCCCGCGCCGCGGTAGGCATCGACCGGCGCGGTGTTGGTGAACACCGCCTTGACTTCCGCATAGATCGCCGGGGTGGCGTACTGGCCGGCCAGCAGCGTCGCATAGAGGATGGTCGGCACGCTGCTGGCGAAGGTCGACAGGTAGGCGCCCATATTGGCGACCGTATGCACCCGCAGCGCCAGGAACTTGCCGTCGGCGTCGAGCGCCAGCTCGGCCTTGGTCACGTGGTCGCGGCCGTGCGCATCGGTCAGGAACGATTCGGAGCGGTCCGCCGTCCACTTGACCGGCCGGCCGATCTTCTTCGACGCCCAGGTCAGCGCCACGTCTTCCGGGTACAGGAAGATCTTGGAGCCGAAGCCGCCGCCGACATCGGGCGCGATGATGCGCAGCCGCGATTCCGGCAGCCCCAGCACGAACGCGCCCATCAGCAGGCGCTCGACGTGCGGGTTCTGGCTGGCCACGTAGACGGTATAGCTGTCGTCCTGGCGCGTGTAGCTGGCGTTGACCGCGCGCGGTTCGATCGCGTTGGGAATCAGCCGGTTGTTGACGATCTCCAGCGTGGTCACGTGCGCGGCCCTGGCGAAGGCGGCGTCGGTGGCGGCCTTGTCGCCGTGGCCCCAGGTGTAGCAGGTGTTGGCCGGCACGTCGTCGTGCACCAGCGTCGACGCCGACGCGGCATCGGCCGCGCTGACCACGGCCGGCAGCTCTTCGTAGTCGACGTCGATCTGCTCGGCGGCGTCGCGCGCCTGCTGCAAGGTCTCGGCAATCACCAGCGCCACCTGGTCGCCGACGTGGCGCACCTTGTCGTGGGCGATCACCGGGTGCGGCGGCTCTTTCATCGGCGTGCCGTCGATGCTGTGGATCAGCCAGCCGCAGGGCAGCCCGCCGACCTTGTCGGCGGCCAGCTCGGCACCGGTCAGCACGGCGATCACGCCGGGCGCGGCTTGCGCCGCGCTCGTGTCGATGGCGCGGATGCGCGCGTGCGCGTGCGGCGAGCGCAGGAAGTACCCGTAGCTCTGCTGCGGCAGCACGATGTCGTCGGTGTACTGGCCGTTGCCGGTCAGGTAGCGGTAGTCTTCCTTGCGCTTGACGGAGGCGCCGACCAGGCGTTGGTTCTCGGGTGCGTTCATGGCCGGTCCCCCCTTATTCCGCGCTGGCGGCGGTGCCCTGCATGGCCGCCTGGCCCTGCTGCACCGCACGCACGATGTTGTGGTAGCCCGTGCAGCGGCACAGGTTGCCTTCCAGGTGGGCGCGGATGGTGGCGGCGTCGGCATCGGGATGCTGCCGGACCAGCGCGGTCGCGCTCATCACCATGCCCGGCGTGCAGAAGCCGCATTGCAGCCCGTGGCATTCGCGGAAGGCTTCCTGCATCGGGTGCAGGCCGTTGCCGGCCTGGTCGCCGGCGAGTCCTTCGATGGTGGTCACGGTGGCGCCGTCCGCCTGCAGCGCCAGGATGTTGCACGACTTGACCGCGCGGCCGTCCAGGTGGACCGTGCAGGCGCCGCATTGCGCGGTGTCGCAGCCGACGTGGGTGCCGGTCAGGCGCAGCTGTTCGCGCAGGAACTGGACCAGGAGGGTGTTGGGTTCTACCTGCGCGTCAACGGGCTTGCCGTTGACCGTCAGGCGGATCGGAATCGCCATGCTTGTCTCCATGTGGGGTGGACGCGCATGACCAATACCCAGATCCCCAAGGCAACTGCGCGGGACTGGCCACGACGCGGTACTGCCGCTTAAGACGGCTATAGGACGGCTAATTCGTGATATTGGTGCTGCCGCTGCAACTGCTGTTGGTGCGCCAGCGAACCTTGCGGCCGGCGCATCGGCACGGCCGGCGAACGTTTGGCCGCGACAGGCTCTAACAGTTAATCACAAATCCCGCACAGGTGCCATGTGGTTTGCCCGCGCCCCGTTTGGGGCACGGCCCGCTAGAATGAGCCGCGCCACCGGCCCTGTCCCCCTACATGGAAGCCTTCTTCGACTGGCTGTTTGAAACCATTGCCTTGCCCAAGGTAGGCCTGCCCGCGATCTTCGTGGTCAGCCTGGTGTCGGCCACCTTGCTGCCGCTCGGCTCCGAGCCCGCCGTGTTCGGCTACGTCAAGCTCAATCCGCAGATGTTCTGGCCGGCGATCCTGGTGGCCACCGCCGGCAATACCGTTGGCGGCGCGATCGACTGGTGGCTGGGCTACGCCGCCAAGCTGGCGCTGGTGCGCTACCACAAGCGGCGCCGCGCGCGCGAACACGAGGCCGAACACCTGGAGCACCGTGCCCACGCGCGCAAGCCGCCCAAGCCCAAGCTCGATGTGCGCTACTTCCGCTGGATGCGGCGGCTGGGCCCGCCCACGCTGCTGCTGTCGTGGCTGCCGGGCGTGGGTGATCCGTTGTGCACTTTGGCGGGCTGGCTGCGGCTGTCGTTCTGGCCCAGCCTGGCCTGGATGGCGGTCGGCAAGTTCCTGCGCTACCTGGTCATGACCGCCGGGCTGATGTGGATCCCGGACACTTTCTGGCAGAACATTGCGCACACGGTGAAGGCCTGGTTCTGATTCCCGGCCAGCGCCGGCGCCTTTTGCGAGGCGCATCCGGCGCCCCGGAAAGGCGCTAATCCCTTGTTCCGACAAGGATTCCGTCATGCTGCGGTGCGGCGAAAGCAGGGCTTGCAGTACAATCGCCCTTTACTGAACGATTCGCGCACTGTCCCCGTGCGCAGCAGGAAGCGGTCCCCCCAATGAACGCCCCACTCGTGCTCGACGCCAAGCTCGCCGCGCAGGACGCCCCGCCGCGCCTGCGTGAAATCCCCTATAACTACACGTCGTTCTCGGACCGCGAGATTGTCATCCGGCTGCTCGGCGAAGAAGCCTGGCGCATCCTGGACGAGCTGCGCAGCGAGCGCCGCACCGGCCGCTCGGCCCGCATGCTGTACGAGGTGCTGGGCGATATCTGGGTGGTGCGCCGCAACCCGTACCTGCAGGACGACCTGCTGGAAAATCCCAAGCGCCGCCAGATGCTGGTGAGCGCGCTGCACCACCGCCTGAACGAGATCGAAAAGCGCCGCGCCGCCGACCGTGCCGAGCACGCCGAGCCCGCCGCCGAGGACCGCTCGCACCGTGTGGAGCAGCTGGTGGCGTTCGCCAAGCAGGCGATCGAGGACTTCAAGAACGAATTCGCCGCCGCCTACGACCTGCGCAAGCGCGCGCAGCGCGTGCTGGGCCGCGTCACGCAGAAGGACAACATCAAGTTCGATGGCCTGTCGCGCGTGTCGCACGTGACCGATGCCACCGACTGGCGGGTCGAGTACCCGTTCGTCGTCCTGACCCCGGATACCGAGGAAGAGATCGCCGGCCTGGTCAAGGGTTGCTTCGAGCTGGGCCTGACCATCATCCCGCGCGGGGGCGGCACCGGCTACACCGGCGGCGCCGTGCCGCTGACGCCGATGAGCGCGGTGATCAATACCGAGAAGCTCGAGCAGCTGGGGCCGGTCGAGCAGACCGACCTGCCGGGCGTGTCGCACAAGGTCGCGACCATCTTCTCCGGCGCCGGCGTGGTGACGCGCCGCGTCGCCGATGCCGCCGACAGGGCCGGGCTGGTGTTCGCCGTGGACCCGACTTCGATCGACGCCTCTTGCATCGGCGGCAACGTTGCCATGAACGCCGGCGGCAAGAAGGCCGTGCTGTGGGGCACCGCGCTCGACAACCTGGCCTGGTGGCGCATGGTGGACCCGGAAGGCAACTGGCTGGAAATCACCCGGCTGGACCACAACCTGGGCAAGATCCACGACGTGCCGGTGGCCACCTTCGAACTGAAGTGGTCGGACGGCAACCGCGCCCCGGGCGAGAAGGTGCTGCGCACCGAGACGCTCGCCATCGAGGGCCGCAAGTTCCGCAAGGAAGGCCTGGGCAAGGACGTCACCGACAAATTCCTGGCCGGCCTGCCGGGCGTGCAGAAGGAAGGCTGCGACGGCATCATCACCAGCGCGCGCTGGATCCTGCACCGCATGCCGAAGCATATCCGCACCGTGTGCCTGGAGTTCTTCGGCCAGGCGCGCGACGCCATCCCCAGCATCGTCGAGATCAAGGACTTCCTCGACGCCGAGACCAAAAAGCCGGGCGGCGCCATCCTCGCCGGCCTCGAGCACCTGGACGAGCGCTACCTGCGCGCGGTCGGCTACGCTACCAAGAGCAAGCGCAACGCCTTCCCGAAGATGGTGCTGATCGGCGATATCGTCGGCGACGATGAAGACGCCGTGGCGCGCGCCACCTCGGAAGTGATCCGCATGGCCAACGGCAAGAGCGGCGAAGGCTTTATCGCCGTCAGCCCCGAGGCCCGCAAGAAGTTCTGGCTCGACCGCTCGCGCACCGCCGCCATCGCCAAGCACACCAACGCCTTCAAGATCAACGAAGACGTGGTGATCCCGCTCAACCGCATGGGCGAGTACACCGACGGCATCGAGCGCATCAATATCGAGCTGTCGATCAAGAGCAAGCTGCAGCTGGTCGATACGCTCGAAGCGTTCTTCGCGCGCGGCAACCTGCCGCTGGGCCGCAGCGACGACGCCAACGAGATCCCCAGCGCCGAGCTGCTGGAAGACCGCGTGCAGCACGCGCTGACGCTGCTGCGCGAGATCCGCGCGCGCTGGCGCTACCTGCAAGACCACCTCGACACGCCGCTGGCGCGGGCCAAGGCCTCGCTGATCGGGCACGGGCTGGGACTGCTGGGGCAGGAGTTCGAGGCGCGGCTGCAGCAGCAGCCGGACGCCACCGTGTTCCACCTGCTGCAGGACCGCACCATCCGCGTCTCGTGGAAGACCGAGATCCGCGCCGAGCTGCGCAAGATCTTCAACGGCGGCGAATTCAAGCCGATCCTCGACGAGGCGCAGAAGATCCACAAGCAGGTGCTGCGCGGCCGCGTCTTCGTCGCGCTGCACATGCACGCCGGCGACGGCAACGTGCACACCAATATCCCGGTCAACTCCGACGACTACGACATGCTGCAGGACGCGCACCGCGCGGTGGCCCGCATCATGGACCTGGCGCGTTCGCTGGACGGGGTGATCTCGGGCGAGCACGGCATCGGCATCACCAAGCTGGAATTCCTGACCGAGGAAGAGATCGGCGACTTCCGCGCCTACAAGCAGAAGGTCGACCCGCAGGGCCGCTTCAACAAGGGCAAGCTGCTGCCCGGCGCCGACCTGCGCAACGCCTATACGCCGTCGTTCGGGCTGATGGGGCACGAGTCGCTGATCATGCAGCAGAGCGACATCGGCGCCATTGCCGAAAGCGTCAAGGACTGCCTGCGCTGCGGCAAGTGCAAGCCGGTGTGCGCCACCCACGTGCCGCGCGCCAACCTGCTGTACAGCCCGCGCAACAAGATCCTGGCAACCTCGCTGCTGGTCGAGGCCTTCCTGTACGAAGAGCAGACCCGCCGCGGCATCTCGGTCAAGCACTGGGACGAGTTCTCAGACGTGGCCGACCACTGCACCGTGTGCCACAAGTGCGTGACGCCGTGCCCGGTCAAGATCGACTTCGGCGACGTGTCGATGAACATGCGCAACCTGCTGCGCAAGATGGGGCAGAAGAAGTTCAACCCCGGCACCGCGGCGTCGATGTTCTTCCTCAACGCCACCAACCCCGAGACCATCAACCTGACCCGCAAGGTCATGATCGACTGGGGCTACAAGGCGCAGCGCCTGGGCAACGACGTACTGAAGAAGATCGCGAAGAAGCAGACCGCGCATCCGCCCGCGACGGTGGGCAAGCCGCCGGTGCGCGAGCAGGTGATCCACTTCATCAACAAGAAGATGCCGGGCAACCTGCCCAAGAAGACCGCGCGCGCGCTGCTCGACATCGAAGACAACGAGATCGTGCCGATCATCCGCGACCCGAAGGCGACCACGCCGGAAACGGAAGCGGTGTTCTACTTCCCGGGCTGCGGCTCGGAGCGGCTGTTCTCGCAGGTGGGGCTGGCCACGCAGGCGATGCTGTGGCACGTCGGCGTGCAGACCGTGCTGCCGCCGGGCTACCTGTGCTGCGGCTATCCGCAGCGCGGCAACGGCCAGTACGACAAGGCCGAGAAGATCGTCACCGACAACCGCGTGCTGTTCCATCGCGTCGCCAACACGCTGAACTACCTCGACATCAAGACCGTGGTGGTCAGCTGCGGCACCTGCTACGACCAGCTCGCGGGCTATGAATTCGACAAGATCTTCCCGGGCTGCCGCATCATCGACATCCACGAGTACCTGCTGGAAAAGGGCGTCAAGCTGGAAGGCGTGACCGGTACGCGCTACATGTACCACGATCCTTGCCACACGCCGATCAAGACGGTCGATCCGACCAAGCTGGTCAACGACCTGATGGGCGGCAACGCCGGCCTGGGCAAGATCGAGAAGAACGAGCGCTGCTGCGGCGAGTCGGGCACGCTGGCGGTGACGCGTCCTGACATCTCGACCCAGGTCCGCTTCCGCAAGGAAGAAGAGATGACCAAGGGCGCCGACAAGCTGCGCGCCGACGGCTTCACCGGCGACGTCAAGATCCTGACCAGCTGCCCGTCGTGCCTGCAGGGCCTGTCGCGCTACAAGGAAGACGCGTCGGTGCAGGCGGACTACATCGTGATCGAGATGGCGAAGCACCTGCTGGGCGAGAACTGGATGCCGGAGTATGTGGCGAAGGCCAATGCGGGCGGGATCGAGCGGGTGCTGGTGTAAAGGCTGACGACGTTTAACTCCCCGCCGGTTTGCTCCCCTCTCCCACTTGTGGGAGAGGGGCAGGGGGTGAGGGCAGGCGTTGGCATACCGTAGGCTCTCACTATTGCAGGCGCCCGCCCTCACCCCCGCCCCTCCCCCGCTCGCGGGAGAGGGGAGCAAACAAGCGGGGGCTTGGAGTGCATCGAGCATTCCCACCTGAAAGGACCTCCATGCCCCGCACCCCCAACTGCCCCCTCTGCGAAACCGATGGCGGCGAACTGGTCTGGATGGGCGACCGCGCCCGCCTGATCCTGGTCGAGCATGACCGCTTCCCCGGCTTCTGCCGCATCGTCTGGAACGACCACGTGGCCGAGCTTAGCGACCTGGACGAGGGCGACCAGGCCTGGCTGATGCGGCTGGTGGCGCGCGTCGAGCGCGTGGTGCGCGAGGTGATGACGCCCGACAAGGTCAACCTGGCGGCGTTCGGCAACATGGTGCCGCATCTGCACTGGCACATCATCCCGCGCTACCGCTGGGACACGCATTTCCCCGAGGCGATCTGGGCCGCGCCGCAGCGCGCGGCCGACGCCGCGCGCGTGCAGGAGCTGGCCAGCCGGCTGCCGGCGCTGCGCACGGCGCTTGCACTGGTCGAAGCGGGCGACGCCTGAGGCCGGGCGCGGAACCCGCGCCGGCCGGCAACCGTCTGAATGCTGATGCCGCCGCGGTCGCGCCTGCGCCGCGGCACCAGAACAACAGGCCCGGCCAGGGAACGCGCTGGCGGGCCACAAAGCTGCCGCTATGTCCACGACCCCGACTTCCGTCACCGTACCGGGCCCGGCCGTTCCCGCCAGGGCCCTAAAGATCCAGAGCCGCCTGCGCATGAGCGCGACCTGGGCGCTGATCAAGCCCTACTGGAAATCCGAAGACCGTCTCGCCGGGCTGGGGCTGCTGGCGCTGGTGGTGGTGCTCAACCTGGGCATCGTCTATATCAACGTGCTGCTCAACGAATGGAACCGGGTGTTCTACAACGCGCTGGAGCAGCGCGACTATGCCTCGTTCAAGGTGCTGCTGCTGCGCTTTTCATGGATCGCGGCGTTCTTCATCGTCGCGGCGATCTCGCGCCAGTACTACACCATGATGCTGCAGATGCGCTGGCGCACCTGGATGACCGGCCGCTTCATGGGGCACTGGCTCGGGCACCAGGCCTACTACCGCATCGAGCAGACCCACGCCACCGACAACCCCGACCAGCGGATTGCCGATGACCTGCGCCTGTTCACCGACGGCGCGCTGTCGCTGTCGCTGGGGTTGCTCAACTCGGTGGTGACGCTGCTGTCGTTCGTCGGCATCCTGTGGACCGTGTCCGGCCCGATCAGCTTCGCGCTGGGCGGCACCGAGTGGACCATCCCGGGCTATATGGTGTGGTTCGCGGCGGGCTATGCGGTGATCGGCTCGCTGGTGGCGCACGTGGTCGGCCGCCCGCTGATCGGCCTGAACTTCCAGCAGGAGCAGTACGAGGCCGACTTCCGTTTCACGCTGGTGCGCCTGCGCGAGAACAGCGAGCCGGTGGCGCTGTACCGCGGGGAGCCGACCGAGCAGGCCGGCCTGCGCGCGCGCTTCGACCGCATCCGCGCCAACTGGAACCAGCTGATGCGCTATACGCGGCGGCTGACCTTCGTCAGTTCCGGCTATGCGCAGTTCGCCATCATCTTCCCGATCCTGGTGGCGGCGCCGCGCTACTTCGCGGGCAAGATGACGCTGGGCGGGCTGATGCAGACCAGCTCGGCATTCGGCCAGGTGCAGGGCGCGCTGTCGTGGTTTGTCGACAGCTACGCCACGCTGGTGGGCTGGAAGGCGGCGGCCAACCGCCTGATCGATTTCCAGGAAGCCATCCGCGTGGCCGAGCGGCAGGAGGCAGCGCAGGACGGCAGCCGCGACATCGAGGTCGAGTACGACGGCAAGCCGCAGGACGGCATCGCCATCGACAATTTGGCGCTGGCCTTGCCGGTGCGCGCCGCGCGCGGCGCGGCGGTGGGGCAGCGGCCGCTGGTGGCGCCGTTCTCGCTGGCGGTGGCGCCGGGCGAGCGCTGGCTGGTCAGCGGCCCGTCGGGCTGCGGCAAGAGCGTGCTGTTCCGCGCGCTGGCCGGGATCTGGCCGTACGGCAGCGGCACCGTGACCATGCCGGAAGGCGCGCGCCGGCTGTTCCTGCCGCAGCGCAGCTACCTGCCGATCGGCACGCTGGCGGATGCGCTGGCCTATCCGGACGCCGGCACCGAGCACAGCAAGGAGGTCCTGCAGGCGGCGCTGCGCCAGACCCGGCTGGCCGCGCTGGCGGACCAGCTCGACGTGTTCGACAACTGGTCGCTGCGGCTGTCGCCGGGCGAGCAGCAGCGCCTGGCCTTTGCGCGCGCGCTGCTGCAGCAGCCCGACTACCTGTTCCTCGACGAAGCCACCAGCGCGCTGGATGAAGACACCGAGCGCGCCATGTACCAGCTGATGGTGGAGCAGCTGCCGCAAACGGCGATCGTAAGCATTGCGCACCGCAGCACCGTGGCGGCGTTCCACCAGCGCCGGCTGCGCTACGTGCCGCAGGACGCCGACGCGGCCCGGGCTGCGCAAGCCGGCGAGCCTGGGGTAAGCTATCGGGTCGTATGCGAAGCGTGATGCGGGGCTGCCGCGGCAGCCGGCGCGGCATCATGCGGCAATCACCCTCACAAGCGCCCGTCGCCGGGCCGCGATCACCATGGCAGGCCTGGAAAAAGACACCCCCCATCCCACCGCGCTGACGGTGCACACGCAATCGCGCGTGCTCGAGATCGGCTTCGACAACGGCCGCAGCTTCCGGCTGCCGTTCGAGCTGCTGCGCGTGTATTCGCCCTCCGCCGAAGTCCAGGGCCATGGCCCGGGGCAGGAGGTGCTGCAGACCGGCAAGCGCGAGGTCGGCATCGACGCGGTCGAGCCGGTCGGCAACTACGCCATCCAGATCCGCTTTTCCGACGGCCACGACACCGGCATCTATTCCTGGGACCTGCTGTACCGCCTGGGCGACAACCAGGACGCGCTGTGGCAGGACTACCTGCAGCGCCTGGAAGCGGCCGGCGCCGATCGCGACACCCCGATGCCCGCCGCCGGCGGCGGGCACGCCTGCGGCCATCACTGAGCCGCCCCCGACAATCCTGGAGTCTTGAAAGATGAGTGAAACCCACTTCGGGTTCGAAAAGGTCGACGAAACGGAAAAGGCCGGCAAGGTTGCCGGCGTATTCCATTCGGTGGCCAGCAAGTACGACGTCATGAACGACCTGATGTCGGGCGGCATGCACCGGCTGTGGAAGATGTTCACCATCGCGCAGGCGGGCGTGCGCCCGGGCCACAAGGTGCTGGATATCGCCGGCGGTACCGGCGACCTGGCCAAGGCGTTCGCGAAGCAGGCCGGCCCGACCGGCCAGGTCTGGCTGACCGACATCAACGAGTCGATGCTGCGGGTGGGCCGCGACCGGCTGCTGAACAAGGGCATCGTCACGCCGGTGGCGCTGTGCGACGCCGAGAAGATCCCGTTCCCCGACAACTACTTCGACCTCGTCACGGTGGCCTTCGGCCTGCGCAACATGACCCACAAGGACGCCGCGCTGGCCGAGATGCGCCGCGTGGTCAAGCCCGGCGGCAAGGTCATGGTGCTGGAATTCTCCAAGGTGTGGAAACCGCTGGAGAAGGCCTACGACGTCTATTCTTTCAAGGTGCTGCCGTGGCTGGGCGAGCGCGTGGCAGGGGATGCCCCGAGCTATCGCTATCTCGCGGAATCGATCAGAATGCATCCAGACCAGGTTTCACTTGTACGCTTAATGGAACATGCGGGCCTGGAGAATGTCGAATACTTCAATCTGACGGCCGGAGTGGTGGCGCTCCATGTCGGACGCAAGTATTGAGAACACTTGAAAGAACACTTGAAATCGCCATGCTCGCCCGTATATGGGCGAAACTGACAGGGGATAACAGCATATGTCGTCAATTCGTGGAAAATTCCTGGTGGGGTCGCTGGTCACGGCGCTGGCCGTCGGGATGGCGTTCGACGCCGAGGCCAAGCGCATGGGCGGCTCGCGCAGCATCGGCAAGCAGTCCGAGTCGGTGACCCAGCGCCAGCAGACCCAGCCCACCTCGCCGACGCAGCAGGCGCAGCAACCGGCACAGCAGGCCGCACCGGCCACGGCCGGGGCCGCCGGCGCGGCCGCGGCCGCGGCGCCCAAGCGCAACTGGGGCGGCATCCTGGGCGGCATCGCCGCCGGCCTGGGCATCGGCTGGCTGCTGTCGCACTTCGGCCTGGGCGGCGCGGCGCTGACCTTCCTGTCCAACCTGATCCTGATTGCGCTGGTGGCATTCGCCGCGATCTGGCTGATCCGCAAGTTCCGCGGCAGCAAGCGCACGGCGCAGCCGGCCTACGCCGGCGCCGGCGGCGCGCCGAACCTGGGCCGCAATGCGGAGCCGATGTTCCGCGGCGAGCCGACGCCGGCTTCCGGCAATGTGTCGGGCAGCCCGGTGCTGCCCGCCGCTGGTGCCGTCGCTGGCGCCGCTGCCGCCGGTCCGGTGGCGCAGCAGCCGTGGGGCGTGCCGGCCGACTTCGACGCCGAATCGTTCCTGCGCAACGCCAAGGTCCACTTCGTGCGCCTGCAGGCCGCGTGGGATGCCGGCAACCTGGACGATATCCGCGAGTTCACCACGCCGGAGATGTTCGCCGAGATCAAGATGGACCTGGCCGAGCGCGGCGCCGAGGTCAACAAGACCGACGTGGTCACGCTCGAAGCCCAGCTGCTCGGCATCGAGTCGTCGCCGGCCCAGCACCTGGCCAGCGTGCGCTTCTCGGGCATGATCCGCGAGAAGGCGGGCGAGGCGGCCCAGCCGTTCGGCGAGGTCTGGAACCTGGCCAAGCCGGTCTCGGGGAGCGGCGGCTGGCTGCTGGCCGGCATCCAGCAAGAGTCCTGATGCCGCACCCCGCGGCGGTGATGCGCCGGGGGGAGTAGCTTAGAATGGAGGCCCACGCGAAAGCGTGGGCCTTTTTGTTTGCGATGCCAGCCCCGCGCGTCGCCGCCTGCCCGCCCACCGCGCTGTCATGAATACTCTGCCTTCCGCCCTGGCCACGCCCGCCATCTCGGCATTGAACCACCTGCTCGAGCAGGAGCCGTGGGCCCGCAACCAGCTGGCGCCGTTTGCCGGACGCGTGATCCGCTTCGATGCCGCCGCCTTCGAGCTGTCGCTGAAGGTGACCGAGCACGGCTGCACGGAACAGGCGCCCGCGGCCGAGGCGCCCGCGGTGACGCTGCGCGTGCCGGTGCAGCAGTGGCCGCTGGTGGCCGCCGATGTGGCCGAAGGCGGCCAGGCCGCCGCCATGCGCCATGTGCGCATCGAGGGCGACGCCGAACTGGCCAATACCGTTTCGACGCTGGCGCGCAACCTGCGCTGGGATGCCGCCGAGGACCTGTCGCGCGCGCTGCGCGGCATCCTGGGCGGGCCGCTCAGCGACAGCGTGGCGCAGCGCGTGGTCGACGGCGCGCGCCAGGTCCATGAGCAAGCCACGCGCGTGGGCCGCGCGCTGGTCGACAACGTTACCGACTACCTGCTCGACGAACAGCCGACCCTGGTGCGCCACGCCGCGCTGGACGATTTCGGCGCCGGCGTAGGCCAGCTGCGCGACCGCCTGGCGCGGCTGGAGAAACGGCTGGAACGGCTCGAGCGCGGCGGCACGCCGCCGGCGCCGGGCCAGTCCGGTCAGTCCGGCCCGTCCGGCAAGCTGCCGTCGCCGCACCGCTGAGCCGGCCCAGCCGCGCTTCCCCCGACCATCCACTGACTGCCTGCACGGCCCCGTGAAGACTCCCGAATGACCCGCCTCCTGCGCCTTGGCAAGATCCTCTTCGTCATCCTCTACTACGGCCTGGACGAGCTGGTGCTCTCGGGCTTCAGCAGCCGCAGGATCCGCTTCCTGGTACGGGTCATCACCATCGGGCGCAAGCTCGACATGCCGCGCGGCGTGCGGCTGCGGCTGGCGCTGACGCGGCTGGGCCCGATCTTCGTCAAGTTCGGCCAGGTGCTGTCGACCCGGCGCGACCTGATGCCGCCGGACATTGCCGACGAGCTGGCCAAGCTGCAGGACCAGGTGCCGCCGTTCGATTCGGCGGTGGCGGTGCGGATCATCGAGCGTTCGCTCGGGCGGCCGCTGGACCAGCTGTTCGAGACCTTCGAACACCAGCCCGTGGCCAGCGCCTCGATCGCGCAGGTCCACTTCGCCACGCTCAAGGGCGGCCCCAGCCACGGCCGCGAGGTCGCGGTGAAGGTGCTGCGCCCCGGCATGCTGCCGGTGATCGACAGCGACCTGGCGCTGATGCGCGACATGGCCACCTGGCTGGAGCGCTTCTGGGCCGACGGCAAGCGGCTGAAGCCGCGCGAGGTGGTAGCCGAGTTCGACAAATACCTGCACGACGAGCTCGACCTGATGATCGAGGCGGCCAACGCCAGCCAGCTGCGTCGCAATTTTTCCGATACCAGCCTGCTGCTGGTGCCCGAGGTGTTCTGGGACTGGTGCAGCAGCACGGTGTTCGTGATGGAGCGCATGCACGGCATCCCGATCTCGCGCACCGACTCGCTCAAGGCCGCCGGCGTCGACATGCACCAGCTGGCGGAAGAGGGCGTCGAGATCTTCTTCACCCAGGTGTTCCGCGATGGCTTCTTCCATGCCGACATGCATCCGGGCAACATCCTGGTGTCGGTGCAGCCCGAGACCTTCGGCCGCTATATCGCGCTGGACTTCGGCATCGTCGGCGCGCTGTCCGAGTTCGACAAGAACTACCTGGCGCAGAATTTCATCGCCTTCTTCCGCCGCGACTACCACCGCGTGGCGCTGCTGCACGTCGAGTCCGGCTGGGTCCCGCCCGAGACCCGCGTCGAAGAACTGGAAAGCGCGGTGCGCGCCTGCTGCGAGCCGTACTTCGACAAGCCGCTCAAGGAAATCTCGCTGGGCATGGTGCTGATGCGGCTGTTCCAGACCTCGCGCCGCTTCAACGTCGAAATCCAGCCGCAGCTGGTGCTGCTGCAGAAGACCCTGCTCAATATCGAAGGGCTGGGCCGCCAGCTCGATCCGGACCTGGACTTGTGGAAGACCGCCAAGCCGTTCCTGGAAAGATGGATGCACGAGCAGGTCGGCTGGCAGGGCGCCTGGGAGCGGATCAAGGTGGAGGCGCCGCTGTGGGCCAAGATGCTGCCCGACTTCCCGCGCCTGGCGCACCAGTTCCTGGAGCGGCGCGCGCTCACCTCCAATGGCGAGCAGGACAAGCTGCTGGCAATGCTGGTGCTGGAGCAGCGCCGCACCAACCGGCTGCTCGGTACGGCGGTGCTGCTGGTGGGCGGCTTTGTCGCCGGCATCGTGCTGACCCACGTGCTGGGCTGGTCGGGCTACTGGTAGGCGCGGGCTGATACAACAAGGAACGGAGGCAGACCCATGAGCGATACCGCCAAGCCAGCGCCCAGCTTCACCACGCGCAACGCCGGCGACCCGGCGTTCTGGGACGAACGCTTCAAGGAGGGCTTCACGCCCTGGGACCTGGGCGGCGTGCCCGAGGAATTCCGCCGCTTTATCGAGGGCCGCGCGCCGTGTCCGACGCTGGTGCCCGGCTGCGGCAACGGCTGGGAGGCCGCCTGGCTGTTCGAGCGCGGCTGGCCGGTGACGGCGATCGACTTCTCGCCGCAGGCGGTGGCGTCGGCGCGGCGCGCGCTCGGGCCGGCCGGGGTGGTGGTGCAGCAGGGCGATTTCTTTGCCTTCACGCCGCAGCCGGCGTGCGAACTGATCTACGAGCGCGCCTTCCTGTGCGCGCTGCCGCCGTCGCTGCGCGCGGCCTATGGCGCCCGCGTGGCCGAGCTGCTGGCGCCGGGCGGGCTGCTGGCGGGCTACTTCTACCTGGGCGAGAACCGCGGCGGGCCGCCGTTCGCGATGCCCCAGGCGGAACTCGATGCGCTGCTGGCGCCGGCCTTCGAGCGCATCGAGGACCGGCCCTCGGCAGCGCCGCTGCCGGTGTTCCAGGGACAGGAGCGCTGGCAGGTATGGCGCCGGTCGACGGTTTGAACCCGGTTTTGTGATGATTTGGCGATTTCCTCTGTCATTCCCGCGCAGGCGGATATGACGTGACGTGGCGCATTTGCGCCACCGGGAATTTTTTTCGCCCGTGCTGGTCTGCGTCGCTATAATCCGCGTTTTGATTCGGCTACGACCGCGGGCCCCCGCCGCGTTGCCCGCCTCGTCGGGACAGCGCCAGGCATCCCGATATGCGGCCCCGACCGATGAATTGGACTCCGGGCCACCGAGCGCGACCACGCGCCCTGCCGCCCGGCATTCGGTTTCTCGCCACAAGGGCACCTTCTGCATAGGGCAGCGGCATGCTGATCTGGTTTGTCATCATCTACTGGGTAATCTCGGTCGGCATCGGCCTGTGGGCGGCGCTGCGCGTGCGCAACACCACCGATTTCGCCGTCGCCGGGCGCAGCCTGCCGTTCCACATCGTCACTGCCACCGTCTTTGCCACCTGGTTTGGCTCGGAGACGGTGCTGGGCATCCCCGCCGTGTTCCTGAAGGAAGGCCTGTCGGGGGTGGTGTCCGATCCGTTCGGGTCGTCGCTGTGCCTGATCCTGGTGGGCCTGTTCTTCGCCCGGCCGCTGTACCGGATGAACCTGCTGACCATCGGCGACTACTACCACAACCGCTATGGCCGGCTGGCCGAGGTGCTGACCACGCTGTGCATCGTGGTCTCGTACCTGGGCTGGGTCGCGGCGCAGATCAAGGCGCTGGGGCTGGTGTTCTATACCGTGTCGGACGGCGCGCTGTCGCAGGAGGCCGGCATGATGATCGGCGCGGCCAGCGTGCTGGTCTATACGCTGTTCGGCGGCATGTGGTCGGTGGCGATCACCGACTTCATCCAGATGATCATCATCGTGATCGGCATGATGTATATCGGCTACGAGGTCAGCGGCCAGGCCGGCGGCGTCAGCGCGGTGGTGTCGCACGCGGCCGCGGCCGGCAAGTTCGAATTCTGGCCGGCGCTCGATTTCGTGCAGATCATCGGCTTTGCCGCGGCGCTGTTCACCATGATGCTGGGCTCGATCCCGCAGCAGGACGTGTTCCAGCGGGTGACCTCGTCGCGCACCGAGCAGATCGCCGGGCGCGCCTCGGTGCTGGGCGGCGTACTGTACTTCGGCTTCGCCTTCATCCCGATGTTCCTGGCGTATTCGGCCACGCTGATCGACCCGGGCATGGTGGCCAGGTACATCGACACCGACTCGCAGCTGATCCTGCCGCAGCTGATCCTGCAGCACGCGCCGATGTTCGCGCAGGTGATGTTCTTCGGCGCGCTGCTGTCGGCGATCAAGAGCTGCGCCTCGGCGACGCTGCTGGCGCCGTCGGTGACCTTTGCCGAGAACATCCTGCGGCCGTACTTCCGCCATCTCGACGACAAGCAGTTCCTGCGCGTGATGCAGACGGTGGTGCTGGTGTTCACCACGCTGGTGACGCTGTTCGCGCTGAATTCGCACCTGTCGATCTTCCATATGGTCGAAAATGCCTACAAGGTCACGCTGGTGTCGTCCTTCGTGCCGCTGGCCTTCGGCATGTTCTGGAAGCACGCTACCCGCCAGGGCGGGCTGGCGGCGATCCTGCTGGGCTTGTCGTCGTGGCTGACGTGCGAGATCGCCTTTGCCGATGCCGTGGTGCCGCCGCAGATGGTGGGGCTGCTGTTCTCGGTCAGCGGCATGGTGATCGGTTCGCTGCTGCCGCAGTGGATTGCAGATCACGCGCCGGTCAAGGAAGTCCATATCGCCTGACGGCGCGGGGGCGCCCACCCCCTTATTTCCCCCGGTCAGGCAGCCCCGGAACGGTTTATAATTCAAGGCTTTGCATCGCCGCGCGGGATATTCCCGCAGCGCCGCCATGGCGCTGCGGCGATGCCTGTCCTGGTACCGATTCCCAAGTTTTCTCGCGAAATAACACCATGCCGATCTATGCCTACCGTTGCGACGCCTGCGGCCACGGGCGCGATGTGCTGCAGAAAATGAGCGATGCCCCGCTGACGGACTGCCCGTCCTGCGGCGCCGCCGGCGCGTTCAAGAAGCAGCTGACCGCTGCCGGGTTCCAGCTCAAGGGCTCGGGCTGGTACGTGACCGACTTCCGCGGCGGCAGCGGCGGCGCCAGCGCGCCGGCTGCGGGCGGCGCGGCGGCAGGCGCGGCAGCGGCCAGCGCCCCGGCCGCCGCCGAATCGTCTGCCGCCAGCACCACCGCGGCCGCGCCGGCCGCCGGCGGCTGCGGCAGCGCCTGCGCCTGCCACTGAGCCGGACCCGCCCGTGGTAGCCAAGAAGACTTCCGCTCTCAAGACCTGGTTCCTGACCGGGCTGCTGGTGCTGGTGCCGCTGGGCATCACGCTGTGGGTGCTGAGCCTGATCATCGGCACGATGGACCAGAGCCTGGCGCTGCTGCCGGAAGCTTGGCGGCCGGACCGGCTGATGTTCGGCAAGCGCGTGACCGGCCTGGGCGCGATCCTGACGCTGCTGTTCATCCTGCTGGTCGGCCTGCTGGCGCATAACTTCATCGGCCAGCGCCTGGTGCGCTGGTGGGAAGCGCTGCTGGGCCATATCCCGGTGGTGGGGCCGATCTACACCAGCGTCAAGCAGGTCTCGGACACGCTGCTGTCGTCGTCGGGCAATGCCTTCCGCAAGGCGCTGCTGGTGCAGTACCCGCGCGAGGGCTCGTGGACCATCGCCTTCCTGACCGGGCGCCCCGGCGGCGACGTGCAGAACCACCTGCAGGGCGAATACGTCAGCGTCTACGTGCCGACCACCCCCAATCCGACCTCGGGCTTCTTCCTGATGATGCCCAAGGCCGACACCATCGAACTCGACATGACCGTCGACGCCGCGCTCAAGTACATCGTCTCGATGGGCGTGGTGGCACCGGCGGAATTGCCGCGCAAGAACGGCAGCGCGCCCCGGCCGGCTGCCCCGTCCGGTGCGGCCAGTCCGGCCGGCAGGTCCAGCAACGAGGAACCGGTCCAGACCACCGATCCTTGAGCCTCCAAACTGATCACGGGCGGCCCGATCGCATCGGGCCGCCGCGTTTTACCGGGAATCTCCTTATGTCCTCCATGCGTACTCACTACTGCGGTCTGGTGACCGAACAATTCTCGGGCCAGGAAGTGGCCCTGACCGGCTGGGTCCAGCGCCGCCGCGACCATGGCGGCGTGATCTTCATCGACCTGCGCGACCGCGAGGGCCTGGTGCAGGTGGTGTGCGATCCGGATCGCCCCGAGATGTTCAAGGCCGCGGAAGAGATCCGCAACGAGTTCTGCATCCGCGTCACCGGCAAGGTGCGCCCGCGTCCGGCCGGCACCGAGAACGCCAACCTGACCTCGGGCAAGATCGAGGTGCTGTGCCACGAGCTGACCGTGCTGAACCCGTCGGTCACGCCCCCGTTCCAGCTCGACGACGACAACCTGTCGGAAACCACCCGCCTGACGCACCGCGTGCTCGACCTGCGCCGCCCGCAGATGCAGTACAACCTGCGCCTGCGCTACAAGGTGGCGATGGAAGTGCGCAAGTACCTCGACGCGCAGGGCTTCATCGACATCGAGACCCCGATGCTGGGCAAGAGCACGCCCGAGGGCGCGCGCGACTACCTGGTGCCGTCGCGGGTGAACCCGGGCCACTTCTTCGCGCTGCCGCAGTCGCCGCAGATCTTCAAGCAGATGCTGATGGTGTCGGGCTTCGACCGCTACTACCAGATCACCAAGTGCTTCCGCGACGAAGACCTGCGCGCCGACCGCCAGCCCGAGTTCACGCAGATCGACTGCGAGACCTCGTTCCTGACCGAGCAGGAGATCCGCGACCTGTTCGAGGACATGATGCGCACGGTGTTCAAGAACGCCATCGATGTCGACCTCGACGCCAGGTTCCCGGTGATGGAGTTCCGCGAGGCCATGGCGCGCTTCGGCTCGGACAAGCCTGACCTGCGCGTCAAGCTGGAATTCACCGAGCTGACCGAGGTGATGAAGGACGTCGACTTCAAGGTGTTCTCGGGCCCGGCCAACAGCGACAACGGCCGCGTGGTCGGCCTGCGCGTGCCGGGCGGCGGCGCCATCTCGCGCGGCGAGATCGACGCCTACACCCAGTTCGTCGGCATCTACGGCGCCAAGGGCCTGGCCTGGATCAAGGTCAACGAAGTGGCCAAGGGCCGCGACGGGCTGCAGTCGCCGATTGTCAAGAACCTGCACGACGCCGCCATTGCCGAGATCCTGAAGCGCACCGGCGCGCAGGACGGCGACATCATCTTCTTCGGCGCCGACAAGGCCAAGGTGGTCAACGACTCGATCGGCGCGCTGCGCCTGAAGATCGGCCATTCGGACTTCGGCAAGGCCAACGGCCTGTTCGAGGACGCCTGGAAGCCGCTGTGGGTGGTGGACTTCCCGATGTTCGAGTACGACGAGGAAGACGCGCGCTGGGTGGCGATGCACCACCCGTTCACCAGCCCCAAGGACGAGCACCTGGAATACCTCGAGACCGATCCCGGCAAGTGCCTGGCCAAGGCCTACGACATGGTGCTGAACGGCTGGGAAATGGGCGGCGGCTCGGTGCGGATCTTCCGTTCCGACATCCAGAGCAAGGTGTTCCGCGCGCTCAAGATCAACGACGAGGAAGCCCGCGCCAAGTTCGGCTACCTGCTCGACGCGCTGCAGTACGGCGCGCCGCCGCACGGCGGCCTGGCCTTCGGCCTGGACCGCATCGTCACGATGATGGCCGGCGCCGACTCGATCCGCGACGTGATCGCCTTCCCCAAGACCCAGCGCGCCCAGGACCTGCTGACGCAGGCGCCGAGCTCGGTCGACGAGAAGCAGCTGCGCGAACTGCATATCCGCCTGCGCACCGCCGAGCCCAAGCCCAACGCCTGACCGGTTCGGGGTGGTTCTGGTTGCAAGAAAGCCGCGCGATTGCGCGGCTTTTTTTCTTTATGCGCAATGCCGGCGCCCGGCGCATTGGTTTCGATTTGTTACCGGTCGGAACGAAGGCGGTGGCGGGCCGGTCTTCTCCCTTTGATCCGCAATTCGACACGCAATTTGCCGAGGGGCCCTGTCATGAAGGTTCCCGGCACTCGGGAGGAAATTCGTGAACCTGAACCTGGATACCGAACTGATCCGCCAGTTCCTGCTGGCCCACCAGGAAACCATCCTGACCTGGCTGGCGGCGGGGCTGATCATGATGCTGCTGGCCCGTTTCGAGCTGCGCCGCGCCCAGCGCCGCGCGGCGCAGGCCATGTCCGAATCGGTGGCAACCACGGTGGCCGCGTGCGTGCCGGATATCGCCCATGCGGTGCAGGCCGCGTCGCCCCAGGCGGTGGCCGAGCCGGTCGAGATGCAGCGCGCCGAAGCCTTGCGCCGGCTGGCGCTCGACACCGTCGGCGTGGTGATGACGCGCGGCCGCTGGCTCGACGAACTGGGCAACCTGCGCCTGGCCGACGAAGCCCTGCTTGCCGGCCAGCGCGCCGACGGCGCCGATCCGCTGCTGGTGGTGGCGCCGCAACCGGTGGTGCAGGCTTACCTCGATGCGCAGCGCGTGTTCGAGGACGAGGCCGCGCAGGTGCAGGCGCTGCGCCGCGACGCGCAACGCGTGCAGGAGGCACTGCAGGCGCTGGACGATGAAGCCGCCCATATCGAACAGGAAACCGGCAGCATCGTGCTGCGCTTCGAGCAGGTCAACGCGCAGGCGGCGCAGGGCATGGATGGCGGCGATTACCAGCGCTTCCTGATCCAGAAGTACAACACGCTGGGCCAGCGCGAGAAGGAAATCGCGCAGGAGCGCATGCGGCTGCAGGGCGAGGCGCGGCAACGCGCCGAGGCCCTGGCCACCCACGCGCATGCCGCCTCCAGGCGCTACCGCCAGGCGCTGGCGCCGCTGATGGAGCAGCTGCGCGCGGCCTGGGGCCACGGCGAGTCGCCGCAGGTATTCGACACCTGGCAGCGCCACGGCAACACCGAACCCTACCTGGCCCCGCACGGCATGCACGGCGCGCGCAGCGCTGCCTGATCCGAGGCGCGGCTGCAGCGTGATTGCAGCGCCCGCGCGCAGGCGCCGCGGCGCTTTCCCGTGGCAAGCGTGCGCGCCTGCGCTATCCTTGGGTTTGTCCTTTGGCCCAGACCCATGTCCTACAAGATCCCGGAATCCGTGCTGGTGGTGATTTACACGCCAGATCTTCAAGTCTTGCTGCTGGAACGCGCCGATCGCCCCGGGTTCTGGCAGTCCGTCACCGGCAGCCTCGACACCCTGGACGAACCGCTGGCCCTGACCGCCGCGCGTGAAGTCGCCGAGGAAACCGGCATCATCGCCGGCGAGCACCAGCTGACCGACTGGGGCCATGCCATCCAGTACGACATCTACCCGCAGTGGCGCCACCGCTACGCCGAAGGCGTGACGCGCAATACCGAGCACTGGTTCGGCCTGCGCGTGGCCGAGGCGCTGCCGGTGACGCTGGCGCCACGCGAACACCTGCAATACAAGTGGCTGCCGTGGCAACAGGCGGCGCTGCAGTGCTTTTCCAGCAGCAATGCCGACGCCATCCGCCAGCTGGCGTGGCGCGCGCGCGGTGCCGGCGCGCCCAGCCCAACGGAAAGCGATGCCAGCCGCCACGCTGCCGTCGGAGGGCAGCCATGAAGCTGCGCGTGGTCACCTACAACATCCACAAGGGAGTGACCGGCATCGCGCGGCGCCCGCGCATCCAGAACGTGCGTGCCGGCCTGCACGCGATGGACGCCGACATCGTCTTCCTGCAGGAAGTGCAGGACCGCAACGACCGCCTGGTGGCCGCGGCGCTGTTCGATCCGGAACACACCCAGCTCAACTACCTCGCCACCGACGCCTATCCGCATTCGGTCTACGGCCGCAACGCGGTCTACGACTACGGCCATCACGGCAACGCAATCCTGTCGCGACATCCGATCCTGATGTCCGAAAACCTCGATATCTCCGATCACCGCTTCGAGCAGCGCGGGCTGCTGCACGCGGTGGCGGACGTGCACGGCGTCGAGACCCACCTGATCTGCGTGCATTTCGGCCTGTTCGCGCGCAGCCGCGCACGCCAGGCCGAGGCGCTGGTGGAGCGGGTGCAGAACGTGGTGCCGGCGGGTGTGCCGCTGGTGATCGCCGGCGACTTCAACGACTGGAACCACCGGCTCGACGCGCAGATCTGCAATACGCTGGGCGCGGTCGAAGCGTCGCATGCGCGCGGCGCGCGGCTGCATACCTTCCCCAGCCATATGCCGTGGTGGCAGCTCGACCGCATCTATGTGCGCGGCTACGAGATCGAGCGCGCCCACGCGCTCACTGGCCGCGACTGGGCGCAACGCTCCGACCACGTGCCGCTGGTGGCGGAACTGGGCCATCCGCTGGGAGAAATGGTCGAGCGGGACGCACCCGCGGACAAGGCCGCGTAACGACCTAGCCTGGCACGCAGTCAGGCGGTGCCGCCGTCGCCGGCGCGCGGGGAATAGTCGCGGATAAAGGCAAACACCGCCTGCGCGTCGTTCAGGTCCAGCACCGGCAGCATGGTCATGGCGGCGACGGCGGCGGGGTCATCGGTTGCGACCGCCACCACGCCCGGCACCTCGTCCCACAGAGGCGCACGTCCCAGCGCCGGGCGGAACACTTCGAGCTTGGGGAAATCGCTGCGCTTGTAGCCCTCCACCAGCACCAGGTCGGTGTCCGGCGGCAGCACCGCGAGCGCATCGTCGAGCTCGGGCGACGGCACGGCTTCGGGATAATGGCGCATCAGCGTCAGGTGGCGCGCGCCGACCAGCACGACATTGGCGCAGCCGGCCGCGCGCATGCGCCACGAATCCTTGCCGGGCGTGTCGGGATCGAAGCCGTGGTGGGTGTGCTTGACGCCGGCCACGCGCAGGCCGGCGCCGACGAAGCAGGGGATGAGCTGGTCCAGCAGCGTGGTCTTGCCGCTGCCGGACGAACCGGTAATGCCGAATACCTTCACCATGGTTTCCGTAGGGGCGTCGCGAGTCTGCCTGTACGCCGGTATCGGCGCAGCGCATCGGCATCGACGATAGCAGAGTTCCGCGCGCCAATGTGCAGGCGGCGCCTTGCGCGCGGCAAACTGTCCGATAATCACGGCATGTCACGGATCTCCCACTCCGCCCAGGCCGAGGACGCCCCGGTGCACGACACCGCCACCACCGGCGAGCCGACCTATCGCCACCACATGCTGCGCTGGGTCTGGCGCCGCGGCAAGCCCACCACCGGCAACACGGTGCGGCTGCTGCACGGCGGCCAGGACTTCTTTCCGGCGCTGATCGCCGCCATCGACCAGGCCGCGTTCCAGGTCATGCTGGAAACCTACATCTATGCCGACGACGAGGTCGGCCGCGCCGTCGCCGACGCGCTGATCCGCGCGGCCGCGCGCGGGGTCGCGGTGCGCGTGACGGTGGACGGCTTCGGCGCCGGCGACATGCCCGCCGAGCTGGCCGAGCGGCTGCGCGCGGGCGGCGTGCGGCTGCGCGTCTACCGCGCCTTGCGCGGCTTCCGCCTGGCCCGGCGCCACCTGCGCCGGCTGCACCGCAAGCTCGCCGTGATCGACCGCCACGTCGCTTTTGTCGGTGGCATCAACATCATCGACGACCATAACCACGGTCCTTTCGAAGGCGCCAACCTGGGGCCGCGCTATGACTTCGCGGTGCAGGTCAGCGGGCCGCTGGTGGACCGCATCGCGCTATCGTCCGAGCGGCTCTGGTGGCGGCTGTCGCTGCGCGAGGCGCGCGGCAGCGAGCGCGCCGCCGCGGTCGCCGACTACCCGCTGGTGACCGACCTGCCGCCCCGCCCGGAAGCCACCGGCGGCATCCGCGCCACGCTGCTGCTGCGCGACAACCTGCGCAACCGCCGCACCATCGAGCGCGAATACCTGCGCGCGCTCGGCGCCGCGCGCCATGATGTGATCCTGGCCAATGCCTACTTCCTGCCCGGCCACAAGATGCGGCGCGCCTTGCTGGCCTGCCGCGAGCGCGGCGTGCGCGTGCGCCTGCTGCTGCAGGGCATGGTCGAATACCGGCTGCAGCACTACGCCACCCATGCGCTCTACGCCTCGTTGCTCGAGGCCGGCGTCGAGATCTACGAGTACGCCGAGAGCTTCCTGCACGCCAAGGTCGGCGTGGTCGACGAGGCCTGGGCCACGGTCGGCTCGAGCAACATGGACCCGTTCAGCCTGCTGCTCGCGCGCGAGGCCAACGTTGCCGTTTATGATGCGGCCTTCGCCGCTGAACTGCGCGAAGCGCTGGAGCGGGCCATTGCGCACCGCAGCGTGCGCGTGCTGCCCGATGTGCACGCGCGGCGCTCGCCGCTGCACCGGCTGGGCAACTGGGCGGCCTATATGCTGCTGCGCCTCGGCGTGATCATCGCCGGCGTCACCGGCCGCTACTGAAACGCCGCGTTGCCCGGTGTGCGTTTGCTGCCATGCGGCAACGCCAACGCTGAAACCGGTTGTAGCATCGCGGCTGGCGGACATGCTGCAATGCAGTCCGTTTAGAAACAGCGGTCTAATTAAAAGCTTGATGGGCAGGTGCCGCGCCAGAATAATCTGAACGACCGTTCTTTTTTGGCTTAGACTGCGTGCATTCGCGGTATGCACCGGCAAATCCGCCGGGCGCCCGCAAGCGATCAATGCAACGTCAGGGTCATACGCGGGGCCGCAGCCGGCCCCGCAGAACGGAGAAAAAACATGCGACACCAGTCAGCCCGTCTCGAATCCGCCGCTTCGTCGCCCTCGCCCATGCGCAAGGGCGAGATGACGCGCGTGGCGATTCTGGATGCCGCACTGGAATTGTCGTCCCGCGACGGGCTCGAAGGTCTGACCATCGGCCTGCTCGCGGAACGCATGCAGATGAGCAAGAGCGGCGTCTTCGCGCATTTCGGTTCGCGCGAGGACCTGCAGGTAGAGGTGGTGCGGGAGTATCACCGCCGGTTCGAGCAGGAGGTGTTCTACCCCTCGCTGCAGGAGCCGCGCGGACTGCCCCGGTTGTGGTCGATGGTGCGGCGCTGGATGGAAAAGCGCATCCAGGAAGTGACGACGGGATGCATCTACATCAGCGGCGCGGTGGAGTACGACGACCGCGCCGGCAGCCTGGTGCGTGACGAGCTGGTCAAGAGCGTCACCATCTGGCGGGCAGCGCTGACCCGCGCCATCAACCAGGCCAAGGAAGAGGGGCATCTGCGCGCGGACTGCGATCCGCGCCTGATGCTATTCGAGATGTACAGCCTTGAACTAGGCTTGCATCATGACGCCCGTTTCCTGCGCCTGCCTGACAGCGCCGAGCTTGCCATGGTCGCGCTCAACAAACTGATTCAGTCTTACCGTACCTGAGGCCGTCGGGTCGGGCCGGTTCGCGCGAGCGAGGCGGGCGGCGTGGCGGCATCGCACAACTCCAAGGAGTCTCTGATGGGCCAGTACACCGCACCGTTGCGCGACATGCAGTTCGTGCTCCATGAACTGCTCGGCGCCGAAGCCGAACTCAAGGCGATGCCGCCGCACGCGGACATCGACGCGGACACCATCAACCAGGTCATCGAGGAAGCCGGCAAGTTCTGCGCGGACGTGGTGTTCCCGCTCAACCAGGTGGGCGACCGCGAAGGCTGCACCTATGTCGGCGACGGCGTGGTCAAGGCCCCCACCGGCTTCAAGGAAGCCTACCAGCAGTATGTCGAGGCCGGCTGGCCGGCGCTGGCTTGCGATCCTGCCTTCGGCGGCCAGGGCCTGCCGATCGTGGTCAACAACGTGGTCTACGAGATGCTGAACTCGGCCAACCAGGCCTGGACCATGTACCCGGGCCTGTCGCACGGCGCCTATGAGGCCCTGCACGCACACGGCACCCCCGAGCTGCAGCAGACCTACCTGCCCAAGCTGGTGTCCGGCGTGTGGACCGGCACCATGTGCCTGACCGAGCCGCATTGCGGCACCGACCTGGGCATCCTGCGCAGCAAGGCCGAGCCGCAGGCCGACGGCTCCTATCTGATCACGGGCACCAAGATCTTCATCTCCGCCGGCGAGCACGACCTGGCCGAGAACATCATCCACCTGGTGCTGGCGCGCCTGCCGGACGCGCCCGCCGGCACCAAGGGCATCTCGCTGTTCGTGGTGCCCAAGTTCATCCCCGATGCCAGCGGCAACCCGGGCGAGCGCAACGGCATCCAGTGCGGCTCGATCGAGCACAAGATGGGCATCCACGGCAACGCCACCTGCGTGATGAACCTGGACGGCGCGCGCGGCTGGATGGTGGGCGAGCCCAACAAGGGCCTGAACGCCATGTTCGTGATGATGAACGCCGCGCGCCTGGGCGTGGGTGCGCAGGGCCTGGGCCTGACCGAGGTGGCATACCAGAACTCCGTGGCATACGCGAAGGACCGCCTGCAGATGCGCTCGCTGACCGGCCCCAAGGCGCCCGAGAAGGCCGCCGACCCGATCATCGTGCACCCGGACGTGCGCCGCATGCTGCTGACCCAGCGCGCCTACGCCGAGGGCGGCCGCGCCTTCAGCTACTGGACCGCGCTGCAGATCGACCGCGAGCTGTCGCATCCGGACGAGGCCGTGCGCAAGCAGGCCGGCGACCTGGTCGCGCTGCTGACGCCGGTGATCAAGGCCTTCCTGACCGACAACGCCTTCACCGCCACCAACGAGGGCATGCAGGTGTTCGGCGGCCACGGCTACATCTCCGAATGGGGCATGGAGCAATACGTGCGCGACGCCCGCATCAACATGATCTACGAGGGCACCAACACCATCCAGGCGCTGGACCTGCTGGGCCGCAAGATCCTGGGCGACATGGGCGCCAGGATGAAGGCCTTCGGCAAGATCGTGCAGGAATTCGTCGAGGCCGAAGGCACCAACGAAGCCATGCAGGAATTCATCAACCCGCTGGCCGACCTGGGCGACAAGGTGCAGAAGCTGACCATGGAAATCGGCATGAAGGCGATGGGCAATGCCGACGAAGTCGGCGCCGCCGCGGTGCCATACCTGCGCGTGGTGGGCCACCTGGTGTTCGCGTACTTCTGGGCCCGCATGGCCAAGATCACGCTGGAGAAGCAGGGCAGCGGCGACAAGTTCTACACCGCCAAGCTGGCCACCGCGCGCTTCTACTTTGCCAGGCTGCTGCCGGAAACGGCCGCGGAGATCCGCAAGGCGCGCGCGGGTTCGGCGTCGCTGATGGCGCTGGATGCGGATCTGTTCTGATCTTCATGGCTGATTCCCGCTAGTGGTTTGCTCCCCTCTCCCGCTTGCGGGAGAGGGGCAGGGGGTGAGGGCAGGAGCTTGTTATGCCGAAGCACTTCGTTGAAGCGCCCACCCTCACCCCCGCCCCTCTCCCATCAATGGGAGAGGGGAGCACACCGCCAGGAACGGGAAAGCCACACTCTCACTTCAACGCTCACTGACCTAGGAGCGCGCATGTCCAATTTCATCGTCAAGAAAGTCGCCGTGCTGGGTGCCGGCGTCATGGGTGCGCAGATTGCCGCCCACCTGATCAACGCGCGCGTGCCGGTGGTGCTGTTCGATCTTCCCGCCAAGGAAGGCCCGAAGAACGGCATCGCGCTGCGCGCTATCGAGAACCTGAAGAAGCTGTCGCCGGCGCCGCTGGGCCTCAAGGACGAGGCCGGCCTGATCCAGGCGGCCAACTACGAAGACGACATCGCCCTGCTCAAGGAATGCGACCTGGTGATCGAGGCGATTGCCGAGCGCATGGACTGGAAGCACGACCTGTACAAGAAGGTCGCGCCGCACCTGGCCTCGCACGCGATCTTCGCTACCAACACCTCGGGGCTGTCGATCACCGCGCTGTCCGATGGCTTCGACGATAACCTGAAGTCGCGCTTCTGCGGCGTCCATTTCTTCAACCCGCCGCGCTACATGCACCTGGTCGAGCTGATCCCGACCGCGGCGACGCAGCCGCAGATCCTCGACCAGCTGGAAGCCTTCCTGACCACCACGCTCGGCAAGGGCGTGGTGCGCGCCAAGGACACGCCCAACTTCATCGCCAACCGCGTCGGCATCTTCTCGATCCTGGCGGTGTTCGCCGAGGCCGAGAAGTTCGGCATCCCGTTCGACGTGGTCGACGACCTGACCGGTGCCAAGCTGGGCCGCGCCAAGTCCGCCACCTTCCGCACCGCGGACGTGGTCGGCCTGGATACCATGGCGCACGTGATCAAGACCATGCAGGACAACCTGCACGGCGACCCGTTCGCACCGGTCTACCAGACCCCGGCCGTGCTCAAGGGCCTGGTCGACGCGGGCGCGCTGGGGCAGAAGACCGGCGCCGGCTTCTACAAGAAGGAAGGCAAGGCCATCAAGGTGCTCGACGCCAACACCGGCCAGTATGTCGAGTCGGGCAAGAAGGCCGACGAGATCGTGGTGCGCATGCTGAAGAAGGAACCGGCCGAACGCATCCGGCTGCTGCGCGAGTCGACCAACCCGCAGGCGCAGTTCCTGTGGGCGGTGTTCCGCGACGTGTTCCACTACATCGCCGTGTACCTGGAGCAGATCGCTGGTTCGGCCGCCGATATCGACCTGGCCATCCGCTGGGGCTTCGGCTGGAACTCGGGCCCGTTCGAGGACTGGCAGGCGGCCGGCTGGAAGCAGGTGGCCGAGTGGGTCAAGGAAGACGTCGACAGCGGCAAGGCGCTGTCGGGCGCGCCGCTGCCGGCGTGGGTGTTCAACGGCCCGGTGGCGGAGCAGCAGGCCGTGCATACGGCGCAAGGCTCGTGGTCGCCGGCGGCGCAGGCGTTCGTCGCGCGCAGCACGCTGCCGGTGTACCAGCGCCAGGCCTTCCGCGCGGCGCTGCAGGGCAGCGCCGCCGCCGATCCGCGCAAGGCCGGCCGCACCGTCGAAGAGAACGATGCGGTGCGCATCTGGGTGAGCGAGGGCCAGGACGATGTGCTGGTGATCTCGTTCAAGAGCAAGATGAACACCATCGGGCCGGACGTGATCGACGGCCTGATGCGCGCCATCGACCTGGCCGAAGCCGGCTACAAGGGCCTGGTGGTGTGGCAGCCGACCTCGCTGCAGCTGGGCGCGCCGGGCGGCCCGTTCTCGGCGGGCGCCAACCTGGAAGCGGCGATGCCCGCCTTCATGATGGGCGGCGCCAAGGGCATCGAGCCGTTCGTGAAGAAGTTCCAGGACGGCATGATGCGGGTGAAGTACGCCGCGGTGCCGGTGGTGTCGGCGGCGTCGGGCATCGCGCTCGGCGGCGGCTGCGAGCTGATGCTGCACTCGGCCGCGCGGGTGGCGGCGCTGGAAACCTATATCGGCCTGGTCGAGGTGGGCGTGGGCCTGGTGCCGGCCGGCGGCGGCCTGAAGGAAGCCGCGCTGGCAGCCGCGCGCGCGGCGCAGGCCGCGGGCAGCACCAATTGCCTGCAGTTCCTGACCAGCCGCTTCCAGAGCGCGGCCATGGCCAAGGTCTCGGGCTCGGCGCTGGAAGCGCGCCAGATGGGCTACCTGCAGCCGTCCGACCAGATCGTCTTCAACGTGCATGAACTGCTGTACGTGGCGCAGAACGCCGTGCGCGCGCTCGCCGACGCCGGCTACCGAGCGCCGCTGCCGACGCTGATCCCGGTCGCCGGCCGCTCCGGCGTGGCCACCATCAAGGCCTCGCTGGTCAATATGCGCGACGGCGGCTTTATCTCCGCGCATGACTTCCTGATCGCCACGCGCATCGCCGAAGTAGTGTGCGGCGGCGACGTCGACGCCGGCGCGCTGGTCAGCGAGGAATGGCTGCTGGCGCTGGAGCGCAAGGCCTTCGTCGACCTGCTGGGAACCGGCAAGACGCAGGAGCGCATCATGGGCATGCTGCAGACCGGCAAGCCGGTGCGCAACTAATCAGGCTAGCGAGGAACCGAGATCATGAAACAACTGCAAGACGCATACATCGTTGCGGCCACCCGCTCGCCGATCGGCAAGGCCCCCAAGGGCGCGTTCAAGCACACGCGCCCCGACGACCTGCTCGCCACCATCCTGAAAGCCGCGGTGGCACAGGTGCCCAACCTGGACCCGCAGCTGATCGAAGACGCCATCGTCGGCTGCGCCATTCCCGAAGCGCAGCAGGGCCTGAACGTGGCCCGCATCGGCGCGCTGCTGTCCGGACTGCCCAACACCGTCGGCGGCATCACCGTCAACCGCTTCTGTGCCTCGGGCCTGAGCGCGGTGGCGATGGCCGCCGACCGCATCCGCGTGGGCGAGTCCGACGTGATGATCGCCGCCGGCGTGGAATCGATGAGCATGGTGCCGATGATGGGCAATTCGCCGTCGATGTCGCCGGAGATCTTCACCCGCGACGAGAACGTGGGCATTGCCTACGGCATGGGCCTGACCGCCGAGAAGGTGGCGCAGCAGTGGCAGGTCAGCCGCGAGGACCAGGACGCGTTCTCGCTGGCGTCGCACCAGAAGGCCATCGCCGCGCAGCAGGCCGGCGAGTTCCGCGACGAGATCACGCCGGTCGAGACCGTCGAGCGCTTCCCCGACCTCGCCAGCGGCCAGGTCAGCGTGAAGACCCGCACCATCGCGCTGGATGAAGGCCCGCGCCCGGATACCTCGCTCGAAGGGCTGGCCAAGCTGCGCCCGGTATTCGCCAACAAGGGCAGCGTTACCGCCGGCAACAGCTCGCAGACCTCGGACGGCGCCGGCGCGCTGATCCTGGTCTCGGAGAAGATCCTGAAGCAGTTCAACCTGGTGCCGCTGGCGCGCTTTGTCTCGTTCGCGGTGCGCGGCGTGCCGCCCGAGATCATGGGGATCGGCCCCAAGGAAGCGATCCCGGCGGCGCTGAAGGCTGCCGGCCTGACCCAGGACCAGCTCGACTGGATCGAGCTGAACGAAGCCTTCGCCGCGCAGTCGCTGGCGGTGATGCGCGACCTGGACCTCGATCCGGCCCGGGTCAACCGCATGGGCGGCGCGATCGCGCTGGGCCACCCGCTCGGTGCCACCGGTGCGATCCGCTCGGCCACGGTGGTGCACGCGCTGCGCCGCCACAACCTGAAGTACGGCATGGTCACCATGTGCGTCGGCACGGGCATGGGCGCCGCAGGCATCTTCGAGCGCGTATAAACGCGCCTGCGGGATGGCCCCGGGGCCATCCCGCCCTTCTGCATCAGGTGAAGAAAGCAGTATCGGGGGCTGCCGCCCGCGACGCGGGTCACCAGGTAGGGAGGAGACAACACTATGCCCGCCTGCGCGATGCCGCCTGCATGTTCCTGGTGCCGGACGAGCTGCATTACCTGTACACCCGCGCACGCCACAAGGGCGAGGGCAGCATCACCTGGGGCCGCTACGTGATGGGCAGCGCGTTCAATCTCCGCCCCGTGGTGCGCATGCATCGCGGCCAGACCGAAGCCATCGCCAGGGCGCGCGGCTCGGAAGAGGGCAGGCGCCGCGTGCTGCAGCATGCCGAGCAATGCCTCCGCGCCGGCGACCTGCTGGTGCCGGCGATCTCCGCTTGCTATGCCGGTCCGCTGGACGAGGTGCGGGCGATGCCGGCCTACCAGTCGCTGGCGCGTACCGCGCGCAGCCACGGTGTCGAGCTGATGCTGGCGCCGATGAGCCTGACGGTGGCACTGAATGTCGGCGCGCGTGCGTTCGGGCTCAGCTATCTTGCCGAGTCGCCGCCGCCTTTCGAATAACTCCCACAGACGAGGACACCATGAGCATCCGTACCAGCATCGAGCAGGGCATCCTGACGCTCGAATTCGACCGCATCGACAAGAAGAACGCCATCACCGCGGCGATGTACCAGGCGCTGGCCGACGCGCTGCGCGCGGCCGAGGCCGATCCTGCCGTGCGCGCCATCGTGCTGCGTGGCAAGGCCGAAGTCTTCACCGCCGGCAATGACCTCGAAGATTTCATGCAGCGCCCGCCCACTGCCGGCGAGGGCGCCGAAGCGGCCCCGGTGTTCCAGTTCCTGTACCAGATCAGCCATGCCAGCAAGCCGGTGGTGGCGGCGGTCAGCGGCGCCGCGGTCGGCGTGGGCACCACCATGCTGCTGCATTGCGACCTGGTCTACGCGTCCGATACCGCCAAGCTGTCGCTGCCGTTCGTGCAGCTGGGGCTGTGCCCCGAGGCTGCATCCAGCCTGCTGCTGCCACGGCTTGTCGGCTACCAGCGCGCGGCCGAGAAGCTGCTGCTGGGCGAGGCCTTCAGCGCGCAGGAAGCGCTGGAGATCGGGCTGGTGACACGGGTGCTGCCGGTGGCCGAACTGCATGACTTCGCGCTGGCGCAGGCGCGCAAGCTCGCGGCCTTGCCGGCGTCGTCGCTGCGCGAGACCAAGCGCCTGATGAAGGCCGGCGCGATGGCCGAAGTGGAAAAGCAGATGGCCGAAGAGGGCGCGGTGTTCCGGCGCATGCTGGTGGCACCGGAGGCGAAGGAGGCGTTCAGCGCGTTCTTTGAGAAGCGGAAACCGGATTTTATGAAGTTTGCGTGAAACCCGCGACTGCGTGGAAGAGCAGAGCGGTGTCGGGTGCGCCCAAGCCGCCCGATCTTGCCTCAGCAAGGTGTTCTCCCTCTCCCCTCATGGGGAGAGGGCCGGGGTGAGGGGTGGGCTAGCAAGGAGCCAAAAGAAGCGGGGCCAACGGTTCTTTCCGGTGCAGTGACTTCGGCCAGCGCCCGCCCTCACCCCAACCCTTATATGAACACCGCCCCGGTTGCAAGGTTTTGGAACCAGCTTGACGTCGCAGGATGGGGCTGCTGCCTTATATCCGGCCTGGAGCGAGTACTTGTTCTCGCGGGCCACAATGGAAGCTGCTGAGAACCGTCCTCAATCTCTCGCCACGGGCTTGTAAGCCGCTTGGGTTGGGGCAGGTTTGGGTTCCCACGGTCCTACCTGTTTCGTCATTGCTGTTTCTTGCCTGTGCAGCCGTGAAGGTTAATCAAGCGCTGGTTAAGGGAAGGTGATGCCCCCCGGCTCAGGCCGGGCGCAAGCTCACATGTCCGGGATCGTATTGGCGCCCATGGGCCATTAATGCCCAGGCTGTCCGGGCGATCTTGTTGGCCAGCGCCACGACCACCACGTTCTTGGGGCGCCGCTGCAGCATGGACAGTGCCCAGGCCGGCGGATGTTTGGTGCGCGTGAGCATCGTGCGTCCGGCGTTGACCAACTGTCGTCGCACGTAAGCGTCGCCGCGCTTGCTGATGTGACCGAGCCGTACGTTGCCGCCCGTGCCGGTCTGCGCGGGAACCAGTCCCAGGCTTGCAGCGAAGGCTCTGCCTGAGCGGAAGGCCTGGGCACAGCCCATGGTCGCGACCAAGGCGGTGGCGGTAATGGGGCCGACGCCGGGAATCTTCTCCACGATCTGCGCGGCCGGATCAGACCTCAGCCATTCCTGGAGGTCACGCTCAACCAGTTGGATCTGTTCGTCGAGTTCGCGCAGCGCACAGACCTGCCGCTCCAGCGCGCGCATCAACAAGGGCGGTACGACCTGAGCGACCTCAGCCCAGCGCTGGCGCAGCTCGGCCCGGAAGGCCAGCCGCCCCGTGCGGAAGTGCAGGCCATATTCGCCCAGCAGCCCGCGCATCTGGTTGCTCTGCCGGGTGCGCGTCTTGACCAGCCCGTCCCGTATACGATGCAACGAGAGCACAGCCTGCTGCGCTTCGGTCTTGACCGACACGACCGGCATGTCGGGTTGCCGGGCTGCAGTCCAGATGGCTCGGGCGTCCGCCGCGTCGTTCTTGTTCGTACGCACGAAGGCGCGTACGTAACCCGGGTTGAGCAACACCACTTCGTGGCCAAGGCTCTGGATCTTGCGCGCCCACCAGTGGGCACCGCCACAGGCCTCCAGTGCGATCTGCCCAGGCTGGCAATTGGACAGGAATTCGATGAGCGCGGTGCGGCTGAATCGCCGGTTCTGGGGCTTCCCCGTAATGGGGTCTATCCAGTACATCTGGAACACTGTCTTTGCAATGTCCAGCCCATATGTCATAGCATTCATTTGGGCTCTCCTCGACCTTGAGTGTTGGATCGAACTTTCACTCTGGCACATCGATGCCGTCGGTCAAGCGAGAGCCCCTTTGTTTTCTAGGCCGCGGCCTGGCTTGGCGGTAGATGGGCGGTGTTCATTCCATCTCTCCCGCAAGCGGGAGAGGGAGCACACCCATCGATGATCGGGAGCCGTCAGGCCCTCAAGCCGTCGGCAACACCCGCGGTTGCCGCGACTCGTCCGTCGCCACATAGGTCAGCGTGGCCTCGGTCACCTTGACGATCTCATTGCTGTGCCGCATGCGCTGCGCATAGACCTCGACCTCGACCGTGATCGAGGTCCGTCCGGTCTTGACGATATCGGCGTAGAAGCTCACCAGGTCGCCGACGAACACCGGATGCTTGAACAGGAAGGAATTGACCGCGACGGTGGCCACGCGCCCCTGCGCGCGCTCGACCGCCGGGATCGAGCCGGCGATATCCACCTGCGACATGATCCAGCCGCCGAACACGTCGCCGTGCACGTTGGCGTCCGCGGGCATCGGCACCACGCGCAGAGCGGGATTCTTGCCGGCGGGCAGGGCGGGGACGGTATGGGGAGCGTTCATGAGGGTATGCGGGTGGACTTCCGAAGAGGGGCGCCGGCCGCGACGAAAAACCCTTCGCCTGCCGCGCAATGCGATTCCTGCGACAATCGCGCATTGGCCCGGATTCTAACGTATGCGCCGCTATTCCACGACCGCCGAGCAGGCCCCCGACACTGCCTCGGTCAAGCTCTTTCCCGGCCAGCGCGCCCCCCGCAGCGACTGGCAGACCGTACGCAACCTGCTGCCCTATGTCTGGCACTACAAGTGGCGCGTGATGCTGGCGCTGGCCTGCCTGGTGGCGGCCAAGGTGGCCAACCTGGGTGTGCCGGTGCTGATGAAGCGGCTGATCGACAGCATGAACATCACCGCCGGCGACCCGCGCGCGCTGCTGGCGGTGCCGGTCGGGCTGATCGTCGCCTACGGCATGCTGCGCCTGTCGGCGACGCTGTTCACCGAGTTGCGGGAAATTCTCTTTTCCAAGGTCACGCAGAGCGCCGTGCGCGAGATTGCGCTGCAGGTGTTCCGGCACCTGCATGCGCTGTCGCTGCGCTTCCACCTGGACCGCCAGACCGGCGGCATGAGCCGCGACATCGAGCGCGGCACGCGCGGCATCCAGTCGCTGATCTCGTATTCGCTGTACAGCATCCTGCCCACGCTGGTGGAGATGGCGCTGGTGATCGGCTTCTTCATCCTGCACTACGACATCTGGTTCGCCGCCATCACCGGCTGCGCGCTGGTGGGCTATATCGTCTTCACCATCGTGGTGACGGAATGGCGCACGCACTTCCGCCGCCGCATGAACGAGCTGGATTCGCGCGCCAACCAGAAGGCGATCGATTCGCTGCTGAACTTCGAGACCGTCAAGTACTTCGGCAATGAAGCCTACGAGGCGCAGCGCTATGACGAAAACCTGCGCAAGTACCGCACCGCGGCAATCCGCTCGCAGAATTCGCTGTCGTTCCTGAACTTCGGCCAGCAGGCCATCATCGCCGTCGGCCTGATCCTGATCCTGTGGCGCGCCACGGTGGGCGTGGTCGACGGCAAGCTGACGCTGGGCGACCTGGTGCTGGTCAATACGCTGATGATCCAGCTCTATATCCCGCTGAACTTCCTCGGCGTGATCTACCGCGAGATCAAGCAGGCCACCACCGACATGGACCGCATGTTCGTGCTGCTGGGCACGCACCAGGAGGTAGCCGACGCGCCCGGCGCGCCGGCGCTGCGGGTCAGCGGCGCGCAGGTGCGCTTCCGCGACGTGCGCTTCAGCTACGAGGCCGACCGCCTGATCCTCGACGGCGTCGATTTCACCATTGCCGCGGGCAGCACCACCGCGGTGGTCGGGCACAGCGGCTCGGGCAAGTCGACGCTGGCGCGGCTGCTGTTCCGCTTCTACGACGTGGGTGGCGGCGCGATCGAGATCGACGGCCAGGACATCCGCGCCATCACCCAGGACAGCCTGCGCCGCGCCATCGGCATCGTGCCGCAGGACACCGTGCTGTTCAACGACAGCATCTACTACAACATCGCCTACGGCCGTCCGGACGCGACCCGCGAGGAAGTCATCGCGGCGGCGCAGGCGGCGCAGATCGACGCCTTTATCCGCGAGCTGCCGCAGGGCTACGACACCCCCGTGGGCGAGCGCGGTCTCAAGCTCTCCGGCGGCGAGAAGCAGCGCGTGGCGATCGCGCGCACGCTGCTGAAGAACCCGCCGGTGCTGGTCTTCGACGAGGCCACCTCGGCGCTGGATTCGCGCACCGAGCAGGCGATCCAGGCCGAGCTGATGCGCCTGGCGCAGAACCGCACCACGCTGCTGATCGCGCACCGGCTCTCGACCGTGGTCCATGCCGACCAGATCCTGGTGATGGACCACGGCCGCATCGTCGAGCGCGGCACTCATGCGCAGCTGATGCGCGCGGGCGGGCGCTATGCCGAGATGTGGGAGATCCAGGCGCGCGCCGCGGCCAAGGGCGGCGATGCCGTCGGCGCCGATGCGCTGGCGGTGGACGTGGGCGACGCCACGCAGGACGCGTAAGCCGCGGTTGGCTGCGCCGGCTTGGCGAGCCCTTGCGTCAGGCAGGGATCAGCTGCCGGCCTGCTGCAGCTGGTAAGTCGAGCAATAACTGAAGCGGCTGGCCGGATGCACGCCGGTGGTCACGATGATCGCCTGGTCGCGCAGGAAATAGGTGCGGATGATGCGCAGCCCCGCGGACTTGTCCGGCACCTGCAAGGCGTCGGCCTGCGTCCCTTCGACCAGCCACCCCTGGACCTCCTGCTCCACGCGGGTGATCTTGATCCCGTACTGCTTCTCCACCATCGTGTACACCGGCACGTCCAGCGTCTCGCCGGGCGCGGGCAGGTCGCCGTAGGCGCTGTCGACGTAGATGTCGACCAGCGCAATCGGCTCGTGGCCGGGCGCGCTGTCGAAGCGCGTACCGCGGATATGCAGCCAGCGCGCGCCGGGCGCGCAGCGCAGCAGCGGCGCCAGCGCCTCGTCGGCCGTCACCATGCCGGACGCCGAGGGGCGCAGCGTCGTTCCCTTGGCATAGCTGACCAGATCGGCAGGTGAGTCCATCAGCTGCGTAAAGCGGCTTTGCGGACGATCCGAAATCACGCGCGTGCCCACGCCAGCCTGGCGCGAAACCATGCCCAGGTTGGTCAGCTTCTGCACCGCCTGGCGCACCGCATACCGGCTCAGGTTCCAGGTTTCGCACAGTTCAGCCTCGGTCGGCAGCAGCGCGCCGACGGGCGGGTTGCCGTTGACGATTTCCTGCATCAGCGTGCGCGCCAGGTCGAGATGGCGTGGCGTGGTCGTGGTCAGGGCGGCGGAAACGGGGTCGATGTCTCTTTGCATGGTCGGCGGGGCAGCGGCAACGGCGTCGGTGCCGCGACCGATGCCCGTGACATCAGGCGCGACACGCGGCCCGATCTTAGCATTCGCGCAGGGTTTTTCCTAATATTCGAATGTTCGAACAAAGTCCTATAGTTCGAGCCATGCCCACGCCGGAGCCGCTGCGCCCCGCAACCGGGGGCCTCGCATCCGTTCCCCTTTCCCGGAGATCCCTCCAGCATGTATCCGATTGATTACCTGTGGCGCGCCGTGCACCGCCATCCCGAGCGGACGGCCATCTTCAGTCCCGAAGGCCAGCTGTCGTACCGGGCGCTTGCCGACCTGGTGCTGCGCCGCGCTGCAGCCCTGGTGGCGATGGATCCGGCGCCGCGCAGCCGCGTCTGCGTCGGCGCGGCAAACACGGTCGACCACCTGGTGGCGATCCTGGCGATCCTGGCCGCCGGCAAAGTCTGGGTGCCGCTGAATCCGCGCAACGGCGATCCCGAGCTGCGCCGCATTGTCGATTTCGTCGAGCCCGCGCTCGTGCTGGCCGATGCCGCCATGGCCGAGCGCCTCGCGGGCATCGCGCCGCCGTTGCGCCTGCTGTCCGATCTCGGTGCGGCCGGCGGCGATCCCGCTGCGGTCGTGATGGGCCCGCGCGGGCGCGGCGGCGTGCCGCTGGAGGCGGCGCAAGCCGTCAAGTTCACCGGCGGTTCGACCGGCTTTCCCAAGGGCGTGATCCAGCCGCTGCGGGCATGGAACGCCAATATCGCAACCCAGATCCACGAGCTTGGCCTGACGCCGGCGGACCGCTATCTGGTGGCGGCGCCGATCACGCATGGAACCTCCACCTACATGCTGCCGTTGCTCGGTGCCGGCGGGGCGCTGGTGTTCCCACAATCGGCCAAGCCGGCCGGCCTGCTCGACGCGGCCCAGGCCCATGGCGCGACGCTGTTCTTCGCGCCGCCGACGCTGATCCTGGCGCTGGTCGAAGAACAGCGGCGCGCGCCGCGCGCGTTGCCGGCGCTGCGCTATCTGGTCTACGGCGGCGCGCCGATGCGCCCGGAGCAGATCCGCGACGCGCAGGCCGTGTTCGGCCCGGTGCTGTGCACCTCGTTTGGCCAGACCGAAGCGCCGCAGATCATCACCTTCATGCCGCCGGGCGAGATGCACGGCGACCGGCTTGCTTCGGTCGGCCGGCCGACGCTGCTGACCCGGGTGGCCATCGTCGATAAAGCCGGCAACGTGCTCGGCGCCGGGGAAGAGGGCGAGATCGCGGTGCGCGGCGACCTGGTCATGAGCGGCTACCTGAAGGCGGAAGGCGAAACCCGCAAGACGCTGGTCGACGGCTGGCTGCGCACCGGCGACGCCGGCGTGTTCGACGAACACGGCTTCCTGTTCCTGCGCGACCGCATCCGCGATGTGATCATCACCGGCGGCTTCAACGTCTACCCCGGCGACGTGGAGGTGGTGCTGTCTGGCCATCCCGCGGTGGCCGACTGCTCGGTGGTCGGCATCCCCGACGCCAAGTGGGGCGAGGCCGTGCATGCGGCGGTGCAGCTGCGTCCGGGCATGCAGGTTGCCACCGACGAGCTGATCGCGCTGGTCAAGCGCGAGCTGGGATCGGTCAAGACGCCCAAGCACGTCCACCTGTTCGAAGCGCTGCCCCGCAGCGCGGTCGGCAAGGTGCTGAAGCCGGCGGTGCGCGAATCGATCCTGTCCACCTGGAGCGCGACATGAGCGCGCCCCATAGCGCCGCGGCGCCGCGCACGCAGCTGTGCCGCTACACCGAACAGGCGGTCTATTACGGTGCGGACGATCTGGTGGCAGACCTGCTGGGCAAGGCCAGCTTCATCGATGTGTTCATGAAGCAGACGTTCGGCAGCGTGCCCGGCCCGGCGCAGCGCCGCATCGCCGAGGCCGTGCTGGTGACGCTGATGGAGCATGGCATGACGCCGAGCGCCATCGCCACGCGCATGATCTATTCCAGCTCGCCGGAAAACCTGCAGGCCGGGGTCGCGGCGGGCTTGCTCGCGGTCGCCAGCCAGTTCATCGGCACCATGGAACCCGCGGCCGCGCTGCTCGACCGGATTGCAGCGGCGGGCGAAGACAGCGCCGCCGAGGCGCGGCGCATCGCCCGCGACTACCGTGCGCGGCGCGAGCCCGTGCCCGGCTTCGGCCATCACCTGCACCGCCCCGATGATCCCCGTGCGCTGGCGCTGCTGGCACTGGCGCGCGAGCAGGGCACCCATGGCACGCACTGCGCCGCGCTGGAACAGCTGGCCGCCGAAGTCGATGCCGCCGCCGGGCGCCATATCACCATCAATGCCACCGGTGCCGTGGCGGCGGTGCTGGGCGACATCGGCATCCCGGCGCGGCTAATGCGGGGCTTTGCCGTGTTGAGCCGCGCCGCCGGGCTGATTGCGCATATCGCCGAGGAACAGCGCGATCCGTCGGGACGCTTTGTCTGGAACCTCGTCGACGAGGCCATGACGCCCGCCCGCAGCCCTGGCGGGCCGGGCTGAACCAACGGCAAAGCCACCACCAGAAACCAGAACACAGAAGGAGACGCCATGACCCAAGCCGACCGATCCATCCAGCGCCACCACCACATTACCCTCAGCGTTGGTACCGCGCAGCAGGACTATGACTTCCATACCAGGGTGCTTTCGCTGAAGAGCGTCAAGAAGACCCTGATCTACGACGGTGGCACGCCGTTCTATCACCTGTACTACGGCAACGACCTCGGCGAGGAAAGCACGCTGATCACCTGCTTTCCGGTCGCGCACTTCGGCCGCAAAGGCAAGCGCGGCACCGGCCAGATCGGCAGCCTGGCGCTGTCGGTGCCGGTCTCGGCGATTCCGTTCTGGCACCGGCGCCTGGTTGACCATGGCTTCGACGTGCGCCGTAGCGAACGATTCGGCGAGGTCGTGCTGGCCTTCGCGCACCCTTGCGGCGTCGAGTACGAGCTGATCGGCATCGCCGACGATGCGCGCACGCCTTACTCCAACGGCGAAGTGCCGGCGGAGTTCGCGATCCGCGGCCTGCATACCATCGCCGTGAACGTGCGCGAAATGGAGTCGTCGCAGCAATTCATGCAGGAGGGATGGTCGGGGCGCGAAGTCGGGCGCGACGGCAAGTATGTGCGCTATGCGTTCGGCGACGGCGCCTCCGGCAAGCTGGTCGACTACGCCCTCGAACCCGACCTGCCGCAGGCGAGCTGGACGTATGGCGAGGGCACCGTGCACCACTGCGCGTTCCAGGTCGAAGACCGCGTGGTGCAGGACATGGTGAAGGCGCGGCTCGAGGGACTCGGTCTTACCGACACCTCCGAACGCAAGGATCGCGGCTACTTTGAATCGATCTACGTGCGTACCCCCAGCGGGGCGATGTTCGAGGCCACGGTGTCGAAGCCGCAGGCTTTCCTGGTCGACGAGCCCTATGAAAGCCTGGGCTCGACACTGCAGATCGCGCCGCAGTTCGAGAGCCAGCGCGCCACCATCATGCAATCGCTGGAGAGCCTGCACTACTGAAGCGGGCGCTTATCACACCGTATGGCCCTGCATGGCCCTGCGTGACCCGAAGCCGGAAACATCATGCCAGTCCTCAATCCCCACCTGCACACGCCGCTGAGCGTGTTCGACGCGCCCGCAGGCAATGCCCGGCTGGCCGCGATCCTGGTCCATGGCCGCGGCCAGTCGCCGGCGCTGATGCGCGAACTGCTGGTCGACCGGCTCGACTGCCCCGAGGTGGCGTGGTTCGCGCCGCTGGCCGCGCAGAACACCTGGTATCCGGAGCGCTTCATTGCCCCGCTGGAAGCCAACGAGCCGCGTCTGTCGCAGGCGCTGGCGCGGATCGATCTATTGTCCGAGGCCTTGCTGGCGATGGGATTCCCCTACACCTCGCAGGTGCTGGTGGGGTTCTCGCAGGGCGCCTGCCTGTGCAGTGAATTCCTGTGGCGCCAGCGGCGCCGGTATGCCGGCCTGGCCGCCTTCACCGGCGGGCTGATCGGTCCGCCCGGCGCACCGCGCGACTGCGCACAGCCGTGGCTGGCAGGCATGCCGGTGCTGCTGTCGACGTGGGACGAGGATCCGCATGTGCCGGCCGAGAGCGTGCGCGAGTCGGCGCAGTGGTTCCGTGCCGCCGGCGCCGACGTCAGCATCCGGGTGGAGCCGGGCACCGAACACGGTATCCGCGATAGCGAGATCGCTTACGCCAATCAATTCCTGGCCGCGTGCGTGCCAGGCGCCTGTTGAACGCCAGGGAGTCTGCGGCATGCAGTCCTTTATCCATGAAACGCGCCATGCGCGCATTGTCTTCGGCAGCGGTACGCGCGAGCACCTGCTGCGCGAGGCCGAACAACTCGGCCTGCGGCGCGTGCTGGTGCTGACCTCGCCGGAGCAGTCCGTGCTGGGCCGGCAGATGGCCGAGCTGTTGGGCGAGCGCAGCATCGGTGTCTACAGCCACGCCGTGATGCATGTGCCGATCGATGTGGTGCGCAGCGCGGTCGAAGCCGTGCGGCGCGCCGGCGCCGATGGCTGCGTGGCGGCCGGCGGCGGCTCGACCATGGGCCTGGCCAAGGCGCTCGCGCTCGAGGCGGGGCTGCCGTTCATCGCCGTGCCGACCACCTACGCCGGCTCGGAGATGACGCCGCTGTACGCCATCACCGAAGGCGGTCACAAGCACACCGGCCGCGACTGGCGCGTGGCGCCGCGTACCGTGATCTACGACCCCGAGCTGACGCTGTCGCTGCCGCCAGGGCTGGCCATGACCAGCGGCATGAATGCGATCGCGCATGCGGCCGAGGGGCTGTACGCCGGCGACGGCAACCCGGTCTATGCGCTGATGGCAGAAGAGGGCATCCGCGCGCTGGCCAGCGCACTGCCGCGCCTGAAGCGCGATGCCTGCCATGCCGAGGCGCGCAGCGATGCGCTGTACGGCGCCTGGCTGTGCGGCATGGTGCTGGGCAACCTGCAGATGGGCATCCACCACAAGCTGTGCCATATCCTGGGCGGCAGCTTCAACCTGCCGCATGCGGAAGTCCACACCGTGGTGCTGCCTTATGCCATGGCTTACAACGCCGAAGCGGCGCCGCAGGCGATGGCGCGCATCGCACGCGCGCTGGGCGCTGCCGCCGCGCCCGCAGGGCTGCGCGATCTCGGCGCCGCGCTGGGCGTGCCGCGTTCGTTGCGCGAGCTCGGCATGCCGGCGCACGGTCTCGATCATGCGGCCGACCTGGTGGTCGCGGCGCCGTACCCGAATCCACGCCCGCTCGAGCGCGCAGCGGTCCGCGACCTGCTGCAGCGCGCCTACGACGGTGCCGCTCCCGCCTGAGCGCGAGCCGCAACGGTACCGGTTCCCGCTAAACAAGGCCCCCATCATGCCAACCGTCATTCGCGCCTACTTCCGCAGCGGCATCGCCGCCGCGCGCTTGCAGCACCGTCCAGACCATATCCGCCACATCGCCGCGCATCTGCCGGAGATCGTCTGTGCCGGCGCCCTGTGCGACCAAGCGCAGGCGCCGCTGGGGCTGTTCCTTGCCGTGCGGGGCGACAGCGCGCAGGCGCGGGCGCTGATCGAGGCGGATCCGTACCACCGCGCCGGCCTGTTCGAACGCGTCGAGACCGAGCCCTACCTGCAGTTCGTTCCGCACGCCAACCCGCGCCTGCTCGACGAGGAGCTGCAGCGCGCGCTGCAGAGCGCCGCCGCCACATAAAGCCGCAGCCGGCGGCTGCCGGCAAGCTCCGCCTGAACCTGTCTCGCAGTGAAACCCTGCAGGGCGCCGTGCGCCCGCGGCCGCCACGCGCGCAATTCCGAGGAAAGACCACAACATGCAACGCATCAAACGCTACCTGCTGTCCGGCTCGGCCGTGGCAGTGATCGGCGGCCTGCTCTACGCGGGCCTGTTCATCAAGCCGAAGCCGGCCGGCAAGGCGCTGGCACAGCCGCTGGTGGAGCGGGGCGATGCCTTCTACGGCATGGCCGTGCTGCCGGACGGGCGCATGTGGGCCGTCGGCACCAACGGCAAGATCCTGCACAGCGACGACGCCGGACAGGCCTGGCGCCTGCAGCGCAGCACGCACCGCGAGACCCTGCAGGACGTTGCCGCGTGGGATGCGCGCCGTGCCGTCGCGGTCGGCAACGACGGCGTGATCCTGGCCACGGCCGACGGCGGCATGAGCTGGCAGGCGGCGCGCGCGCCGCGCTCGTCGATCAGCAACAAGCTGATGCGGGTGCAGGCAAGCCAGGACGGACGCGCCTGGGCGGTCGGCAGCGGCGGCGCGCTGCTGCGCTCGCTCGATTACGGCAACAACTGGCAGTCCGCGGCGCCCGGCGAAGACACCGCCTGGAACGGCGTCGCCTTCGACGGCGCGCGCGGCTGCGTGGTGGGAGAGTTCGGCCGCATCCGCGTGACGCGCGACGCCGGCGAACACTGGACCGGCGTCGCCAGCCCCGCCAGGCAGAGCCTGATGTCGGTGCGCATGCGCGACGACGGCCGCGCGGTGGCGGTCGGGCTGCGCGGCACCGTGCTGGTCAGCGCCGATGCCGGTGCCAGCTGGAAGCAGGCCGCCACGACCACCGAGGAAGACCTGTTCGACGTCGCCTGGGACGGCAGCCAATGGATTGCCGTGGGCGACAAGGGGGTGGTGCTGCTGGGCGCCGCGGATGGCAGCGCCTGGCGCGCGACGCGCTTCGATGCGATGGACCGCGGCTGGTACACGCGCGTGCTGGCGCATGCCGGCAAGTACTACGCAGCGGGCTCGCGGCTCGCGGCCGGCGCGGCCAAAGCGCTGTAGGCCCGGCACGGCCCGGCGGCGCGCCGGGCAGCGCGGGCGCAAAGAAGAACCAGGAGGAGATCATGAAGACAACACAACCGGGCCGGCTCGAACGCTTTGCCGAAGCCTGCATACGAAGGCGGGCCTATGTCGCAGGCCTGTTCCTGATGGTCACCGCATTGATGCTGGTGGCCGCGCTGCGCGTGGAGGTCAGGACCGTCTTTGACGACCTGTTGCCGCGCAGCCATCCCTATATCCAGGTCCACGAGCAATATAAGCACGCCTTCGGCGGCTCCAACGTGGTCAGCGTCGTGCTCGAAGCCGAACAGGGCGATATCTTCAACACGGCCTTCCTGAACAAGGTCAAGACGGTGACGTCGGCGCTGCAGCAGGTGGACGGGGCCAACCAGTTCCAGATCGTCTCGCTGGCATCGCGCAAGCTCAAGGAAATCCGCGGCTCCACGGAGGCCATCGATTCGGCGCCGCTGATGTGGCCGGACGTGCCGCAGGACGCGGCCGGCCTCGACGCGCTCAAGCAGGCGGTGCTCAACAATCCGCTGGTCTATGGCGCCTATGTCTCCAGGGACTTGCGCGCGGCGCTGGTCACCGTCGACTTCTATGAGGGCTCGGCCGACTACAACAAGATTTTCCCGCAGGTGCGGGCGATTGCCGATGCGGCGCGTGGCGACGGCGTGCGCGTGCGCGTCACCGGCGAGCCCATCCTGTATGGGTGGGTCAGCCACTTCCTGCCCGAGACGCTGCACATCTTCATGCTGACGGTCGGCTGCCTGGTGCTGCTGCTGTTCGTGGTCGCGCGGACCTGGCGCGGCACGCTGCTGCCGTTGCTGGCGGGGCTGAGCAGCGCGATCTGGGCGCTCGGTGCCGCGCGCCTGCTGGGTTACAACCTCGATCCGCTGGTGATCGTGATTGCCTTCCTGATCACGGCGCGCGCGATCTCGCATTCGGTGCAGCTGGTGTCGCGCTTCGACGAGGAACTTGCCGCGGGCAACGACACCCCGCGCGCGGCGGCGCGCGCCAGCATGCTGCAACTGTTCAAGCCCGGCATGCTGGGCGTGGTGGCCGACGCCGGCTGCATGGTGGTGGTAGTGCTGACGCCGATCCCGCTGATGCACAAGGTGTCGATCATCGGCACGATCTGGGTGCTGACCATCGCGCTGAGCGCGTGCGTGATGACGCCGGTGCTGCTGTCGTGGGTACGCGATCCGCGCGGCCACGCGCATCGCCTGGACCTCGGCCCGGCGCTGGACCGCATCCTCGGCGTGTGCGTGCGCACGGCGACGTCGCGCTGGCGCTATGCCGTGCTGGCCAGCGCGGTGGCGGTATTCGGCGTCTCGGCCTGGTATGCCACCCGGATCCAGGTCGGCGATGCGCAGCCGGGCTCGCCGATCCTGTGGCCCGACTCGACCTACAACCAGGATGCCGCTGCCATCAACCGGCAGTTCCAGGGTGCCGACCGCCTTTACGCGGTGTTTGCCGGGCACCAGCCCAATGCGGTGAAGTCGCCCGAGGTGCTGGCGAGCATGGCGGGCATGCAGCGCTATATGGCGGCGCAGCCGGAGATTGGCGGCAGCACATCGATCGCCGACGTGATCCCCATGGTCCGGCGCGTACTCAACGAAAACAACCCGCGCTACCAGGAACTCGGCGGCACGGCGCAGGAGAACGGCGAGCTGATGTACATGTTCGTGTCGGGCTCCGATCCCGGTGACATGGCCCGCTTCACCGATGCGCAGGCGCGCAACGCCTCGGTGACCTTCTTCTTTCGCGACCACCAGGGCGACAGCATCCGCACCGCCATGGCGCGCCTGAAGGAGTACGTCGACGCGCATCCGCTCGCGCAGGGCACCTACCAGCTGGCCGGCGGCCTGGTCGGCGTGCTGGCCGCGGTCAACGAGGTGATCCTCGCCGGCCAGATCGAAAGCATCGCGCTGGCACTGCTGGTGCTGGTGCTGTGCTGCGCGGTCGCGTACCGCTCGGTCACGGCCGGCATCTTCTTCATGGTGCCGGTGATCCTGTCCAACACCATCACCTTCAGCTACATGGCGTGGAAGGGCATCGGCATGAATCTCAGCACGCTGCCGGTGGCGGCGCTGGGCATCGGGCTTGGCGTCGACTACGCCTTCTACATCGTCGATGGCATCAAGGAAAAGATCGCCGAAGGCAAGGACCTGCCGGCGGCCACGGTGGCGTCGCTGCTCGGCGCGGGCCGCGGCGTGGTGGTGACGGCGCTGACGCTGACCACCAGCGTGGTGCTGTGGTGCGCATCGTCGCTGCGCTTCCAGGCCGACATGGGCGTGCTGATGGCGATCTGGCTGTTCGTGTCGGCACTGAGCGCGCTGTTCATCATGCCCGCGATGGTGCTGGTGTTCCGGCCGGCGTTCATCGTAAAGCGAGCGGGCGCAGGCCATGCCGCCGGTGAGCGCGACATCTCGATGCATCCGGTGCCGGAGGCATAGAGGCCTGGTATCGACAAGAGCCAGAAATACAAGACCAACAGGAGGAGACCATGACAATGCATTCCCGCAAGAGGCGGCGGCAGCGCACCAGCGCCGCGGGCCTGGCGCTGGCGCTGCTGGCGGTGACGCCGCAGCTGCTGGCCGCAGAGGCCGAGGAACCGGCGGCGCCCGCCGCCCAGGACGCCGGCAGCGACCCCGGTAGCGACCCCGGCATTGACCCCAAAGGCGAGGACTACAGCTTCCGCCTCGGCGGCTATGCGCGCACCTGGGCATCGTTCAACCTGCAGAATCCGCCGGAGACCGGCCGCGACGACAGGTTCGCGCCGTCCATGCTGCGCGCCTCGCTGCTGCTCAATGCCGATGCCAAGACCGGGCCGGTGACATGGAAGGTGGTCGGACGGGCCGACGGCGAATACAAGACGCGCTACCTGAAGGACCTCGAGCAACTGAACCGCACCCACTCGCCGGGCGGTCCGGGCAGCCGGCTGATGGACCAGTACGACAACGCCGACCTGCGCGAGTACTACATGGATTTTTCGCCGGTGGAACGGGTCAACCTGCGCATCGGCAAGCAACAGGTGGTCTGGGGCGAGACCGACTTCTTCCGCGCCCTCGACCTGGTGCACGGCTTCGACTACCGCTGGCGCTCGTTCCTGGAGCGCGAGGGCGACGAGTTGCGCAAGCCGCTGTTCCTGGTCAAGGCCAAGGTCAACGTGCCCGAAGCCGATGGCAGCCTGCAGCTGCTGTACCGGCCGGGCCTCGACCGCAACCGCGACATCGGCAACAGCTATGACCTGTACGGCGGACGCTGGGCGGGGCAGCCCTACAAGGGCGTCGACTTCCTGGCGCCCGGGGCGCTCAACTACAACTACCGGCATCCCGGCGCCAATGTCAGCGACCAGACCGGCGGCGTGCGCTGGGAAGGCATCGCGGGCCCGGTCAACTATTCGCTGGCCTACCTGAAGACGTTCAACAACGATCCGGTGGTGAACTCGGCGTTCGCGCCGTCAGGGCGGGCGCCGACCGGCACGCTCGGCGACTTCATCTTCCCCAAGCTCGATTTGTTCGGCGCCACGGCCAGCGGCTATGTCCCCGCCATCGACGCGGTGCTGAGCTCGGAGCTGGTCTATACGCGCAATGCCCCCTACAACGTCGGCACCAACTTCTTTGGCGGGGCCTTGCCGGGCTTCGGCGGCATCATCAGGAAGGACGTGGTCACCACCATGCTGCGCATGGACAAGAACCTGAACCTGAGCCGGTTCCTGGGGACCAGCCGGCCGTCGTTCTTCTCGGTCCAGGTGTTCGACAAGTGGATCCAGAACTTCAAGCGTTCTGACGACATCGTCAATCTGGTCGGCTACGGCGCAGCGGCCAAGGAGCACTCCACCATCGCCACGGTGATCCTGGGCCTGAACTACCGCAACGACAAGATCAATCCGCAACTGGCGGCGGGGATCGACCTGCAGGGCCGAGGCGGCTTCCTGATCCCGAGCGTGGAATTCGTCTATGGCGACCACTGGCGTCTGGTGCTGGAAGCCGACCTGTTCTTTGCCAAGGACAAGCGCAAGGCCGGCCAGGTGGAAGGGTCGACGCGCCTGTTCGGCACCTTTGCCAACAACAGTCAGTTCCTGGCGCGGCTGACGCGCCAGTTCTGATGCATCCAAGTAAGGAGACACACCATGATTCGCATCCGCAAGACCATCGCGCTGTGCCTGCTGGCGGCGCTGGGCACCGCCTGCGCCGGGAGCCTGGCGGCCGAGTTGCCGGCGGGCACCGTGATCGACAAGGACAACCTCGACAAGATCAAGGGCGACACCTTCGACGGCCATACCATCGCCAGCCTGCTCACTGAGAAGCTGGAGTGGCAGATCCGCAATACCGGCCTGAAGATACCGCTGGCCCACGCCAAGCCGGTGCAGCTCGACCCCAAGTATCTGGAGGCGACGCGCAAGAACGCCGGCAAGGCGCAGTTCGACGAGAAGACCCGCGAGGTCACCGGCTGGGAGGCCGGCATTCCGTTCCCGCAGGTGAGCCAGAACGATCCCTTTGCCGGCGACAAGCTGATCTGGAACTTCTATTACGCATCGCCGGAAGGTGACGTCATCAACAACAAGGTGACCTTCCTGATGATCAGCGGCGACAAGGGGCTGGAGTCGACGCAGGACTGGGTGTTCCAGCGCTATTACATGAAGGGCAGGCTCAGCGGCGACAAGCCGGTGCTGGGTGACGGCAGCGTGCTGAGCAAGACGCTGTTCGCCGCGACGGCGCCGGAGGATATCCGCGGACTGGGCACGTTCACGATCCGCTACGACAGCCCGAAGCTGGAAGACAGCTGGGCCTATATCAAGTCGGCCCGGCGCACGCGGCGGCTGTCGGGGGGCGCGTGGATGGACCCGGTGGGCGGGCTGGATGTGCTGAACGACGACATCTATGTCTGGAACGCCAGGCCGTCCTGGTATCCGAAGATCAAGCTGTTGGGCAAACGCTGGATTCTGGCAAGCTCGGACGCGAAGCTGGGCTATACGCCGTCGAAGAAAGGCACGCCCGACGAATGGAAGACCGTGGACCTGAAGAACCCGCCGTACTGGAATCCGGTGCAGACCTGGCAGCCGCGCGAGGTGTGGGTGATCGAAGGCACGCCGCCGAACGAGCATCCGTACGGCAAGAAGGTGGTCTATATGGACGTGAACTATCCGCGCGTCTACATGGGCGAAGCCTATGACAAGAAGGGCGAGTTCTGGAAATTCATCAACTTCCATATGACACCTTCCACCGGCGAGGACGGCACCAAGTATTCGTCGTCGATCCAGGGCGACATCATCGACTTCAAGGCGCGCCATGCCTCGATCTACCTGTTCCGCGGCTACAAGCTCAATGAAGCCAGGATCAAGGAAGCCGACATGACCTACACCGCGCTCGAATCGATCGCCAAGTAACGGTCTCGGGCCGGCCGCAGCGGCCGGCACCTCCGCCATCAGCTTGCCGGCCGCCAGCGCGGCCACAGGAGTCAATCATCATGGAAATCCGGACAATGACGGACGAGCAGCGCAAGGCCGTGGCGCTGGAATACTTCAGGCGCATGGACCGGGGCGAAAGCGTGCTCGACCTGTTCGACGAGCACGCCGAATTCTGCTTCCCCAAGTGGGGCGTGGCCCACGGGCGCACGCAAATCGGCCAGCTGTTTGCCGACCTGATGGGCATCCTCGAGTCGGTGCGCCACGATATCGCCCATGTCAACTTTATCCAGCAGGGCGACCTGGTGGTGGTGGAGGGCACGTCGTCGGGCATCCTCAAAAGCGGCGAGCGCTGGCGTGCCGGCGTGACCCATGCCGGACACTGGTGCGATGTGTTCGAGATCCGGGATTTCCGCATCCAGCGCTGCTATGTCTACCTGGATCCGGACTATGGCGGGCAGGATGTCGCGCGCTACCCCTGGCTGCGCCAGCGCAGCGGAGACGCAACGCCCACGTGACGATTGCCCCGGCGCCGGTGGATAATCCGCGTCATGGAAATCAAATGGCTTGAAGACTTCGTCAGCCTGGCCGAGACGCACAGCTTCTCGCGCTCGGCCGAGCTGCGCCACGTCACGCAGCCGGCGTTCTCGCGCCGGATCCAGTCGCTGGAGGCGTGGGTCGGCACCGAGCTGATCGACCGCTCGAGCTATCCCACCAGCCTGACCCCGGCCGGCAAGGTGTTCTACGAGCAGGCGCTGGCCATGCTGGCGCAGGTCAGCGAAACCCGCGCGCTGATGCGCGGCCAGCGCTCGGCCAATGCGCAGGTGCTGGAATTCGCGGTGCCGCATACGCTGTCGCTGACCTTCTTCCCGGAGTGGCTCAAGGCGCTGGAACGCAAGCTCGGCACCCTGCCGTGCCGGCTGCGCGCGCTCAACGTCCATGACGCGGTGCTGATGCTGGTCGAAGGCGGCTGCGACCTGGTGATGGTCTACCACCACGCGCGCCAGGCCATCCAGCTGGATCCGGCGCGCTACGACATGCTGGTGCTCGGTACCGAACGGCTCTCGCCCTACAGTGTGCCGGACGCCGCCGGCAAGCCCCAGTTCCGGCTGCCGGGAACCGACAAGAAGCCGGTGCCGTTCCTCAGCTATACGCCCAACGCCTTCCTCGGCCGCATGGTCGACCTGCTGCTGGCCGAGACCACCGAGGCGCTCAAGCTCGATAAATGCTACGAGACCGATATGGCCGAGGCGCTCAAGGTGATGGCGCTGTCTGGCCACGGCATGGCCTTCCTGCCTGAAAGCGCGGTGCGCGAAGACGTCGCGGCGGGGCGGCTGGTACGGGCCGAGTCGGCGCGCGGCCTGCCGCTGTCGATCGACATGGAGATCCGGCTGTATCGGGAGAAGCCGGGCGAGAACGGTGGCGAGCGGCGCGCCGGGGCGCGGCGCAAGCGGCAGCTGGTGGACCAGGTGTGGGGGACGCTGACTTCGGCTGGCTAGCGCGCACCGCTGGTTTACTCCCCTCTCCCGCTTGCGGGAGAGGGGCAGGGGGTGAGGGCAGGCGCTGGCATACCGAATGCCTGGACTTAGTGGCTACGCCAGCCCTCACCCCAACCCTCTCCCAAAGGGAGAGGGAGCACCCAATCGGTTCGTCAAAACGTTATGCATGTTTTGCATGATGGGATGAACAAACGGCATTGGATTCCGACCGGCCGCCAGGCCTAAGCTTGCGCCCATCTTCCACCCCGGAACCCACCCGATGTCTTCCGCAGCACCGACCAACACTGCTGGCCAAAAGCACGCACTTCCGTCTTACCTCGATGCCGACAACCTCGGCCCCTGGGGCATCTACCTGCAGCAAGTCGACCGCGTCACGCCCTACCTGGGCTCGCTGGCGCGCTGGGTCGAGACCCTGAAGCGCCCCAAGCGCGCCATGATCGTCGACGTTCCCATCGAGCTCGATAACGGCACCATTGCCCACTTCGAGGGCTACCGGGTGCAGCACAACCTGTCGCGCGGCCCGGGCAAGGGCGGCGTGCGCTTCCACCAGGACGTGACGCTGTCCGAGGTGATGGCGCTGTCGGCCTGGATGTCGGTCAAGAACGCGGCGGTGAACGTGCCGTATGGCGGTGCCAAGGGCGGCATCCGCGTCGACCCGCGCACGCTGTCGCAGGCCGAGCTGGAACGCCTGACGCGCCGCTACACCAGCGAAATCAACATCATCATCGGGCCGAGCAAGGACATCCCGGCGCCCGACGTCAACACCAACGCACAGGTGATGGCATGGATGATGGACACCTATTCGATGAACTCCGGCAGCACCTCGACCGGCGTCGTGACCGGCAAGCCGATCTCGCTGGGCGGCTCGCTGGGCCGCCACGAGGCCACCGGCCGCGGCGTGTTCGTGGTCGGCTCCGAGGCCGCGCGCAATATCGGCCTCGAGGTCAAGGGCGCGCGCGTGGCGGTGCAGGGCTTCGGCAACGTCGGCGCCGTGGCCGCCAAGCTGTTCCATGAGGCCGGCGCCAAGGTGGTGGCGGTGCAGGACCACCGCACCACGCTGTTCGACCCGGCCGGCCTGGACGTGCCGGCGATGATGGAACACGCCTCGCACAGCGGCACCATCGACGGCTTCCGCGGCGAAGTCCTGCGCAGCGAGCAGTTCTGGGAAGTCGACTGCGACATCCTGATCCCGGCAGCGCTGGAAGGCCAGATCACCGCCGAAAACGCGCCGAAGATCACGGCAAAGCTGGTGATCGAGGGCGCCAACGGCCCGACCACGCCGCAAGCCGACGACATCCTGCGCGAGCGCAATATCCTGGTCTGCCCGGACGTGATCGCCAACGCCGGCGGCGTGACCGTGTCCTACTTCGAATGGGTGCAGGATTTCTCCAGCTTCTTCTGGACCGAGGAAGAGATTAACCAGCGCCTGGTACGGATCATGCAAGAAGCCTTCCGGGCAATCTGGCAGGTGGCACAGGAAAACAAGGTGACGCTGCGCACGGCGGCGTTTATCGTGGCCTGTACGCGGATCCTGCAGGCGCGCGAAATGCGCGGCCTGTACCCCTGATCGGGGCAGGCAGGACCGGGACGAGCACTGGTATGGTGCAGTGCAATAAATCGTCCCGGCCCGTGGCTTCATGAGCGTCAGACGCGGTCTCCGGCAAGCGCCGGAGACCGCGTTGTCGTATCCGGACGCGCTGCGCACGGATTGCCCCGAAGTGGGGTTCTAGGAGAAAACCCAGTTGTATTGCGGCGGATGCTGCGCAATACTGTTTCACCAGTGGGGGTTTTATTCTTAGAATCCCGCTTTCTCTTCATGGTCAAGGAGATGTTATGAATTTCGCCAAGTTGGCTGCCCTGATGATCGCCGGGGGTGTCATGTGCGGGACGGCACAGGCAGCCGAACAACTGACGGGCACGCTGAAAAAGATCAAGGACACGGGCGTCATCACGCTCGGCGTGCGCGAGTCGTCGATTCCGTTCAACTACAACCTCGGCGGCGTGCGCCAGGTCGGCTATTCCTACGATATCAACATGAAGATCGTGGAAGCCATCAAGGACCAGCTGAAGCTGCCGAACCTGCAGGTCAAGGAAATTCCGATCACCTCGCAGAACCGCATCACGCTGCTGCAGAACGGCACCATCGACATCGAGTGCGGCTCGACCACCAATAACCTGGAACGCCAGAAGCAGGTCGCCTTCACCAATTCCATCTTCATTATCGGCACCCGCATCATGGTGAAGAAGGATGCCGGCATCAAGGACTGGGCCGACCTGAAGGGCAAGAACGTCGTCACCACCGCCGGCACCACGTCGGAGCGCCTGTTGCGCAAGATGAACGACGACCAGAAGCTGGGCATGAACATCATCAGCACCAAGGACCACGGCCAGTCGTTCCTGACGCTGGAATCGGGCCGCGCGGCCGCCTTCATGATGGACGACGCGCTGCTGTACGGCGAGCGCGCCAAGGCCAAGAACCCGGCCGACTGGATCGTCGTGGGCAAGCCGCAATCGCGCGAGTCCTACGGCTGCATGATCCGCAAGGACGACCCGCAGTTCAAGAAACTGTCCGACACCGTGATCGCCGGCATGATGAAGGACGGCTCGATCAACACGCTCTACACCAAGTGGTTCATGCAACCGGTTCCGCCCAAGGGCCTGAACCTGGACTTCCCGCTGTCCGAAGACATGAAGACGCTGATCAAGGCGCCTAACGACAAGGCGCTGGACTGACCTGCCGTTGACAGCACTGCGAAACGGAAGGCATGTCCTTCCGTTTCTTTTTGAGGACGCAACATGAACTACAACTGGCATTGGGGAGTTTTCCTCGAACAGGCCGCCCAGAACGAGACCTACCTGGACTGGATGATCTCCGGCCTGAAGGTCACGCTCGCGCTGGGGCTTTCGTCCTGGGTCATTGCCCTCGCCATCGGCTCGGTGCTCGGCGTGCTGCGCACGGTGCCGAACAAATGGCTGGCCGGCATTGCCGCCACCTATGTCGAGGTTTTCCGCAACATCCCGCTGCTGGTGCAGCTGTTCATCTGGTACTTCGTCGCGCCCGAGCTGCTGCCCGGCGGCGAGGCGATCAAGCAGATGAACCCGTTCGCGCAGCAGTTCCTGGCCGCCATGCTGTGCCTGGGGACGTTTACCGCCGCGCGGGTCTGCGAGCAGGTGCGCTCGGGCATCAACTCGCTGGCGCGCGGGCAGAAGAATGCCGGCCTGGCGATGGGCTTTACGCTGCCGCAGACGTATCGCCACGTGCTGCTGCCGATGGCATTCCGCGTCATCGTGCCGCCGCTGACCTCCGAGTTCCTGAATATCTTCAAGAACTCGGCGGTGGCGTCGACCATCGGCCTGCTGGAGCTGGCCGCGCAGGGGCGCCAGCTGGTGGACTACACCGCGCGTCCGTATGAATCGTTCATCGCGGTCACGCTGATGTACGCGCTGATCAACGTCACCGTGATGCTGGTGATGCGCTGGGTCGAGGCCCGCACGCGCGTGCCCGGCTTCATCGGCGGCAAGTAAGGGGGCGCCATGGCTTATTCCTTCGATTTCACCTCGATCAACCCGAGCACGCTGCACGTGCTGGGCGAGGGCATGATGGTCTCGCTGAAGATCACCGTCACCGCGGTGGTGGTCGGCATCATCTGGGGCACCATCCTGGCGATGATGCGCCTGTCGTCGTTCCGGCTGCTGAACTGGTTCGCGCAGGGATACGTGACCATCTTCCGCTCCATCCCGCTGGTGATGGTGCTGCTGTGGTTCTTCCTGATCATCCCGCAGGTGCTGCAGGGCATCTTCAACCTGTCGCCGGCGACCGACCTGCGCATGACCTCGGCGCTGGTGGCGTTCGCGCTGTTCGAGGCCGCGTACTACTCCGAGATCATCCGGGCCGGCATCCAGAGCGTGTCGCGCGGGCAGATGTTTGCCGCGCAGGCGCTCGGCATGACCTACGGGCAGTCGATGCGGCTGGTGATCCTGCCGCAGGCGTTCCGCAACATGGTGCCGCTGCTGCTGACGCAGGGCATCATCCTGTTCCAGGATACGTCGCTGGTGTACGTGAGCGCGCTGGCGGACTTCTTCGGCCAGGCCTACGGCATCGGCGAACGCGACGGCCGCATCGTCGAGATGCTGCTGTTCGCCGGGCTGGTGTACTTCATCATTTGTTTCTCCGCTTCGCTGCTGGTCAAGCGTTACCAGAAAAAGGTGGCTGTATGATCGAAATCAATAACGTTTCCAAGTGGTACGGCTCCTTCCAGGTGCTGACCGATTGCACCACCAAGGTTGCCAAGGGTGAAGTGGTGGTGGTGTGCGGCCCGTCGGGTTCGGGCAAGTCCACGCTGATCAAGACCGTCAACGCGCTCGAGCCGTTCCAGAAGGGCGACATCCTGGTCGACGGCACCTCGGTGGGCAATCCCAAGACCAACCTGCCCAAGCTGCGTTCGCGCGTGGGCATGGTGTTCCAGAACTTCGAGCTGTTTCCGCACCTGTCGATCACCGAGAACCTGACCATCGCGCAGATGAAGGTGCTGGGCCGCTCGAAGGACGAGGCCATGGCCAAGGGCCTGAAGTACCTGGAGCGCGTGGGCCTGAAGAACCAGGCGGAGAAGTACCCCGGCCAGCTGTCGGGCGGCCAGCAGCAGCGCGTGGCGATTGCGCGCGCGCTGTCGATGGACCCGATCTGCATGCTGTTCGACGAGCCCACTTCCGCGCTCGATCCGGAAATGGTGAACGAAGTGCTGGACGTGATGGTGCAGTTGGCGCAGGAAGGCATGACCATGATGTGCGTAACCCACGAAATGGGCTTCGCGCGCAAGGTGGCCAACCGCGTGATCTTCATGGACCAGGGCAAGATCGTCGAGGACGCCGACAAGGAAGAGTTCTTCGGCAATATCGACGCCCGTTCGGAGCGCGCGCGCCAGTTCCTGTCGAAGATCCTGCATCACTGACGAACTGCCGGCCCCATGGAAAAGGGACGCCCAGGCGTCCCTTTTTTCATGTCCCGGAGGTGCTCAGGTACAAGCCGTATTGGCCGCGTTCTTGGCCTGGACCTCGGGCGGGATCGGCACGCTCAGCGTCATGGTCGGGCGCCCGTGCTCGAACATGATCAGCTCGCCGGGGGCGAACTGGGTCCAGGTCTCGTTGTCGGTCAGCGGCGCGGTGGCGATCACGGCGACGCGGTCGTCCGGCGTGGTGACCTGGGCGAAATCGATCGACAGGTCGGCGTCGATCAGGTGCGCGGTCGAGAACGGCCATTGCCGCACGATGTAGTAGAGGCGGGTCGAGCAGTGGGCGAACAGCGCCTGCCCGTTGCACAGCAGGTAGTTGAACACGCCGTGCAGCGTGATCTCGCGGGTGATGTCGGCCAGCGCGTGGCCCAGCTCGTTCAGCGGCGGCTGCGAGCCCGGGAAGCGCTTGCGCAGGCCTTGCATCAGCGTGCAGAACGCCAGTTCGCTGTCGGTGTCGCCGACCGGCTGGTAGACCCCGGACAGGAACGGGGTAAAGCCGTGCAGGTCGCCGTTGTGGGCAAAGATCCAGTGCCGGCCCCACAGTTCGCGCATGAACGGGTGGCAGTTTTCCAGCAGCACGGTGCCCTGCGTGGCCTTGCGGATATGCGAGATGACGTTCTTCGACTTGATCGGATAGCGCTTGATCAGGTCCGCCACCGGCGAGGTGCCGGCGGACTGGTTGTCGATGAACAGGCGGCAGGCCTTGTCTTCGAAGAAGGCGACACCGAAGCCGTCGGCGTGGTGGTCGGTCAGGCCTCCGCGCGCGGCAAAGCCGGTGAAGGAGAACGTCACGTCGGTCGGCGTGGCGCAGTTCATGCCTAGCAGCTGGCACATGTCGGGGCACCGGTCGGCAGGGGGCTGCCGCTTTGCAATAGAATGCAGGCATTATCCCGCGCGCCCGCGCCGCTGCCAAGCAAGCCGCGGCCGCTCCGGTGCGGTCCGATGGCGCCGGCCATGGCGCCTCCCTACCTGCTAGCAATCCCGAGAACGATGAGCCAATACAAGATTGCCGTGATTCCCGGAGACGGAATCGGCACGGAAGTCATGCCCGAGGGCATCCGCGTGATGGACGCCGCGGCGCGCCGCTTCGGCATCGATTTCCAGTGGGATCACTTCGATTTTTCCAGCTGCGACTACTACGCCCGCCACGGCAAGATGCTGCCGGACGACTGGTTCGACACGCTGGTGAAGTACGACGCCATCTACTTCGGCGCGGTCGGCTGGCCGGATACGGTGCCGGATCATGTCTCGCTGTGGGGCTCGCTGCTGCAGTTCCGGCGCTCGTTCGACCAGTACGTGAACCTGCGCCCGGTGCGGCTGATGCCAGGCATCAAAAGCCCGCTGGCCGGCCGCCAGCCCGGTGACATCGACTTCTACGTGGTGCGCGAGAACACCGAGGGCGAGTATTCCAGCATCGGCGGCCGCATGTTCCCCGGCACCGAGCGCGAGATCGTGGTGCAGGAAACCGTGATGAGCCGCACCGGCGTCGACCGCATCCTGAAGTTCGCCTTCGAGCTGGCCCAGAAGCGCCCGAAAAAGCACCTTACCTCGGCGACCAAGTCCAACGGCATCTCGATCACCATGCCGTACTGGGACGAGCGGGTCGAGGCCATGGCGGCGCATTACCCCGGCATCAAGGTCGACAAGTACCACATCGACATCCTGACCGCCCATTTCGTCCAGCATCCGGACTGGTTCGACGTGGTGGTGGCGAGCAACCTGTTCGGCGACATCCTGTCCGACCTGGGCCCGGCCTGCACCGGCACCATCGGCATTGCGCCGTCGGGCAACATCAATCCGGACCGCACCTTCCCCAGCCTGTTCGAGCCGGTACACGGCTCGGCCCCGGATATCGCCGGGCGCGGCGTGGCCAACCCGATCGGGCAGATCTGGTGCGGCGCCATGATGCTGGAGCACCTGGGCCATGACGACGCCGGCGCCGCCGTGCTGGGCGCGATCGAGCAGGTGCTGGCGGCCGGGCCCGGGCACGCGCCGCTGACGCGCGACATCGGCGGCAAGGCCGGTACCGCCGACCTGGGCCGCGCCATCGCGGAGGCGCTGTGAGCGCCGGCTTCGCGGGGGACGCCCGCGCACTGCTGCTCGAGACCTTCCACGCCGCGGTGGCGGCGGCCGATCCGCTGCAGATAGTCGCGCGGCACCTGCCGCCGCCGCACGCGGGCGGCCGCACGCTGGTGGTGGGCGCGGGCAAGGCCGCGGCGTCGATGGCCGCGGCGGTCGAGCGGGCCTACGCCGGCAAGGCCACGCTGGAAGGACTGGTGGTCACGCGCTACGCGCACGGGCTGCCGACCGACCATATCCGCGTGATCGAGGCCGGCCATCCGGTGCCGGACGAGTCGGGCGAGCGGGCCGCGGCGGAGATCCTCACCGCGGTGCAATCGCTGACGCCGCAGGACCGGCTGCTGGTGCTGGTTTCGGGCGGCGGCTCGAGCCTGCTGTCGCTGCCGGCCGAGGGTATTCCGATGGCCGATCTGAAGGCGACCACCCGCGAGTTGCTGCGCTGTGGCGCGCCGATCACCGACATGAACATCGTGCGCAAGCACATCTCGCGCATCCAGGGCGGCCGGCTGGCGCAGGCGAGCCAGGCGCCGGTGACCACGCTGATCGTCTCGGACGTGGCCGGTGACGATCCCAGCGCGATCGCCTCGGGCCCGACCGTGGCGGACCCGAGCACGTTCGATGACGCGCTGCAGATCCTGCGCCGCTACGGCGCCCAGGTGCCGGCCAGCGTGCAGTCGCACCTGGAACGCGGCGCGCGCGGCGAGGTGGCGGAGACGCCCAAGCCCGGCGATCCTTTGTTCGATCGGGTCGACAACATCATGATCGCCACCGCCCACGGCAGCCTCGAGGCCGCCGCCGCGCTGTTCCGCCAGCGTGGCATCACGCCGGTGGTGCTGGGCGACACCGTGACCGGCGAGGCGCGCGAAGTGGCGCGGGTCTATGCCGCGCTGGTACGCGAGATTCGCGCGTACAATGCGCCGTTTGCCGTGCCGGTGGCGCTGATTTCCGGAGGTGAGTGCACGGTCACTTTGCCGGCCGGCGGCGGCGCGGGCAAGGCGCGCGGCGGGCGTTGCTCGGAGTTCCTGCTGTCGCTGGCGGTCGAACTGGCAGGCATGCCTGATGTGTATGCGATCGCCGCCGACACCGACGGCATCGACGGCTCGGAAGACAACGCCGGCGCGCTGGCCGACCCGACCACGCTGGCGCGCGCCGAGGCCGCGGGCATGCCCGGCCAGCGCCAGCTGGACGCGCACGATGCCTGGGGCCTGTTCGATGCCATCGGCGACCTGGTCGTCACCGGCCCCACGCGCACCAACGTCAACGACTACCGCGCCATCCTGATTCTCTGATTTCGACGAACGCCGGCCGCCGTGCGCGGCAGGCCCAAGCTAGCCATGACCCAGAAGCTCACCATCACCCGCCCGGACGACTGGCACCTGCACCTGCGCGACGGCGCGGCGCTGGCCGCCGTGCTGCCCGACACCGCCCGCCAGTTCGCCCGCGCCATCATCATGCCCAACCTGAAGCCGCCGGTGACCACGGTGGCGCAGGCGCAGGCCTATCGCGCCCGCATCCTGGCGGCGCTGCCGGCCGGCATGACGTTCGAGCCGCTGATGACGCTGTACCTGACCGACAACACCAGCCCCGAGGAAATCGCCGCGGCCAGGGCCAGCGGCTTCGTGCATGGCGTCAAGCTGTATCCGGCGGGCGCCACCACCAACAGCGATGCCGGCGTCACCGATATCCGTCGTTGCTACCCCGCGCTGGAGGCCATGCAGCGCGTCGGCCTGCCGCTGCTGGTGCACGGCGAAGTCACCGATCCGGCCATCGATATCTTCGACCGCGAAGCCGTGTTCATCGAGCAGGTAATGACGCCGCTGCGCCGCGACATGCCCGAACTGAAGGTGGTGTTCGAGCACATCACCACCAAGGATGCGGCGCAGTACGTGCGCGACGCGAGCGGTCCGGTCGGCGCCACCATCACCGCGCACCACCTGCTCTACAACCGCAACGCCATCTTCACCGGCGGCATCCGCCCGCATTACTACTGCCTGCCGGTGCTCAAGCGCGAAACCCACCGCGAAGCGCTGGTGGCCGCCGCCACCTCGGGCAGCGAGCGCTTCTTCCTGGGTACCGACAGCGCGCCGCACGCGCGCGGCCTGAAGGAACATGCGTGCGGCTGCGCCGGCTGCTATACCGCGCTGCATGCGATGGAGCTGTATGCCGAGGCGTTCGACGCCGCCGGCGCGCTCGACAAGCTGGAAGCCTTCGCCAGCTTCAACGGCCCGGCCTTCTACGGCCTGCCGCGCAACACCGGCACGCTGACGCTGGAGCGCGAGGACTGGGAACTGCCGGCTGAGCTGCCCTACGGCGACACCACGCTGGTGCCCCTGCGCGGCGGCGAAACGCTGCGCTGGAAGGCACGCTGAAGCCTTGCGCACGCAGCAGACCGCGGCCGGCGAGCACTTCGCCGCCGCGCTGGCCGGGATCGACTGGTCCCGGCCGTGGTTCCGGCCTTTTGCCGCACACGGCGCCGCGCTGGCGGCGGCAGTACAGGGCGGTGCCGACCTGCGCCGCGGGCTCGATGCACGCGCCGCGGCGCTGGACCTGCGCAATGCGCGCGGTTTGCCGCTGCGCTTTATCGCCCAGCACGGCCTGCCGCACGGCAGCGCCTACGAAGCGCATATCCACGCCACCGGCGAAGTCCCGACCCGCGACAATCTCCACGACTTTTTCAACGCCCTGGTCTGGCTGCATTTCCCGCACGCCAAGCGCGCGCTCAACCAGATCCAGGCGGAGGTGATTGCCCGCGAGGGCGTGCCGACCACGCGCGGCGGCGTGCGCGACGCGGCGACGCTGTTCGACGAGAACGCGGTGCTGTTCCTCAGTGCGGACGAGCGCATGACCGCGGCGCTCAAGGGGTTTGGCTGGAAGTCGCTGTTTGTCGATGCCCGCGCGGCATGGGGAACCGGCTGCGCGGTGGTGCCGTTCGGCCACGCGCTGCTCGAAAAGCTGGTGCAGCCGTACAAGTCGGTGACGGCGCATGCGTGGATACTGCCGCTCCTGCCCGGCGATACCGCGCTCGATACTGTGCTTGCCGAATCACTGCGAGCCGCCGCCACCGCCGGCGCATTGCGGGGCGGACGCAGCTTTGCGCCGCTGCCGGTGATGGGCATCCCGGGCTGGTGCGAAGACAACGCGCGGGCGGACTTTTATGCCGATGCCACCGTGTTCCGTCCCGGCCGGCGCGGCGACCGGGATGCCGGCTGACGGTCGGGCAACCGGGAGCAATCGGTGTTAGACTGCGGGCCGCAAAGCAGGCCAGGCAACCGCTGCCTGCACCGCAAGGTGCAGGGGGAGGAAAGTCCGGACTCCACAGGGCAGGGTGTTGGCTAACAGCCATCCACGGCAACGTGCGGAATAGGGCCACAGAGACGAGTCTTGCCGCCGGGTTCGCCCGGCGGCAAGGGTGAAACGCGGTAACCTCCACCTGGAGCAATCCCAAATAGGCAGGCGATGAAGCGGCCCGCTGAGTCTGCGGGTAGGGAGCTGGAGCCGGCTGGTAACAGCCGGCCTAGAGGAATGGTTGTCACGCGCCGCTCGCCGCAAGGCGGGCGGCGCGCACAGAATCCGGCTTATCGGCCTGCTTTGCTTCAGTCTTCGGCATGACCCGGCGCCCGCGCGGCACACCGGGTCGGCCAGATCTTCCTTCAGCCTTCGACGATTTCCAGCGTGTGCGTGATCTCGGCCGTCTTGGCCAGCATGATCGACGCCGAGCAGTACTTCTCGTGCGACAGCTTGATCGCCCGCTCGACGGTGGCGGGGTTGAGATTCTTGCCGGTCACCACAAAATGGAAGTTGATGCGGGTGAACACCTTGGGATCTTCGCCGGCGCGCTCGGCCTGCAGCTGCACGCTGCAGCCGGTGACGTCCTGGCGGCCGCGCTTGAGGATCAGCACCACGTCATAGGCGGTGCAGCCGCCGGTGCCGAGCAGCACCATTTCCATGGGGCGCGGCGCCAGGTTGTGGCCGCCGCCCTCAGGGGCGCCGTCCATGGCAACGATATGGCCGCTGCCGGTCTGGGCGACGAAGCTCATGCCGTCGGCGCCCATCCATGTTACTTTACATTCCATTTTGTTCGTTCCTGTGCGTCGTTTTGTCGGTTTGCGATCACAAGCGCGTGATCTCGAATCTTGCATTTTCCAGTATATGGCAACGTCAAGTTCGGAGCATCGGCGCCGATAACCTTAGGAAATCTGAGGGTTTCCTCTAGTATGTCACTTCAGTGACACCGCATGATGTTGGCTATGTCTTTGATTTTTAAGTAGAAAGCTAGTGTTTGGAAGGGGCGTGTGGTCTTTCGTAATACGAAATCGCATTTCGCACTGCAAATTTCCCTTGCATCCGGGCAAACCCTAGGTATAATTCCAATCATTGAACGACGGCGCTGACAGCGCGCCAGAGTGCGAAAGCGAAGCCTCCCGGCCAAGCCCTCCGCACCGCCCGCAGGCTCCTCCGTCGATCTCCAGGTGTCTCCTCCACCCTCCTCCTTTGGTGGATTCAAACCCAAGCTCAAACGCTTGGGTTTTTTTTCGCCCCTATTTTTTCGCCCCTGCTACCGCGGGGCCGGGCTTCAGCTGCGCAAGTGCGCCGGACGGCGCGGATCCGCCGCAATCCCGGCGATCTTGACGAAAACTTCAGTCTTTGCTTGTGCGGTCACTACGGCCGCCAGTATAATCGAGGGCTTTTCCGACCTGCCCGCGGAAGAAGACAGCAGGATCCGGCCACCCTCACGGGGCCACAAGACTTGCAGGGGCGAGCACAAGCCTTCGCGAGTCGGATTTCGGGCACGAACTCAAAGTCAGGAAAAATCATGAAGACCTTTTCCGCCAAGCCTCATGAGGTAAAGCGCGACTGGTACGTGATTGACGCGACGGACAAAGTCCTCGGCCGTGTCGCCAGCGAAGTGGCACGCCGTCTGCGCGGCAAGCACAAGCCGGAATTCACTCCGCACGTCGACACGGGTGATTACATCATCATCGTCAATGCAGCCAAGCTGCGTGTCACGGGTACCAAGGAAACGGACAAGAAGTACTATCGCCATTCGGGTTACCCGGGCGGTATCTACGAAACGACGTTCGGCAAGATGCAGCAGCGTTTCCCGGGCCGTGCCCTGGAAAAGGCTGTCAAGGGCATGCTGCCGAAGGGTCCGCTGGGCTACGCGATGATCAAGAAGCTGAAGGTGTACGCCGAAGCCGAGCATCCGCATGAAGCGCAGCAGCCCAAGGCGCTGGAAATCTAAGGAGGCCAATCCATGATCGGTAACTGGAATTACGGTACTGGCCGCCGCAAGAGCGCTGTGGCTCGTGTCTTCATCAAGTCGGGCAAGGGCGACATCGTCGTCAACGGCAAGCCCATCAAAGAGTATTTCGCTCGCGAAACCTCGCTGATGATCGTGCGCCAGCCCCTGGAACTGACCGCCCACGGCGAAACGTTCGACATCAAGGTCAACGTGACCGGCGGTGGCGAAACCGGCCAGGCCGGCGCAGTGCGCCACGGCATCACCCGTGCCCTGATCGACTACGATGCGACCCTGAAGTCGGCCCTGTCGAAGGCTGGCTACGTCACGCGCGATGCACGTGAAGTCGAGCGTAAGAAGGTCGGCTTCCACAAGGCGCGTCGTCGCAAGCAGTTCTCGAAGCGCTGATGCGTTTTCGCGGATCCGGCCAAGGCCGGATCTTGCGAGACCAGAAAAACCGCACGCTGGCCGTGCGGTTTTTTTTCGCCCGCGGGCTACGGAACCGGTGCGGCGCTGCCGTCATAGTGAGCTGGCCGCCATACTTTTGTGGGGTATCCGGCCGCACGCGGCTACAATCACGCCCTGTCGCCGACGGCAAGTCCGGCTTGCCGCGCGGTTGCGCCACGGGCAGGCCAGCCTGGCACGAACGAGAGAGGAGTGAGAGTCATGCTGTTTTCCAAGAAGAAAGGCCTTTCGATCGATACGCTGATTGGCGAAGACACCGCCATCGACGGCGACCTGGTGTTTGCCGGCGGCCTGCGCCTGGACGGACGCGTGCGCGGCAATGTCACCGCGGTAGCCGGCAAGCCCAGCATGCTGGTGGTCAGCGAGAAGGGCATGGTCGAGGGCGAGATCAGCGTCGGCCATCTGGTACTGAACGGCACCGTCAAGGGCCCGGTGCAGGCCGCCGACCTGCTGGAGCTGCAGCCGCAGGCACGGGTGCTCGGCGACGTGCGCTATGCCGCGCTCGAGATGCACCAGGGCGCGCTGGTCGAGGGCCGCCTGATGCCGATGGTGCAGGGTGAAGTCAAGGCCTTGCCGAACCTGGTGGAGGCCGCGCCGGTGGCCGAAGTGACGGAAGCGGCCGAAACGGAACCGGCCACCGCAGGCGAAACTCCGGCCGCCGGCGCCAGTCCCACCGAAAAGGCCGCGTAGCGGCGATGTCGATGTCGGGAACCCCTTGAAAACACAAGGCTTCGGCACGATTTCCCAGTAGCGCTTAGAATACAGGCGTATCTAAACAGGAGAACACCCCATGAACGCAGTCGCAGAGGCACCCGTTACCGAGGACGTGCCGGCACCGTTCGTCTTTACCGACAGCGCCGCCGACAAGGTCAAGCAGTTGATCGAGGAAGAGGGCAATGCCGAGCTGAAACTGCGCGTGTTCGTGCAGGGCGGCGGCTGCTCCGGCTTCCAGTACGGCTTCACCTTCGACGAGGAAGTCAACGAAGACGACACCACCATGGTCAAGAACGGCGTCACCCTGCTGATCGACTCGATGAGCTACCAGTACCTGGTCGGCGCCGAGATCGACTACAAGGAAGACATCAACGGCGCGCAGTTCGTGATCAAGAACCCGAATGCCTCGACCACCTGCGGTTGCGGCTCGTCGTTCTCGGTCTGAGCGATCCCGGCTTCAACAAAAAACGCACCTTCGGGTGCGTTTTTTGTTGTCCGGGCCGGCTTAGCGCACCGCGCGCCAGACCACCGGGAACCAGTCTTCGCGCAGGCGCTCGCCGGTCTGCTGGCCGATGCCGGGGAACGGCGGCGAGGTCCGCCCGGGGCGCTGCATGAAGCGCACATCGTCGCCGAGGAAACGGGCCGAGAACGCGCGGCGCCGCCCGCTGCCGGTATTGCCGGCGGCCCCGTGCACGGTGCGGAAGTCGAACACCACCGCATCGCCCGGCTCCAGCTCCGGGGCCAGCAGGGTGTGGCTGCCGTCTTCGACGTCCGGCATTTCCATGAAGGCGTCGTCGCCGCCATAGAAGTTTTCGTTGCTGGCCCAGCGCTTGGGCCGCACCAGCCGCGGCCAGCGATGCGAGCCGGCCACCACGCGCAGCGTATTGGCCTGCGTGACCGGGTCCAGCGGGATCCAGTAGCTCGCGGTCTGGGTGCCGTCGACGCAGTAGTAGGGCAGGTCCTGGTGCCATGGGGTGCGCTTGGCGGTGCCGGGCTCCTTGACCAGGATGTGCTCGTGGAACACCTGCACCGCCTGCGATTGCATGATCCGCCCGGCAATCGCGGCCGCGGCAGACTCGCGGATAAAGGCGGCGAACGGGGCGATGCGCTGCCAGTTGCAATAGTCCTCGAAAAAGCGCCCGCCCTCGCCGGCGCGGACGTTCTCGATGGCAAAGGGACCGGGCTCGGCCAGGTTTTGCGCAAAGCCTTCGCGCAGGCGCTCGACCCAGTCGGTAAAGGCGCCGCGCAAGACCAGCACGCCGTCGCGCTGGTAGGTGTCAATCTGTTCCCGGGTGATGTCCATGGCGATAGGTGTGGGGGCGATGGGCCCAGTATCGTCATGTCTGCTGGATAGGAAAAGCATATATTTCCTATGTTGCGATATAGGAAATCATGATCCCTTTCTCCTTCCGCCAGCTCGAGTACTTTGTCGCCGCCGCCGAGCACGGCAGCATCAGCGCCGCGGCCCGGGCGCGCCATGTGTCCCAGCCCTCGGTATCGACCGCAATTGCCCAACTGGAAGACACGCTGGGCGAACTGCTGTTCAGGCGGCAGGTCAGCCGCGGGCTGTCGCTGACCCCGGCCGGGCAGCGCCTGCTAGGCAAGGCCCGCGACGTGCTGGCGCTGGCGGCGGGGCTGACCGCCGACGATGGCGCCGGCCGCGGCCTGAGCGGCCAACTGTCGCTGACCTGCTTCCAGGACCTGGGCCCGTACTTCGTGCCGCGCCTGCTGGCCGGGCTGCGCGCGCGCCATCCCGGCATCGCGGTGACGCTGTTCGAGGCCGACCTCGCCACCGTCCATCGCACCTTGCAGGCCGGCAAGGCGGAGCTGGCCGTGACCTATGAGCTGGGCCTGGATGCCCGCACCGAGCGCCGCACACTGGCGGAGCTGGCCCCCTACGCGCTGCTGCCGGCCACCCATCCGCTCGCAGGCGGCGCCGACGTCAGCTTGGCCGACCTGGCCGCCGAACGGCTGATCCTGGAAGACATTGCCCAGACCCGCGAATACTTCCTGTCATTGTTCTGGGCCCATGGGCTGCACCCGGCGCTGCACCAGTACACGCAGACCTTCGAGATGCAGCGCGGACTGGTGGCGCATGGCTACGGCGTGGCGCTGTCGTGCACGCGCCCCGCGGGCGACCACAGCTACGACGGCGTGCCGATTGCCTGCCTGCCGCTGCGCGAGCCGGTGACGCCGCAACGCGTGGTGCTGGCGCGCTCGCCGGCGATGCGGGCATCGCCGCTGGCGCAGGCGTTCATGGATTGGGTGGAGGCGGAGGAGGTCGGCGCCGCGGCTCAGCGCGGGTAGATCGCGCCCAGCACGCGCGGCCCGGCGGCGCCGGTCACGGTGGGCACGTTGCCCGGCAGGCGCAGCAGGCACTGGCGCGCCAGCCAGGCAAAGGCGATGGCTTCGACCTGCGACACCGGCACGCCGTAGTCGTCGGAGGTTTCGATGGCCACGCCGGGCAGGGCCTGCGCCAGCCGCGCCATCACGAAGGCATTGCGGGCACCGCCGCCGCAGACGATCAGCCGGCGCGCACCGGGCGCGCAGGCGCGCACGTCACGCGCGATGGCTTCGGCGGTCAGCGCCGCCAGGGTGGCCTGCACGTCGGCCGGCGCGAGCTGCGGGAATGCCGCCAGCCGCGCTTCGAGCCAGCCGGGATGGAACAGGTCGCGCCCGGTGCTCTTGGGCGGCGGCGCGCTGAAATAAGGTTCGGCCAGGCACTGCGCCAGCAGCGCGGCGTCGACTTTCCCGCTGGCGGCCCAGTCGCCGTTGCTGTCGAAAGCCAGGCCGCGGTGGCGGCCGATCCAGTAGTCGAGCAGCGCATTGCCCGGCCCGCAGTCGAAGCCGCTGACGGCGCCGCCGGCCGCCGGCAGGATGCTGATGTTGGAGATGCCGCCGATATTGCAGGCCACGCGGGTCTCGGCGTCGCTGCCGAACAGCGCGTGGTGCAGCGCCGGCACCAGCGGTGCGCCCTGGCCGCCGGCGGCGAGGTCGCGGCTGCGGAAGTCCGCCACCACGTCGATGCCGGCCAGCTCCGCCAGCCGCGCCGGATGCTGGCTCTGGCGGGTATAGCCGATGCCGTCGTAGAGCCCGGGCCGGTGTCGGATGGTCTGGCCGTGCGCGCCGATCGCGGCCACCGAGGTGGCATCGATGCGCGCCTCGCGCAGCAGCGCGGCGACGCAGTCGGCGTACACCTGGGCCAGCGCGTTGGCCGCCAGGGCCTCGCGGTGGATCTCGTCCTCGCCCGGCTGCTGCAGCGCGCCGAAGGCCGCGCGCAAGGTGTCGGGGAAGGGCTGGCTGGCGGCCGCCAGCACCGCGGGACGCGCGCCGCTGAAATCGACCAGCACCGCGTCGGCACCGTCCATGCTGGTGCCGGACATGATGCCGATATAGCGTTCGCTGCCGGGCGCGGGGATCACGATGGACGCGTCAGTTGGCGGCGGTCAGCACGTTGTAGGTGCGCAGCGCGTTGATGCGGCTGAGCAGCCCGCTGGTGTAGGTCAGGAATTCCTGGCGCGACTTGCCGCTCAGCGGCGGCGATTCCATCAGCGTGACGGTCAGCGGGTTCTGCGGCACGTCGTTGAAGCGGAACTCGTAGTGCAGGTGCGGGCCGGTGGCCCAGCCGGTCGCGCCGACATAGCCGATCAGCTGGCCCTGGCGCACCGCCTGCCCCTGGCGCATGCCGGCAAAGCCCGACAGGTGCGCATAGTAGGTGGAGTAGCCGTTGGGATGCGACAGGATGACGATGTTGCCGTAGCCGTTCTGCTGGCCGACGAACTCGACCACGCCGTCGCCGGTGGCCAGCACCTTGGTGCCGGTGGGGGCGGCGAAGTCCACGCCCTTGTGCTGGGCCCAGTCGTGGTGCAGCGGATGCTCGCGGCCGCCGAAGCCCGACGACACGCGCGAGAACTCCACCGGCGAACGCAGGAACGGCCGCTTCATGCTGCGCCCGTCGAAGGTGTAATAAGCACCGCCGTCCTTGCTGCCCTCGGGCGCGAACCACAGCGCCTGGTGCAGCTGGTTGCGGTTGATCAGCTCGACCGCGACCACGCGGCCGTTGCGCACGAAGGTGCCGTCGCGGAAGCCCGCTTCGTAGATGATGCGGAAGCGGTCGCCGGCGGCGATGTCGTGGTGGAAGTCGATCACGCCGGAGAAGATCGACAGCATCTGCTGCACGACTTCGTCGGGCACGTTGGCCGCATCCATGGCCTTGAAGAAGCCGCCCGCGGAAATCGCGCCGGAAGCCATCTCGTAGTGCACGTCGTTGTCGACGCGCTGCACCTTGGCCTTGTAGGCGGCGGCGCTGTCGCCGCTGGCGGCGCGCACGCGCTCGATCACCAGCTCGCGCGAGGCCGCGGCATCGCCGCCGAGGTTGGCCTGCAGCGACACCAGCGTGTTGCTCTCGTCGATTTCCGCCTGCACCGCCTGGCCGGGGTTCAGGTTGAACAGGCTGCGCGCGGTGGGGTTCTTGACGATGAACGCCTGCGCGTCGGCATCGTCCACGCCCAGGCGCTTGAGCAGGCTGGCAATGGTGTCGCCGCGCTGCATGCGCTCTTCGCGCACGTACACGGCCTGGGTATCGGTGAGCTGTTCGAGCTGTTCGCGCACGTCGGGCATGCGCAGGGCCTGCTGGGTGCGGGGCGCGCGCGGATCGTCGTAGGCGCTGCGGGGTGCGACACCCATGGCCGCGGCCATGCCGAGCGTGAAGATCGCACCGACCGAGGCCGTCAGTTGTTTGCGCCGCCGCGCATGCTGGGGATTGGTCGGATCGACCAGCACCACCAGCTCACGCGCGAAAACTTCGCGGAGTCTGGACCACATCACGTAAAATTCAACCTTGGTCTGAGCCCGCTGCCGGGGACGATGTGTCTCGTCTGCCTTCCTCCCCCGAGGTGCGGCGCGTGCTGTTCAGTATTCAGAAATTTTTTCAGTAATTCTGGCCGCCTGCCTTGCTGCGCAAAGTGACGGGTGGCGCACCGGAAAGGCTTCCGCAGGCGCCCGGAAACGCGGATTATACCAAAATCCGGCCCTGGCGGCTGTCGGCAGATTTCCTAAAATTTCAAGTATTTCAAAGACTTACGTGATGACTGAAGTTGCCTCGGCCGCACCGGCCAAATACCCCCTGACGCCCTCGGTGATGCAGGCCCTGGAAATCTCCAAGCGCGGCTGCGACGAGCTGCTGATCGAGGCGGAGTGGGCGCAGAAGCTGGCGCGCAGCGAGGCCACCGGCGTGCCGCTGCGCATCAAGCTGGGCCTGGACCCGACCGCGCCCGACATCCACATCGGCCACACCGTGGTGCTGAACAAGCTGCGCCAGCTGCAGGACCTCGGCCACCAGGTGATCTTCCTGATCGGCGACTTCACCTCGACCATCGGCGATCCGTCGGGCCGCAACAGCACCCGCCCGCCGCTGACGCGCGAGCAGATCGAGGCCAATGCCCAGACCTACTACCGCCAGGCCAGCCTGGTGCTCGACCCGGCCCGCACCGAGATCCGCTACAACAGCGAGTGGTGCGATCCGCTCGGCGCGCGCGGCATGATCCAGCTCGCGGCCAAGTACACCGTGGCGCGGATGATGGAGCGCGACGACTTCACCAAGCGCTTCCGCTCCGGCATCCCGATTTCCGTACACGAGTTCCTCTACCCGCTGATGCAGGGCTACGACTCGGTGGCGCTGAAGTCCGACCTGGAGCTGGGCGGCACCGACCAGAAGTTCAACCTGCTGGTCGGGCGCGAGCTGCAGAAGGAATACGGCCAGGAGCCGCAGTGCATCCTGACCATGCCGCTGCTGGTGGGCCTCGACGGCGTCGAGAAGATGTCCAAGTCCAAGGGCAACTACGTGGGCGTGACCGAGGCCCCGAACGAGATGTTCGGCAAGCTGATGAGCATCTCGGACGACCTGATGTGGCAGTACTTCACGCTGCTGTCGTTCCGGCCGATGAGCGAGATCGACCTGATGAAACAGGAGATCGCCGCCGGGCGCAACCCGCGCGACTGCAAGGTGCTGCTGGCGCAGGAGATCGTGGCGCGCTTCCACAGCCAGGCCGACGCCGAGAAGGCGCTGGAAGACTTCAACCACCGCGCCCGCGGCGGCGTGCCGGACGATATCCCGGCGGTGACCCTGGCCGGCGCGCCGCTGGGCATCGCGCAGCTGCTCAAGCAGGCCAACCTGGTGCCGTCGACCTCGGAAGCCAACCGCAATATCGAGCAGGGCGGGGTCAAGATCGACGGCGCCACCGTGAGCGACAAGGCCACCAAGGTGGCCGCGGGCACTTACGTCGTGCAGGTCGGCAAGCGCCGCTTCGCGCGCGTGACGTTGGCCTGAGGCGGCGATGATCGCGCTGATCCAGCGGGTGGCCCAGGCCCGCGTCACGGTAGCAGGCCGCACCACCGGGGAGATCGGCGCCGGCCTGCTGGCGCTGGTCTGCGCCGAGCGCGGCGACACCGAGGCGCAGGCCGAGCGGCTGCTGGCCAAGATGCTGTCGTACCGCGTGTTTTCCGACGCGGCCGGCAAGATGAACCTGCCGGTGCAGAACATCGACGGCAACGGCAATCCGGGCGGGCTGCTGGTGGTATCGCAGTTCACGCTCGCCGCCGATACCAACAGCGGCACGCGGCCCAGCTTCACCCCCGCGGCCTCGCCCGAGGATGGGCGGCGCCTGTACGAGCATTTCGTCGCGCGGGCGCGCGCGGCGCATCCGCAGGTGCAGACCGGCGAGTTCGGCGCGATGATGCAGGTCAGCCTGGTCAACGACGGTCCGGTCACGTTCTGGCTGCGCGTGGCGCCGGCCTGAACCGATTCGAAGCTGCCGCGTTCCCGGCGCGGCATCAAGACAGGAGAGACAAATGAAACTCTGGAGCAAGTCCTTCAACGACAACGCGCCGATCCCCGGCGAGTTCGCTTTCTGCGTGCCCGACGCCGCCGCCCACGTGGCCCTGTCGAACAACCGCAATCCCGACCTGCACTGGGAAGACGCGCCGGCCGAGACGCGCTCCTTCGTGCTGATCTGCCACGACCGCGACGTCCCCAGCAAGGGCGACGACGTCAACCAGGAAGGCCGCGAAGTGCCGGCCTCGCTGCCGCGCGTGGATTTCTTCCACTGGGTGCTGGTCGACATCCCGCCCGGCCTGACCTCGATCGCGGCCGGCTCGCACAGCGATGGCGTGATCGCGCGCGGCAAGCCGGGGCCGGAAGCCACCGGCGGCACCGCCACCGCGGGCGGCCTGCGCCATGGCATCAACGACTACACCGGCTGGTTTGCCGGCGATGCCGACATGAAGGGCGACTACTACGGCTATGACGGCCCGTGCCCGCCGTGGAACGACACGCTGCTGCACCACTACGTGTTCACGCTGTATGCGCTGGACCTCGACCGGCTGCCGCTGGAAGGCACCTTTACCGGCAACCAGGTGCGCGAGGCGATCCAGGGCCACGTGCTGGCGCAGGCTACGCTGACCGGCACCTATACGCTGAACCCGAAGCTGGCCAAGTCATCGGCGGCCTGAAGCCGGGCCGGTGCCGCGTCCTGCGCGGTGCCGGCCCCGCACGGCCCCACGCAAGCACCCGCAGCAACCCCGAAGGAAACGGCATGTCGCAAAGCCCCGGGCCGCATTCGCTGGCCTTTACCCACCTGATCGTGATCCGCCACGGCGAAACGGCCTGGAACCGGGAGCGCCGGCTGCAGGGCCAGCTCGATATTCCGCTGAACGAGACCGGCCATGCGCAGGCACGCGCACTGGCGCAGGCGCTGGCGGGCGAGCCGATCGACGCGGTGTATTCCAGCGACCTGTCGCGCGCGATGGCAACGGCCGCGCCGCTGGCCGAGGCGCTGGGGCTGCAGGTGCGTGCCGACGCGCGGCTGCGCGAGCGCAGCTACGGTTCGCTGCAGGGCAAGACCTACGCCGAGGTGGCCGAGCACCTGCCCGAAGACTTCGCGCGCTGGCAGGCGCGCGTGCCCGATTACGCGCCACCCGAGGGCGAGTCGCTGCTGGGCTTCCACGAGCGCGCGGTCGACGCGGTGCTGGCGCTGTCGCGCCGGCACCCGGGCGAGCGCATCGCGCTGGTCGCGCACGGCGGCGTGCTCGACTGCCTCTACCGCGAGGCCACCGGCATGACGCTGGAAGCGCCGCGCCAGCACGAGCTGCTCAATGCCAGCGTCAACCGCCTGCGCAGCGACAGCACCCACCTGACGCTGGCCCAGTGGGGCGACGTCAGCCACCTGCAGCACCTGGCGCTGGACGAGGTGGACCGCCGCGTGCCGTAGCCGCTGCGCTAGACCCGGACGCGGAACGGCGTGAAGTTGGTATGCCGGTCGAAATAATCTTCGTTCTCGGCCCGCTTCAGGAAGCCCACCACCTTGTACGTCACCGGCGTCATCACCACTTCCCAGCCGGTCTTCAGCACGTACTGCGCCACCGCCACCTGGACCACCTGCTCCAGCGGCCAGATGCCGTAGAACGCAATCACATAGAACAGCGACGAGTCCACCAGCTCGCCGGCCAGGGTCGAGCCGATGGTGCGCGTCCACAGCCACCGGCCGGCGGTCCACAGCTTCATCTTGGCCAGCACGTAGCTGTTGGCAAAGCTGCCGCAGCAGAACGCGATCAGCGAACCGAGCGCGATGCGCCAGGTGTTGCCGAACACGTCCTGCAGACTCTTCTGGTAGTCCGCCATGAACGGTGCCACCGGCATGTTCAGCACCACCACGCTCATGAAGGTGGCGAAGGCCAGCGCGGCAAAGCCGGCCCAGACCACGCGCCGGTCGCGCCCGTAGCCGTAGACCTCGGTCAGCACGTCGCCGAAGATGTATGAGACCGGGAAAAACAGCACGCCCGCGCCGAAGGTGACGGTGCCGATCAGCGGCAGCGTGACCTGCGCCGCCTTGGCCGCGCCGATCAGGTTCGAGCACAGCAGCACGGTGACGAACGCCACCATGACGAAGTCGTAGTAGCGGTAGACGCGGCCCGGTTGGGTCGTGCTGGCGGGGACGGCGGACATGGGGGCTCCCGGTCGGAGGCGCTGGCGCGCCATGTTTTGGGCGCGATTATGCCAGCGGGCTCCGGAATCCGCCGTGCCTGCCTCCCGCGCCGGGCGCCGGTAAACGAAAATTCCCGGCCGCAGCCGGGAATCGGAGGCATGACGGGAGGTGGGCAACCGCAGTGCCGCGGCCGCGTCAGATGTCCAGCTTGCTGATCTTGGACCCGTTCACCGAGACGTCGAACATCAGGCCGGCGTTGGTCTGCACAAAGGCAACCACCGGCTGCTGGCTGGTCAGCGTGTCGAGCCGGCCGTCCGCGCCGACCTTCGCGACCGCCACGTTGGCATCTGCACCGGCTGTCCAGCCCTTGCTGGCCACGAACTTGTTGTAAGCCTCGGGCGTCATGAACATGATGATAACGGCCTTGGATTGTCCGCCGGCGGTCAGGCCGACCGAGGCCTGCGTCGTGCTGTAGTAGCCGACCGTCGAGCCCTTCGAGCGCAACGCGCCCTCGCCGTATTCGGCGCCCACGATAAAGCCGCCCGCCAGTACGCGCGGGAACACCAGGATGCCCTGCGCGCGCTGGGCCAGCTCGCGCGAGCCGTTGGCCGACGAGTACAGCCGGTTCAGCGCGCCATCGACGCCGGCATCGATTTCCTTGCGCTTGGCGGCCGGATCGCTCGAGGCTTTGGTGCCGGTGGTGGTGCAGCCCGCGGCCATCACGGTGGCGACGAGCAGGCCCGATCCGGCAACCCGGGTAACAAAGTGGCGACGATTCATAGGTAACCTCCTGAGGGAAAAGTACCGCGCCTGATTCAGTGGCTCAGTTTGCTGCGGCTGCCGCTGGCGCCTTGACCGTAATGGCCACGACTTCACGGTAGACGATCTTGGCCATCTGGCCTTGCTTGATGCCATTCAGGTCGATGGCAGGATCTTGCACCTTGACCGTGCGCAGCGTCTCGCGTGGGCCGCGGAAGGTGAGCAGGCGCTTGGCCGGGTCGATCTTGGTGATCTGGGCGGTCACCGTGGTGGTGATCTCGCGCATGATGCCGGGCTTGCCGCCCTCGGCCGCGCGCGTGGTGCGGTCGACCGATTCGGCCAGTGCCGTCGCCTTGCTGTCGACCGGCTCCAGCGCCGCGACCAGCGCGGCGCCGCGCGCCACGGTCAGGATGTCGCCCTTGCGGATCTGGCCGAAATTGCGGACCTCGTCACCCCCCACCAGTTCCACCACGTTGCCGCGCGGGCCTTGCACCAGCACCGCCTTGGTTTCGGGATCGATATCGACGATCTTGCCGCTGATGACCGCTTCTTCCGCCACGCCGACCGGCGCCGGCGGGCGCTGGGCGTTGGCAGTGCCGGCGCCGAATGCGGTCAGGGCGAGAAGTGCGGCGAGCAGGCTGGAACACTGGCGGATCATGGCTTTCCTTGACAGGTTTGCAAAGGAGCCGTGCCCCGGCGGACACAGCCGTCGCGGCACCGGGGAGATGCCGCTGAAGCCATTGTGGACAATCGGCCACCGGCCAGCAATCCACTTCGAAAAAATTTGGGTTGGAAATCTAAAACGTTTAATTGATCGCGACGTGTGCGTCATGGCACACGTCGCGCCGGCACAGGTTCAGGCGTCGCCGAACAGTTCGCCGGCGTCGCCGGCCATGCCTTGCGGGCTGGCCAGGCCGAAATGCCGGTAGGCCGCCGCGGTGGCCACGCGCCCGCGCGGGGTGCGCTGCAGATAGCCCTGCTGGATCAGGTAGGGCTCGAGCACGTCCTCGATGGTGTCGCGCTCTTCGCCGATGGCGGCGGCAAGGTTGTCCACCCCGACCGGGCCGCCGCCGAACTTGTGCAGCACCGCCTCGAGCAGCTTGCGGTCCATCAGGTCGAAGCCGACGCGGTCGACGTCGAGCATGGCCAGTGCGGCATCCGCCATCTCGCGCGTAATGGTGCCGTCGCCCTTGACCTCGGCATAGTCGCGCACGCGGCGCAGCAGCCGGTTGGCGATGCGGGGCGTGCCGCGCGCGCGGCGGGCGATCTCCAGCGCGCCTTGCGGATCGATGCTGGCGTGCAGCAGCTGCGCCGAGCGGGTGACGATGCGGGCCAGTTCCCCGGCGGTGTAGAACTCCAGCCGCGCGACGATGCCGAAGCGGTCGCGCAGCGGGTTGGTCAGCATGCCGGCGCGCGTGGTCGCGCCCACCAGCGTGAACGGCTGCAGGTCCAGCTTGACCGAGCGCGCCGCCGGGCCCTCGCCGATCATGATGTCGATCTGGTAGTCCTCCAGCGCCGGATACAGGATTTCCTCGACCACCGGCGAGAGCCGGTGGATCTCGTCGATAAAGAGGACGTCGTTGGCTTCGAGGTTGGTCAGCAGCGCGGCCAGGTCGCCCGGGCGCTCGAGCACGGGGCCCGAGGTCTGGCGCAGGTTGACCCCCATCTCGCGCGCGATGATGTGGGCCAGCGTGGTCTTGCCCAGCCCGGGCGGGCCGAACAGCAGCACGTGGTCGAGCGCCTCGCGGCGCTTGCGCGCGGCGTGCATGAAGATGTCGAGCTGGCCGCGCACCTTTTCCTGGCCGACATACTCGTCCAGCAGCTTGGGCCGCAGGGCGCGCTCGAACGCCTCCTCGTGCGACGAGGCGGGGGTGGCGGCGATCACGCGGGAGGGAGCGGCAAGCTTGTCTGTTTCGATCATGGCGGTCAGGGGCCCGGACAGCGGCAACAATGCGCCATTCTACGCGCCAATCCGACGCTCAACCCTTCGACAGCGCCTTCAGCGCCAGCTTGATGCCCTCGGACACCCCGGTGCCGGCCGGCACCTGCTTGATCGCCGCGGCCGCTTCTTTCTCGGAATAGCCCAGCGCCAGCAGCGCATTGAGCACGTCGACGGCACTGTCGGGCACCGCCGGCGCGCCGGGCGCATGGCCCAGTTCCGCGCCGAGCTTGCCCTTGAGCTCCAGCAGCAGCCGCTCGGCGGTCTTCTTGCCGATGCCGGGGATGCGCGTCAGGCGCCCCGCTTCCTGCAGCGTGATCGCCTGCGCCAGCTCGGGCACCGACATGCCGGACAGCACCGCCAGCGCCATGCGCGCGCCGATGCCGGTGATCTTGATCAGCTCGCGGAAGGTGTTGCGCTCCGCCGCGCTGCCGAAGCCGTACAGCAGGTGCGCATCCTCGCGCACGATCAGCTGCGTTAGCAGCGTTACCGGCTGGCCCACCGCGGGCAGGTTGTAGAAGGTGCTCATCGGCACGTCGACCTCGTAGCCGACGCCGTGGCAGTCGACCAGCAGGTGCGGGGGATTCTTCTCGATAAGGGTGCCGGCGATGCGTCCGATCATGGTGCGGGGAAAAAACAGGAGGTCAGAAAAGAAGCGGCCGCCAGTGTAGCGCGGCCGCCTGGCGGCTCAGCGTGCCGGCGTGTCGACGGCGCGCCGGCCCAGCGCCGGGTCGTCGGTGAAGAAGCCGTCGATGCCGGCCGCGACGAAGGCCTGCACCTCGCGCTCCATGCCCGCCGGGCTGCGCGTGGCTTCGTCGCCGCCGCCCTGCAGCGCCTTGGGCAGGAAGCTGTTTTCCGGGCGGAAGGTGTAGGGGTGGACGAACAGGCCGGCGGCATGGGCCTGCTGTACCACCGCGGTCGGCGCGCCCAGCGCGCCCTGCGCATCGCGGGGTACGACGCTGCTCTTCTCGGGGCCGATGCCGTCGGCGTAGGCCGCGACTTCGCGCAGGCCGGTCGTGCTCAGCATATCGCCGAAGGTGCGGCCGTCGCCGGCAAGCTTCCAGTCGGCCGGGCCCTTGCGCGGGTTGCCGATCAGCTGGACCAGCTTGACGTTGGGCAAGCCGTGGCCCAGCGTGCGCCGCAGCGCGCGCAGGCTGCCGCTCTCGAAACACTGGATGAACACCGGCGCGTGGCGCAGATAGGGCTGCGCCCGCACCGCCGCGGCCAGCTTGTCCTCGAGCGGCAGGCCGATGCCGCGGAAGTAGCTGGGGTGCTTCAGTTCGGCATAGATGCCGACGGGTTTGCCGGTGCGCAGCGCGGCCTGCTCGGCCAGGCGCACGATTTCGTCGAAGGAGGGCACCTCGAACTGGTCGTTCAGGCGCGCATTGGCCGGGCGCAGGCGCGGGATGCGCTCGCGCGCGCGCAGCGTCTTCAGCTCGGCCAGGGTGAAGTCTTCGGTGAACCAGCCGGTCAGGCGCTCGCCGTCGATCACCTTGGTGCGCTTGCGCTCGGCAAACTGCGGCAGTTCGGCGACGTTGGTGGTGCCGGTGATGTCGTTCTCGTGGCGCACCACCAGCACGCCGTCGCGCGTCATGACGAGGTCGGGCTCGATCGCGTCGGCGCCGTCCTCGATCGCCTTGGCATAGGCGGCCAGCGTGTGCTCCGGACGCAGTGCGCTGGCACCGCGATGCGCGATCACCAGCGGCTTCGGCTGCGCGGCTGCCGCCGCAGCCGGTGCGCTCACGGCGGGCGCCGGCGCCGGCGCAGCCGGCGGTGCGGCGCGCTTGGGGCGCGGCGCGGTGGCGCAGCCGGCGGCCAGCACCGCGCATGCCGCGGCGGCAGCGGTCGGCAACAGCCAGCGCCGCCAGGCGGCAACGACACGGGCGAGGCTGGCGCGCGCGCGCGGCGCGCACAGTCGGGACGGGCTAGGCATGCAGCGTTCCTGTGGTGGGACCAAGGCCCGATTGTAAAAGACGCGCCAGCCTCTACGCGTCAGCGGCGGCGCTGCGGCCCGCGTGTTCAGCCGACCAGCCGTCCGCGCCGCACGCGCATGCCCTTGCGCACCAGCTCGGGCGCCAGGCCGGCGAGCGTGCCCAGGGTATCGCCGCCGTTGGCATGGCAGATCGCCACGCCCAGCGCATCGGCCGCATCGCTGCCGGGCTGGCCGGGCAGCATCAGCAGCCGCGTCACCATTTCCTGCACCTGCGCCTTGTTGGCGCGGCCATAGCCGACCACCGCCACCTTGAGCTGCAGCGCGGTGTATTCGAACACCGGCAGCCCGTAGCCGACCAGCCCGCAGATCGCCGCGCCGCGGGCCTGGCCGAGCAGCAGCGTGGACTGCGGGTTGACGTTGACGAAGACCTTCTCGATCGCCGCGCAGTCGGGCGCATAGGTGCGCGACACTTCGCTGATGCCGTCGTACAACGTCTTCAGCCGCTCCGGCAGGTTGGCATTGCCGTCGCTCTTGATCGTGCCCGAGGCGATGTAGGCAAGCTTGTTGCCTTGCTTCTCGATCACGCCGAAGCCGGTGGTGCGCAGGCCGGGGTCGATGCCTAGGATTCGCATGGAGATGGGGTAGGGAGGACGCCGACTAGTGTATTGCTTTTTGCGCAGTCAGTTGCGGCGCTGGCGTCCATGAACCGTGTGCGAGCGCCCTTGGCGTGTGCGCCGCTGTCGGTGGGCTCCCTCTCCCGCTTGCGGGAGAGGGGAGCAAACAGGCGGGAGGGGTAATCCTGTGAGCTTAATGCCGGAAATGCCGCGTGCCCGTCAGCACCATGGCAATGCCGCGCTCGTCGGCGGCGGCGATCACTTCGTCGTCACGCACCGAGCCGCCCGGCTGGATCACGCAGGTCGCGCCGGCGTCGACCACCACATCCAGGCCGTCGCGGAACGGGAAGAACGCGTCCGACGCCACTGCCGAACCGGCCAGCGTCAGGCCGGCGTTCTGCGCCTTGATGCTGGCGATGCGGGCTGAATCGACGCGGCTCATCTGGCCGGCGCCCACGCCCAGCGTCATGCCGCCGCCGCAGAACACGATGGCGTTGGACTTGACGAACTTGGCCACGCGCCAGGCGAACATCAGGTCGTCCATTTCCTTCGGCGTCGGGTGGCGGCGCGTCACCACGCGCAGCTCGGACGGCTGCACGTTCCTGGCGTCCGGGCTCTGCACCAGCAGGCCGCCGCCGACGCGCTTGAAGTCATGCTGGTTGATGCCCTTGCCCAGCGGGATCTCGAGCAGGCGCACGTTCTGCTTGGCGGCGAACACGGCGCGCGCGGCGGCGCTGAACGACGGCGCGATCAGCACTTCGACGAACTGCCTGGCCACGGCCTGCGCGGCGGCTTCGTCCAGTTCGACGTTGAAGGCGATGATGCCGCCGAAGGCCGAGGTCGAGTCGGTCTTGAAGGCCTTGTCATACGCTTCCAGCGCGCTGGCGCCCAGCGCCACGCCGCACGGGTTGGCGTGCTTGATGATGACGCAGGCGGCGCCGGCAGCGGCGTCGAACGACTTCACGCACTCCCAGGCGGCATCGGCGTCGGCGATGTTGTTGTACGACAGCTCCTTGCCCTGCAGCTGCACGTAGTTGGCCAGCGCGCCGTCGACCGCCTTCAGGTCGCGGTAGAACGCCGCCGACTGGTGCGGGTTCTCGCCGTAGCGCATCTCCTGCACCTTGTCGAAGGCCAGGTTCAGCGTCTGCGGGTAGGCGCTGCGGCCCTGGTGCGACTTGTCGGCACCGAGGCTGGTCAGGTAGTTGGTGATGGCGCCGTCGTACTGCGCGGTGTGCGCGAACACCTTGGTGGCCAGGCGGAAATTGGTGTCGTAGCCGACGCTGTTGCCGTTGGCGCGCATTTCGTCCAGCACCACGGCATAGTCGGCCGGATCGACGATCACGGTCACGTCGCGGTGGTTCTTGGCCGCCGAGCGCAGCATGGTCGGGCCGCCGATGTCGATGTTCTCGATCGCGTCCGGCAGCGTGCAGTCATCCTTGGCCACGGTCTGCTGGAACGGGTACAGGTTCACCACCAGCAGGTCGATGGTGGGGATGCCGTGCTGTTCGAGCGCGGCCATGTGCTCGGGCAGGTCGCGGCGCGCCAGGATGCCGCCGTGGACCTTCGGGTGCAGCGTCTTGACGCGGCCGTCGAGCATTTCCGGGAAGCCGGTGTAGTCGGCCACCTCCGTCACGGGCAGGCCGCTGTCGGCCAGCAGCTTGGCGGTGCCGCCGGTGGAAAGCAGCGTGACGCCGAGCGCGTTCAGTTCGCGCGCGAATTCGACGATGCCGGTCTTGTCGGAAACGGAGAGTAGGGCTTGCTTGATCATGGCAGTGGGAAACGCTTCAAATTCAAAGTAAACCGTGCTGCTGCAGCTTCTTGCGCAGCGTATTGCGATTGATGCCCAGGTAGGCGGCCGCCAGCGACTGGTTGCGCTCGGCGCGCACCATCACGGCTTCCAGCAGCGGCCGTTCGACCGCCTCGAGCACCATGTTGTACATGTTCGACGGCTCTTCGCCGTCCAGGTCGCGAAAGTACGTATCCAGGCTTTCCCGGATGCACTGGTCGATAGCGTTGCGGCTCATGCGGCAAGCAACTCCCCGTTTTTGTTGTTGTTCGCTTCGTCTTTGTCTTGCGCGGCGTCGTCGACATACACCAGCCGGTCGGAAATCTGCGCCTGCTCGTCGAAGAACGCGTTGACCGCGGCCAGCTGCTCGGCGGTGCTTTCCAGCGTGTTCATGCGGTGGCGGAACAGGTTGGCGCCGCGCAGCCCGCGCGTGTACCAGGCAATGTGCTTGCGCGCGGTGCGCACGCCGGTGAACTCGCCGTAGAAGGCGTAGTGGTCTTCCAGGTGCGCGTTCATGATGGCGCGGATCTCGGCCACTTCAGGAGACGGCAGCATCTCGCCGGTCTTCAGGAAGTGCTCGATCTCGCGGAACAGCCAGGGCCGGCCCTGCGCCGCGCGGCCGATCATGAGCGCGTCGGCGCCGGTCAGCGCCAGCACCTGCCTGGCCTTCTGCGGTGTGGTGATGTCGCCGTTGGCAACCACCGGGATCGACAGCTCTGCCTTGACCGCGGCAATGGTCTCGTACTCGGCGTCGCCGTGGTACAGGTCGGCGCGGGTGCGGCCGTGGATGGTCAGCATGCTGATGCCGGCGTCCTCGACCATGCGCGCGATGCGCAGCGCATTGCGGTTTTCGCGGTTCCAGCCGGTGCGGATCTTCAGCGTGACCGGCACGCGCTCGCCGACCGCGGCGACCACCGCCTCGACGATGCGCACCACCAGCGGCTCATTCTGCAGCAGCGCCGAGCCGGCGGCGACGTTGCAGACCTTCTTGGCCGGGCAGCCCATGTTGATGTCGATGATCTGCGCGCCGCGGTCGACGTTGTAGCGCGCGGCCTCGGCCATCATCGACGGCTCGGCGCCGGCGATCTGCACGGCGATGGGCTCGACCTCGCCGGCGTGGTTGGCGCGGCGCATGGTCTTCTCGCTCTTCCACAACTGGGCGTTGGACGCGACCATTTCCGACACCGCGTAGCCCGCGCCGAGCTGCTTGCACAGCTGGCGGAAGGGCCGGTCCGTCACGCTCGCCATCGGGGCGACAAACAGGTTGTTGCGGAGTTGGTGAGGTCCGATCTGCACGGCGGTGTGGCGGTTGTGGCGGTGAAGCGGCGGTTCTGGTGGCCCGTCCCGATGGCCCCGGCGTCGCCGCGCGACATGCGCCGCGACGGATCGGGACAGGGTGCGCCGGGGCGGGAACGAAACAGAGACGAAACGGAAAAACATGCCCCTGCCGAAACTGCTGCCGGCGGTGGATCGGGACATGTGCGAGGGCAGGATTCTACCGCCAATCGGTCGCCATTGCCCAAGATTTGAGCATCTGCGGCGCAGCAGGCGAGAGCCGTGGCGCCATGACGCCGCTGCCAGTGGCGCAAGCGCCACTGGCAGCGGCAAACCGGCGGTTCAGCGGCGCATGCCGAACATCATGTGGCGCGCCAGCGCGTGCCGCAACGGCGGCAGGCATGCCAGCGCCGCCAGCGACGCGCCGCGGGCATGGGCGGCGAGCGGGTAGGCCACGCCGAACACGCGCGGCAGCAGGTCGGTCACGCCGATGGTGACGGCGCGGTCGAGGCGATGGCGGCCGGCAAATGCCTGCAACGCTTGCGGGGTGCAGGCGGCGCGCAGAGAGTCGGCCAGCGCAAAGGCATCGCGCAGGCCCAGGTTCAGCCCCTGTCCGGCCACCGGATGCAGCGTCTGCGCGGCATTGCCGACCGCCACCACGCGCCCGTTGACCGTGACCGGCGCGGCGTTCAGTCCCAGCGGGAAGGCATGGCGCTTGCCCGCCAGCGCGAACTGGCCCATGCGGTCGCCGAAGGCGCGGCCCAGCTCCGCCGCAAACTGCGCTTCCGGCAGCGCGATCCGGCGCGCGGCCTGTTCCGGCGGGCAGCACCACACCAGCGCGTAGCCTGGCGTGCCGTGCTCCTCGTGCGGCAGCAGCGCCAGCGGGCCTTCCTCGGTAAAGCGCTCCCAGGCCCAGCCGGGCTGCGGGCGCGAGCAGGTCACATGGGCGATCACCGCGGTCTGGCGGTAGTCGCGCGTGCGCGCGCCGCGGCCCTGGTGCGCGGCCTGCTCATGGAACAGCCCGCCCTCGGCCTGCACCGCCAGGCGCGCGGCAAACCGTGCCGCCTGGCCGTCGGGACCGGTGCCCTCCAGCTGCACCATGCCGGCGTCCGCCGCGTCCGCGCCGCGGGGCACGGGATCCTGTTCGATGCGCTCGATGCGGGTTTCGAACACGCGCCGCAGCTGGCCTGCGCCGGCCGCCAGCGCGGCCTGCGCCAGCGCGCGTTCCAGCACGTTGCACAGTTCGCCGTAGCGCACCACGTAGCCCAGCGCCGGCACGCCGTAGTCGTCATGGTGCAGGCGGACATGGCCGAAGCGGCCGCGCTGCGACACATGGATATGCTCGATCGGGCTGCCCGGCACCGGCCAGGCGCCGATCTGCTCCAGCAGCTGGCGGCTGCCGTGCGACAGCGCGATCGCGCGCGGGTCGCGTGCCGCGCGCGCCGGCGTGGCGGCGTCGACCAGCACGATGCGCCAGCCGGTGGTGCGCAACAGCTGGCACGCCAGCGCCAGCCCGACCGGGCCGCCGCCGACGATGGCGATATCGGCCGGGCCGTCGAAATCAGGCTGCGGGGCCGGCATCGTCACTGCCTCCTGCGTGGTTTGCATCGGTGCCGGGCTGGCTTTCCGCGCCCCGTTTCCAGCAGATCGCGTCCGAGCGCGACTTGCCTGCCGCGGCGTCGCGCAGCGCGTTGTCGAGCTTTTGCTGGTTGAAGCCCGGCAGCGCGCCCAGCTGCTGCAGCAGCGCGGCATGGTTGGCGGCATCGAACGGCACCACGCAGCCCTGGCCCGAGTCGGGCGCGCCGATCAGGATCAGCCAGGCCTTGCCGGCCCAGGGCGCGCGGTCGGACACCCGCACCACCACGCGCTCGAGCACGTTCCACGCGAGCTCTTCACGCTGGCCGTCGGGGCGATGCACCACCACGCGGTCGTCGTACAGGTTGACGATGAACGGTTCGGACGGATCGGGCCGCCGGGCGCTGCCGGCCTGGCCGCGGGCGCCGCTCTGGCCCGGCAGGATCCTGCGCAGCCAGCCGATCATTGCCGGCCTCCCGCGCTGGCGCGCATCAGCGCTTCGATCTCGTCGGCCAGCACCGGCACGCCGCGCGTGATCAGCTCGCAGTCGCCGTCGGTGACCACGGCGTCGTCCTCGATGCGGATGCCGATATGCCAGTAGCGCTCGGGCACGTCCTCGGCCGGGCGCACGTAGATGCCGGGCTCGATGGTCAGCACCATGCCGGGCTGCAGCGGCCGCCACGGACGCTCGCCCTCGCCGCTGTGGCCGGCGACGCGGTATTCGCCCACGTCATGGACATCCATGCCCAGCCAGTGGCCGGTGCGATGCATGTAGAAGCGGCGATAGCTGCCGCTGGCCAGCACGTCGTCGAGCGTGCCCTCCTTGTTGCGATCGAGCAGGCCGGTATCGAGCATGCCCTGGGCCAGCACGCGCACGGCGGCGTCATGCGGCACGTTGTAGGGCACGCCGGCGCGGGTTTCGTCGATGGCGGCCTGCTGCGCCGCCACCACCAGGTCATACAGCTCGCGCTGCGCCGGCGAGAAGCGGCCCGAGACCGGGAAGGTGCGGGTGATGTCCGAGGCGTAGCCATCCAGCTCGCAGCCGGCATCGATCAGGCACAGGTCGCCGTCCTTCAGCTCGGCCGGGCCGGCGCGGTAGTGCAGCACGCAGGCGTTGGGGCCGGCGGCGACGATCGAGTTGTAGGCCACGCTCTGCGCGCCATGGCGGCGGAATTCATAGAGCAGCTCGGCCTCCAGGTGGTATTCGCGCAGGCCGGCGCGGGTGGCCTGCATCGCGCGCACATGGGCGCCGGCGGAAATCGCCGCGGCGCGGCGCATGATGGCCAGCTCGCCGGCATCCTTGAACAGCCGCATTTCATCGAGCAGCGTGCGGATGTCGAGGGCCACCGACGGCGCGGCCACGCCGGCGCGGCCCTGCATGCGCACTGCGTCGAGCCAGCGCCGCATCTGCATGTCGGTGCGGATCGAATCGGCCAGCGGGTAGGCCACTTGCGCGCGGTTGGCCAGCAGCGGCGGCAGCGTGGCGTCGATCTCTTCGACCGAATGCGCTTGGTCGAAGCCGAACGCGGCGCGCGCGCCTTCCGGGCCGAAGCGGAAGCCGTCCCAGATCTCGCGTTCTTCATGCTTGGGGCGGCAGAAAAGGATGCTGCGGTCGGCCTCGGCGGGATCGCCGGGCGCGCCGGCCACCAGCACCAGCACCGCTTCGGGCTCGGTGAAGCCGCTCAGGTAATAGAAATAGCTGTCGTGCCGGTACGGATAGTCGCTGTCGCGATTGCGCATGGCTTCCGGCGCCGTGGGCAGGATCGCCACGCCGCCGCCGCCGGCGCGCAGGTGCTGCAGCACTCGGGCGCGGCGTTCGCGGCAGGCGGCGAGGAGAGTGGGGTCTGGTGCGGACATGGTCAGGCCTGGATAAGGAAGATCAGGCCGATTCTACCGCCGCCGGCGGCGCCGCTGCGCCAGTGGCGCGAAAGGCGCGCGCTAGCGCCCTTGTGCGGCCGACAGCGTTGCGTCCAGCTCGGCCAGCTGGGCCGGCGTGCCCACGTTCTCCCAGCGCCCGTCGAAGCGCTCGCCGGTGGCGGTGCCGGCGGCGATGCCGGCATGGTAGATCGGCGTCATCGCCAGCCGCGTGCCCGGCACGATATCGGTAAACAGCCGGGTGTCGTACAGCCCGATATTGCCGAAGGTGAGGCGCTCACCGCTGGCCGGCTCGGCATCGAGCGAGAGCCGGCCGTGCGCGTCCAGCGCGAAATCCCCGCGCGGATGGAACGGCGGGTTCGGCACCATCACCAAGTGCATGTGCGGCGCGGCCGCGCCCGCCAGCGCCTGTGCGCGCGGCAGCAGCGCGCGGAAATCGTAGTCGCAGAAGATGTCGCCGGACACCGCCAGGAAGATCTCGCCGCGGACCGGGTCGTGCGACAGCAGCGGCAGGGCCTTGGCGATGCCGCCGGCGGTTTCCAGCGCCTCGCCCTCGGCCGAATAGGCAATGCGCACGCCGAAGCGGCTGCCGTCGCCCAGCGCCGCTTCGATCTGCGCGCCCAGCCAGGCGTGGTTGATGACGATGTCGCGCAGCCCGGCGCGCGCCAGCGCTTCGATCTTCCAGACGATCAGCGGCTTGCCGCCCACCGCCAGCAGCGGCTTGGGGCAGGCATCGGTCAGCGGACGCATGCGCTCGCCGCGGCCGGCGGCAAAGATCATCACCTTCATCGGAACAGGGCCTCCAGGGCAAGCAGCGTGGCCATGCCGCCGGCAATGGTCCAGCCCACGCTGCGGGTACGTGCGGCAATCAGGATGGCGACCACGCCGGCCACCAGCCTGGCGTTGGTCGGGGTCAGGGCGAGTTCGCCGTGCTGCATCAGCAGGTCGGGCGCGATCAGCGCCGACAGCATCGCGGCCGGCACGAACTGCAGCGCGGTGCGGAACCACGACGGCAGCCGCACCCGCCCTTCGACGGCGATAAACGACAGGCGGATCAGGAAGGTGGCCAGGCCCGCGGCCAGGAACACCCACAGCAGCGTCAGGGCACTCATGCGGCCTCCTTGCCTGCGGCACCGGCACCGGCATCGGCATCGGCAGCGGGGCTGGCGGCGCGCGCCCCGGGCCGGTTGCCGCGACCCAGCACCAGCATGCCCACGGCAATGCCGCCGAGCGCGGCCACCATCAGGCCGAGCTTGTGCGGCAGGCTGTAGCAGGCCACCGCCAGCGCGCTGGCCGCCAGCGCCGCGGCGACATGCGAGCGGTGCTTGAGGCCCGGCACGATGATGCCGATGAAGGTCAGCGGCAGGAAGAAGTCCAGCGGCCAGTCGCGCGGCACCTGGGCGCCGACCAGCACGCCGGCCAGCGTCGACAGCTGCCAGCTGGCCCACAGCGCGAAGCCGCCGCCGAAGTAATACCAGTGGCGGTAGCGGGCGCGCGGGCCGGTGTCGCCCAGCCGGTGCGTCATCGCGGCAAAGGCCTCGTCGGTCAGCAGGTAGGCGATCAGCGCCTTCCAGCGCCGCGGCAGGTGCGCCAGGGTCGGCGCGATGGTGGCCGAGTACAGCGCGTGGCGCAGGTTGACCATGGCCACCGTCAGCGTGATCACCACCGCCGGGGTGCCGGCGCTCCACAGCTGGGTCAGGATCATCTGCGAGGCGCCGCCGAACACGATCGCGCTCATCGCGCAGGCCAGCCACGCGGGCATGCCCGCGCCGACCGCGAGCACGCCGTAGATCAGCCCGAAGGGCACTACCCCCAGCAGCATCGGCGCGAGCGCGCGCATCCCGGCCAGCCATTCGCCGGCGGCGGTGATGGCGGGCGCAGTACTGTCGTGCGGACCGGATCCGTTGGCGCGCATGGCGTCAGAACGTATAACCGGCCGGGCTGGCCACGCCTTCGAGCGCGTCCAGCAGGCGGATCAGCTTGCGCAGTTCGGTATAGCGCCCGGCCACCTGGCGGGTGTACTTCATCACCAGCGGCAGGTTGGCCAGGTAGCCGTCCTTGCCGTCGCGGTGGTACAGGCGCGCGAAGATGCCGAGCACCTTGAGGTGGCGCTGCAGTCCCATCCACTCGAAGTCGCGGTAGAACTCGCCGAAGTCCGGGTTGACCGGCAGCGCGGCCTTGCGCGCGCGTTCCCAGTAGCGGATCAGCCAGTCCAGCTGCTGCTCTTCATCCCATTCGATATAGGCATCGCGCCACAGCGAGACCGCATCGTAGGTGATCGGGCCGGTGACCGCGTCCTGGAAGTCGAGCACGCCGGGGTTGGCGGCGCCTTCGAGCACCATCAGGTTGCGCGAGTGGAAGTCGCGGTGCACGTAGACCTGGGGCTGGGCGAGGTTGTTGGCGAGCAGCGCCTCGGTCACTTCGTGCCAGTCGGCCTGCTGGGCCTCGGTCAGCGTCGCGCCCAGATGCCTGGCCACGTACCACTGCGGGAACAGGTCGAGCTCGCGCTGCAGCAGCGCGCGGTCGTAGGCAGGCAGTTCGCCGGAGCGCGTGGCCGCCTGGATGCGGACCAGCGTGGCGGCGGCGTCGGTGTACAGGCCGTGCGCAGAGGAATCGTCCAGCTTCGACAGGTAGGTCTGGCTGCCAAGGTCGGCCAGCAGCAGGAAGCCCTGGTCCAGGTCTTGCGCCAGCACCGTCGGCACGGTCACGCCGGCGGCGCCGAACAGCTGGCAGACATGGATGAACGGGCGGCAGTCCTCATGCGCGGGCGGGGCGTCCATCACGATCGCGGTGGCATGCGCGGGATGGCCGGTGCGGACGCGGAAATAGCGCCGGAAGCTGGCATCGGCCGAGGCCGGCACGCAGGAATCGGGATCGGCGGACCATGCCGGTCCGAGTCCGGCCAGCCAGGCCTTGAGCTGGTCCAGGCGCGGATCGTGGGGAAGAGCTGCCATACAGGTACTTGTCGGAGGCACGTGTGGGGGATGGGGCGCGGGGGCGGAACGAAAGACAGCCCTCGATGACCGCAAATGAAACCGGAAGTAAGCGGCAAGAGCACCCCGGGTTGCCCCGTATAATACCCGACCAGACCGGGGCGCCGGTGGCCTCCGGGAGGGGCCGCGTTGCCCCGCAGCCTGCCCCGGCAGGGGCCTGGCGGCCTGCAGGCGAGCCGCTGCCCGTGCCGAGACTGACCACCCGTGCGAATGACCGAACCACAACGATCACCGAACAACAGGGCCATGCCTTCGCCTGCTTCTCCCCGCGCCCCGGCCCGAGCCAGGCGCGGCGGCGGCCTGCACGCGGGCGCGCTGCGCCCGCTGGTGCTGGCCATGGCCGGCCTGTCGGCCGGCGCCCATGCGCAGATCACCGGCTCGGCGATCCCCGACCTCGATCAGGTCGAGCCGGTGTTCGAAGCCGCGCCGCCGGCGCCGCCGTTGCCGGTCGAGTCCGGCGAACTGGTGCCGCGCCTGGCCGAGCCGGCCGCCAGGGGCGAGTCCGATCCCGACGCCCCCACCTTCATCGAAGCCGACCGCATGACCGGCTACAGCGAGCGCGGTGTCGAACTGGAGGGCCATGCCGAACTGCGCCGCGACGGCGGCGTGGTCAAGGGCGACAAGCTGAGCTACGACCAGGACACCGATGAAGCCTTCGCCCAGGGCAACGTGCGCATGTCGCGGGGCGGCACGCTGGCGGTGGGACCGGAAGCGCGGCTCAGGGTCGAGGCCAACGAAGGCTACATGCTGTCGCCGGACTACTACTTCCAGCAGACCGGCGGCACCGGCAAGGCCGAGCGCATCGACTTCCTGGACCAGAACCGCAGCACGGCCCGGCAGGCGTCGTACACCACCTGTTCGCCCGACAATGCCGACTGGTATTTCAGCGCGAACCGGATCGACCTGGACAGCGACCGCCAGGTGGGCGTGGCCTACGGCGGCGTGCTGAATTTCTTCGGCGTGCCGGTCGCGGCCGCGCCCGCGTTCAGCTTCCCGCTGAACGACGACCGCCGCAGCGGCTTCCTGCCGCCGCTGATGGGTTACAGCTCGAAATCGGGTTTCGACCTGACCGCTCCTTACTACGTCAATATCGCGCCCAACCGCGACCTGACCATCTACCCGCGGCTGATGACCGAGCGCGGCCTGCAGCTCGGCGGCGAATACCGCTACCTGAGCGAGACCTACTCCGGGCGCGTGCGCGCCGAGTTCCTGCCGGACGACAGAAAGACCAACTCGAACCGCTGGGCCTATTCGCTGCAGCACACCCAGCGGCTGGCGCCGGGGCTCAATGCCTACCTGAACGTGAACCGGGTGTCCGATGACCGCTACCCGGACGACTTCAACCGCAGCGTGTCGCAATCGACGCTGCGGCAGTACACGCAGGAGGGCGGCGTCACCTACAACTGGCAGGACTTCACCCTGATGGCGCGGGTGCAGAAGTTCCAGACCCTGCGCCCGAGCGAGCCCTCGTACGAGCGCGTGCCGCAGTTGAACGGCAAGTACATGCGCTATGACCTGGGCGGCTTCGACGTGCAGATGGAAGCCGACTACACCCGCTTCCGCATCCCGCTGACGTCCACCGGCTTCCAGCAGCCGCAGGGCGAGCGCATGTATTTCCAGCCGAGCATCAGCTACCCGATCGTGCGCGCCGGCTGGTACGTGACGCCCAAGGTGTCGTTCAACGCCGCGCAGTACCAGATGGAAGCGGCCACCAACACGCCGACCGCGCAGAACAATCTGTCGCGCGCGATCCCGACCGTCAGCCTGGATTCGGGCATGACCTTCGAGCGCGACGCGCCGACCATCAGCCGCCTGTTCGGGGTCAACTACGTGCAGACGCTGGAACCGCGCCTGTTCTACGTCTACACCCCGTTCCGCGACCAGAGCCAGTTCCCGCTGTTCGACACGGTGCAGTCCGACTTCGGCTACGGGCAGATCTTCAGCGAGAACCCTTTCACCGGCTACGACCGCATCGCCGACAACAACAAGCTGACCGGCGGCGTGACCACGCGCCTGATCGAGTCCGATACCGGCATCGAGCGCTTCCGCGGCACCATTGCCCAGCGCTACGACTTCACCGGCCAGCGCGTGCAGCTCAACGGCACCCTGGCGGACCCGAAGGCGGGCTCGTCGGACCTGCTTGCCGCCACCACGATCCAGCTGTTCCGCGGCTATTATCTGGACGCGGGGGTGCAGTACAACCCGGACTCGGACCGGATCAACTATGGCAACGTGGCGTTCACGTACCGCCCCGAGTCGCGCAAGGTGTTCAATGCCGGCTACCGCTACCGCCGGCCCACCTCGGTGACCGACAACACCGCGATCGACCAGTTCGAGCTGTCGAGCCAGTGGCCGATCACGCGCCGGGCCTACGGCATTGCGCGCTTCGCCTTCGACCTGACCGCCAGCCAGATGGTCGATGCGCTGGCCGGCGTCGAGTACGCCGCGGACTGCTGGGTCGGCCGCGTGGTCTACCAGCGGTTCCGCAACACCACCCAGGGCTACACCGGGCGGGTCTTCCTGCAGGTGGAGTTCCGTGGCCTTTCCAAGATCGGGTCCAACCCGTTGAACATCCTGCGCCTGAACGTGCCGGGCTACGAGCCGGTCTCGGCCAAGCCGGTGCCGACGACCCAGTTCGATCACTATGAATGACGGATTACGATGAAACGTCAAGAATTCGCCGTGTTTTCCCTTTTGCTGACGTCCTGGCACCGCCTGCTGCTGCCGGCCGTGCTGGCCGCGATGGCGCTGCCCGCCGCGGCGCAACTGAAGGCGCCCGGGACGCCGCGCGCCAGCGGCATCTTCGTGCCGCAGGCGTCCGACGTCACCGCGCCGTCCAGCCAGCCCAAGCTCGGCGTGCCGCAGGCCGGCGGCCAGAAGCGCTCGCAGCTGATCGACGAAGTGGTGGCAGTGGTCAACAACACCGTGATCACGCGCCGCGAACTGCTTGACCGCGCCGACGAGATCGAGAGCCAGCTGCGCGCCGGCGGCCGTCCGGTGCCCGCGCGCGCCGATCTGCTGGGCGAGGTGCTCGAGCGCCTGGTGATGGAACGCGTGCAGACCCAGGCGGCGCAGGACGCCGGCATCCGCGTGACCGACCAGGAGGTCGACCGCGCGATCGAATCGGTGGCGCAGCAGAACCAGATGAACGCGGCCGAGCTGCGCCGCCGGGTCGAGGGCAGCGGCATGACCTGGACCAAGTACCGCGACGAGCTGCGCAAGCAGGTGCAGGTGATCCGCCTGCGCGAGCGCGAAGTCGATTCCAAGGTGCAGGTCTACGACGGCGAGATCGACAACTACCTGGCGGCGCGCGGCGGCCAGGGCGCGGCCACCGGCCCGACCGAATACAACATGGCGCAGATCCTCGTGCGCGTGCCCGAGAATGCGTCAGAGGCGCAGAAGCAGGCGCTGCGCGCCAAGGCCGAGGGGCTGCTCAAGCAGGCCCAGGGCGGCGCCGACTTCGCGCAACTGGCGCAGTCCAGCTCGGAAGGCCCGGAAGCGGCGCAGGGCGGTGCCATGGGCTTCCGTGAAATCGGCCGGCTGCCGGCGCTGTTCGCCAATGCCGTGGTCGACCTGCAGCCCGGCGCGGTGGCGCCGCAGGTGGTCGAGAGCGCAGCCGGCTTCCACGTGATCAAGCTGGTGGCCAAGCGCGCGGCGCCGGCCTCGGGCCCGGCCGCGGCCGGCAAGATCACGCAGACCCAGGTGCGCCACATCCTGATCCGCACCGGCCCCAACATGCCCGAGGCCGAGGCGCGCCGCCAGCTCGGCACGCTGCGCGACCGCATCACCCATGGCGGCGACTTTGCCGACGCGGCCAGGCGCTTCTCGCAGGACGGCTCGGCGCAGAACGGCGGCGATCTCGGCTGGGTCTCGCCGGGCGAGCTGGTGCCCGAGTTCGAGCAGGCCATGAGCCGGCTGCGCCCGAACGAGATCTCCGAGCCGGTGGTCACGCAGTTCGGCGTGCACCTGATCCAGGTGCTGAACCGCCGCGAGACCGAGCTGTCGCCGGAGAAGCAGCGCGACTTCGCCCGTGCCGAAGTGCGCGAACAGAAGCTGCGCGCCGCCTATGATGACTGGGTGCGCCAGCTGCGCTCGCAGGCGTACGTGGAGTACCGGGTCAACCGGCAGCGCTGACGCGCCGGTCCCCCGCCGCCCGAACGCCCATCAGCGCCGACCCGACATGCCCGACCCGCTAGCCCTGGCCATTTCCACCGGAGAACCCGCCGGCATCGGCCCCGATATCACCATCGGGGCGCTGCTGCAGCTGGCGGGCGCCAACCATGGCGCAGAAGCCGGGGCCTGCCGCTTCCATGTGCTGGGCGATGCCCGCCTGCTGGCCGAACGTGCCGAGGCGCTGGGCGTCACCCATGCCTGGGAGCGCCGCATTGCCGACGGCGGCGTGGTGATCGAGGACATCGCGCTGGCGGTGGCGTGCGAGGCCGGACGGCTCGACGCGCGCAACGGCCGCTATGTGCTGAAGCTGCTCGATGCCGCCATCGACGGCTGCCGCGCGCACCGCGGCGGCGTTCCCCGGTATGCCGCGATGGTCACCGCGCCGGTGCAGAAGAGCACCATCAACGACGCCGGCGTGCCCTTTACCGGCCATACCGAGTACCTCGCCGAAAGCGCCGGCGTGCCGCGCGTGGTGATGATGCTGGCCGGCCCCCAGCCCGCGCACGACGACGCCATGCTGCGCGTGGCGCTGGCCACCACCCACCTGCCGCTGCGCGCGGTGCCCGATGCGCTGTCGATCCCGCTGCTGGTGCAGACGCTGGCGATCATCGATGCCGACCTGCGCCGCGGCTTCGGCATCGCGCGGCCGCGCATCCTGGTCACGGGCCTGAACCCGCACGCCGGCGAAAGCGGCCACCTGGGCCGCGAAGAGATCGACATCATCGCGCCCGCGCTGGCGCAGGCCAAGGACGCCGGCATCGACTCGCGCGGGCCGTTCCCGGCCGACACGCTGTTCCAGCCGCGCCACCTGCGCGATGCCGACTGCGTGCTGGCGATGTACCATGACCAGGGGCTGGCGCCGCTCAAGTACGGCACCTTCGGCCACGGCGTCAACATCACGCTGGGGCTGCCCTTCATCCGCACGTCGGTGGACCACGGCACCGCGCTCGACCTCGCCGGCACCGGCCAGGCCGAGCATGGCAGCATGATCGAAGCCATCCGCACGGCGGTTATCATGTCTGGCCACGCCAACGGCCGCCGGCCCGGCAGCGCCGGCGCCACGGGCCATACCCCTTCCGGCACGCAGCCGCCATGCTGACGCCGGACTAATACATCATGCGTTCTAACGTGCACCAGGGCCATGTGGCCCGCAAACGATTCGGGCAGAACTTCCTGGTCGACGACACCATCATCCACGGCATCGTCAATGCCATCAGCCCGCAGGCCGGCGACGTGCTGGTCGAGATCGGGCCGGGCCTGGGCGCGCTGACCGACCCGCTGCTCGAGCGGATTCCGCAGATGCAGGTGGTCGAACTGGACCGCGACCTGGTCGAGCGCCTGCGCCGCCGCTATGGCGACCGCCTGCAGGTCCATGCCGGCGACGCGCTCGACTTCGACTTCGACCAGCTCGCCGTGCCCGGCCGCCCGCTGCGCATCGTCGGCAACCTGCCGTACAACATTTCGAGCCCGCTGCTGTTCCACCTGATGGAGTTCGCCGACCACGTGCACGACCAGCACTTCATGCTGCAGAAGGAGGTGGTCGAGCGCATGGTGGCCGAGCCCGGCAGCAAGGCCTTCGGCCGGCTGTCGATCATGCTGCAGGTGCGCTACTACATGGAGCACGTGCTGGATGTGCCGCCGGGCGCCTTCAATCCGCCGCCCAAGGTCGACTCCGCCGTGGTCCGCATGATCCCGTGGCCGCGCCACGGCGACGGCCGGCTGCGTTCGCCCCATGCCGATTGCGACATCACCGTGCTCGGCGACGTGGTCACGGCGGCGTTCTCGCAGCGGCGCAAGGTGCTGCGCAACACGCTGTCGTTCCTGCGCGACCAGGTCGACTTCGATGCCATGGGCTTCGACCTGGGCCGGCGCGCCGAGGAAGTGCCGGTCGGCGAGTATGTCGAGCTGGCCCGGCGCCTGGGCGACAAGGCTCCCGGCCAGGCCGCCTGAACGCGCGCCGGCTTCCCGCATTCCCAAGCATCCCGATTCTCCCGCGACTATTTCCGTGCAAGACCGTCCCATGACAGCCCAAACCAGCCAAACCAACCGGCGTCCCGTGATCCTGACCGGCGACCGTCCCACCGGCCCGCTGCATCTCGGCCACTTTGTCGGCTCGCTCAAGAGCCGCGTCGCGCTGCAGGATTCGCACGAGCAATACCTGCTGCTGGCCGACACCCAGGCCATGACCGACAACGCGCACGATCCCGACAAGGTGCGCCGCAACGTGCTCGAGGTGGCGCTGGACTACCTGGCGGTCGGCATCGACCCGGCCAAGACCACCATCACGGTGCAGTCGCACCTGCCTGCGCTGGCCGAGCTGACGCTGATGTACCTGAACTTCGTCACGGTGGCGCGGCTCGAGCGCAACCCGACCATCAAGGAAGAGATCCAGGCCCGCGGCTTCGGCCGCGACATCCCGGCCGGCTTCCTGTGCTATCCGGCCTCGCAGGCCGCCGACATCACCGGCTTCAAGGCCGAGGTGGTGCCGGTGGGCGAGGACCAGGCGCCGCTGATCGAGCAGACCAATGAAATCGTGCGCCGCATCAACCATCAGGTCGGCCGCGACGTGCTGCCCGAGTGCAAGGCGATGATTCCGCAGTTCGGCCGCCTGCCCGGCGTCGACGGCAAGGCCAAGATGAGCAAGTCGATGGGCAACGCGATCGCGCTGGGGGCCGCGCCCGAGCAGATCAAGGCCGCGGTGCACAGCATGTACACTGACCCCAACCACCTGCGCGTGTCGGATCCCGGCCAGGTCGAGGGCAACGTGGTGTTCACCTACCTGGATGCGTTCGATCCCAACACCGAGGAAGTCCAGGCGCTGAAGGAGCATTACCAGCGCGGCGGGCTCGGCGACATGGTGCTCAAGCGCCGTATCGAGGGCGTGCTGCAGGACATGCTGGCCCCGATCCGCGAGCGCCGCGAAGCGCTGGCCAAGGATCCGGACTATGTCTTCGACATCCTGCGCCAGGGCACCGCGAAGGCGCGCGCGCTGACCCAGCAGACGCTGGAAGAGGTGCGCGACGCACTGGGCATGTTCTCGTTCGAGGCACGCCGCTAAATCTGGGACGCCGGCCAGGCGGCACTGGTTTGGGTGCGCCCAAGCCGCCCGAACTCGCCTGAGCAAGGTGTTCCCCCTCTCCCCTCATGGGGAGAGGGCCGGGGTGAGGGGTGGGCTAGCAACGTGCCACACGAAGCAAGGCCAACGGGTTTCAACCCGAACCGTGGCGCCCTTCACGCCCGCCGATTCACCAGCACGATCCCCGCCAGCACCAGCACCGCCGCCACCGCAAAGCGCGGACCCACGGCGTCGTGCATCAGCACTACGCCGAAGGCGACCCCGAACAGCGGCGTCAGGAAGGAAAACACCGACAGCCGCGACGCCAGGTAGCGCTGCAGCAGCCAGAACCAGGTCAGGTAGCTGGCAAAGGCAATCAGCACCGACTGGTAGAACAGGCTCGCCAGCACCACGCCGTCGAGCTGCACCGTCATGGTCTGGCCTCCGGCCACCGCCAGCGCCAGCAGCATCACCGCGGACACCGCCAGCTGGTACAGCAGCGTCTTGCTGGCCGGCGCACTGGCCAGCGGGCTGGCGCGCACCACCACGGTGGTGGCGGCCCACAGCGCGCCGGCGAGGATGCCGAGCGCATCGCCCAGCAGCGTGCTGCCCTGCGCCGACGGCGCGGCGATGCCATCGGCAAAGGCCAGCGCCATGCCCGCGAACGCCAGCGCCACGCCCAGCCACTGCCCGGTGCGCAGGCGCTCGCCCGGCACCGCGACATGCAGTCCCAGCGCGGTGAAGATCGGCGCGGTGTACAGGAACACCGCCATGCGCGACGCCGTGGTGTGGCCCAGGCCGACAAAGATGCAGAAGAATTCCGCGCCGAACAGCAGTCCGGCCAGCAGGCCGGCGTTCAGCGTGCCGTCGCGCCGCCACAGCGCGGTGCCGCGCCACGCCGCAAAGCCGAACACCAGCAGCGCCGCCACCGCCGAGCGCACGCCGGCCTGCAGCACCGCGCCCATCAGCGGCGCGGTGACCTTGATCACCACCTGCTGCAGCCCCCAGGCGGCGCACAGCACCACCATCAGGCCCACCGCGATGCCGTCGAGCGGCTGGCGCGCCGCGCCTTGCGTGCTCACGGTGCGGGCGCTCAGGGACGGCTGGCGTCGCGGGTGGAATGGCGCTCGATCAGCTCGATCTTGTAGCCGTCCGGGTCCTCGACAAAGGCGATCACGGTGGTGCCGCCCTTGACCGGGCCGGCTTCGCGCGTGACCTTGCCGCCGGCGGCGCGGATGCGTTCGCAGGCGGCCGCGGCGTCGTCGGTTTCCAGCGCGATATGGCCGTAGGCAGTGCCCAGGTCGTAGCTGTCGACGCCGTAGTTGTAGGTCAGTTCCAGCACCGCGGTCTCGCTCTCGGGGCCATAGCCGACGAAGGCGAGGCGGTACTTGTACTCGGGGTTGTCGCTCTCGCGCAGCAGCTGCATGCCGAGCACGCGGGTGTAGAAATCGATGGAGCGCTGCATGTCGCCGACGCGCAGCATGGTGTGGAGGAGTCGCATGGGAGGGCCTTCAACTGTTATCGGTATTGGAAGGCGCCATTTTAGTGCCTTTGGCCGAAACCCACCGGGCCCGCTCCCGGCCCTCAGAATGTCGGCAGCAGCTCGGGCGGATGGGCGCGCAATTGCGCGCGGGCGTCGCGGAACTCCGGAAAGATCGACTCGACGGTTTCCCAGAAGCGCGGGCCGTGGTTCATTTCCTTCAGGTGCGCCAGTTCATGCGCGGCGACATAGTCGATCATCGACAGCGGGAAATGCATCAGGCGCCAGTTCAGCCGGATCTTGCCGTCAGCGGTGCAACTGCCCCAGCGCGTGGCGGCCGAGGTCAGCGCGAAGCCGGTGTGGCGCACGCCGAGCTTGCTGGCATAGAGGTCCAGCCGCTCGGCCAGCAAGCGGCGCGCCTGCTGCTGCAGCCAGCCCTGCACGCGGTCCTTGATCTGCTGCTCGTCGGCATGGGCCGGCAGCGCCAGGTGCAGCACGCGGCGGTCGGCATCGAACAGCAGCGCGCCGATCGGCGACTCCAGCGCCAGCGTCAGCGGCTGGCCGAGGAAGGGCAGGGCCGCGCCCTCGCGCCACTGGACCGTCGGCAGGATGCGGCGCGCTTCGCGGTGGCGCCACTCGCCCAGCTTGTTGAAGATCCAGCGCTGCTTTTCCAGGATCGCCGCCTCGATATCGGCCAGCGTGACCCAGCGCGGCGCCGTGATCGACAGGCCGCGGTCGTCGATGGTAAAGCCGATGGTGCGGCGCGCGGAGCGCTTGAGGGTGTAGTGCAGCGGCCGCTCGCCGATCTGCAGCAGGCGCGCATTGGGCTGCGGCACCGGCCAGGCGGGCGCTTGTTGCTGCGGATGCAGCGGCTCCGGCGCCAGCGGCACCGCCGGCTGCGGCGCGTGGGCGGGTTCCGCCAGCGGCAGCTCCAGCTGCGCGCCGTCGGCTTCCGCAGCGGGTCGCAGCAGCTTCATGCGGCCGACTCGCTGCGCTGCGCGGCCCGGTAGCTTTCCGGGTCGATGCGGCGCATGTCGCGCTCGATCCAGTCGGCCACTTCCTGGTTGAGCTGGTCGGCGGTCTTGTTGGCCGACGCGATCGGGGGGCCGACCGAGATCGTCACCATGCCCGGATACTTCATGAAGGCATTGCGCGGCCAGACCCGGCCCGAGTTGACCGCCATCGGCAGCACCCAGGCGCCGGTTTCCACCGCCAGGCGCGCGCCGCCGCTCTTGTAGCGCGGCTTTTCCAGGCCCGAGGGCGTGCGCGTGCCTTCCGGGAACATGATGATCCAGGCGCCTTCGCTCAGCCGCTCGCGGCCCTGGCGCACGGCCGAGGCGAACGCGCGCGTGCCTTCCTTGCGGTTGATATGGACCATCTTCAGCATGCCCAGCGCCCAGCCGAAGAACGGCACCAGCAGCAGCTCGCGCTTGAACACGAAGCACAGCGGCTTGGGCATCAGCGCGACGTAGGCCACGGTTTCCCAGGCCGACTGGTGCTTGGACAGCAGCACCACCGGCTTGTCCAGCATGCCGTCCATGTGCTCATGGCCCTCGATGCGGTACTGGATGCCGCAGATGGCGCGCGCCGCGGCGATCACCATCCGCGGCCAGCCACGCACGAAGCGGAAGCGCTGGTCGGCATTCATGAACGGGAACACCAGGAAGCAGGCGCAGGCGTAGGGCGGCGTCAGCACCAGCAGGTACAGCGCGAACAACAGGGAACGGAGGAACGTCATGCGGGGGGCGCAAGTGGAAAATGGGTGCGGACGGTCGGCGCAGGCTTGTTCAGCCGGCGGCGCCATGGCCGCTCTGGGCGCTCTGGGCCGGTTGCCGCTGGCCGCCGTCGTTGCCGGTGAGCCAGCGGGCAAAGGCGCGCAGGTCGTCGTGCACCTGCGTGCCGGGCGGCAGCCCGCCCTTGTCGAGCGTTTTCTGGCCCTTGCCGCTGCGCACCAGGTGCGGCGCGCAGCCGACCGCCACGCCGGCCTCGAGGTCGCGCAGCGAATCGCCGACGATCGGCACGCCGCGCAGCTCGATGCCGAAGCGCTCGCTGATCTGTTCCAGCATGCCCGAGCGCGGCTTGCGGCAGTCGCAGCCGTCGGCGGCGGTATGGGGGCAGAAGAACACTGCCTCGACACGCCCGCCCAGCCGTGCCAGCGCGGTGTGCATCTTCTCGTGCATGGCGTTGAGCGCGCTCATCTCGAACAGGCCGCGGCCGATGCCGGACTGGTTGCTGGCGATGACCACGCGGTAGCCCGCCTGGTTCAGCGCGGCGATGGCTTCCAGGCTGCCGTCGATCGGCACCCATTCATCGGGGGTCTTGATGAACTGGTCGCTGTCGAGGTTGACCACCCCGTCGCGGTCCAGGATGACAAACTTGGGAGGTGTCTGCGGCATGTGCGGCTCCGGCGGTTGCTGGGGTCTGCGGCAACCGCTCAGGCGGCCAGCTTGGAGATGTCGGCCACGCGGTTGGCCAGCGCATGCAGCGAGGCCAGCAGCGCCAGCCGGTTGGCGCGCAGCTGCGCGTCCTCGGCCATCACCATCACGTCGTTGAAGAACTGGTCGACGGCGTCGCGCAGCTGGGCCAGGTCGCGCAGCGCCGCGGTGAAGTCGCCGCTGGCGAAGGCGGCCTCGACCGCCGGGCGCACGCGCTCGATGGCGGCATGCAGCGCGGCTTCGGCGTCTTCCTGGAACCGCGCCGGATCCACCGCGCCGACCGGCTCGGTGTTCTTGCGCAGGATGTTGGTGATGCGCTTGTTGGCGGCGGCCAGGGCCTCGGCTTCGGGCAGCGCGGCAAAGGTGCGCACGGCTTCCATGCGGCCCAGGATGTCGTGCAGCTGGTCCGGGCGCAGGCTGACCACAGCCTCGACTTCATTGGTGGTGTAGCCCTTGTCCTTCAGGTAGCCGCGCACGCGGTCGTACAGGAAGTCGAGGATGGCGTCGGGCGCCGGCTTGACCGCGGCGATGCCGGCAAAGGCCTGCTGGGTCTGCGCCAGCAGCGACGCCAGCGACAGCGCCAGCGGCTTTTCGATCAGCATGCGCAGGATGCCGAGCGCGTGGCGGCGCAGCGCGAACGGGTCCTTCTCGCCGGTGGGCTGCAGGCCGATGCCCCAGATCCCGACCAGGGTCTCGAGCTTGTCGGCCAGCGCCACCGCGGTGCTGACCGCGTTTGCCGGCAGCGCATCGCCGGCGAAGCGCGGGCGGTAGTGTTCGGAACAGGCCAGCGCCACGTCCTCGGCTTCGTCGTCGTGGCGGGCGTAGTAGGTGCCCATGGTGCCTTGCAGTTCGGGGAACTCGCCCACCATGTCGGTCAGCAGGTCGGCCTTGGCCAGTTCGGCGCCGCGCATCGCCGCGGCCTTGTCGGTGGCCACGCCGGCGGCATTGAGCGCATCGGCGACATGGCCGGCGATCTGCTGCAGGCGCTGCACGCGGTCCAGCTGCGTGCCGATCTTGTTGTGGTAGACCACGCTCGCCAGTTGCGGCACGCGCGACGCCAGCGTCTTCTTGCGGTCCTGGTCGAAGAAGAACTTGGCGTCGGCCAGGCGCGGGCGCACCACGCGCTCGTTGCCGCTGATGATCGATTGCGGGGTCTCGGTGGCCAGGTTCGACACGATCAGGAAGCGGTTGCGCAGGTGGCCGTCGGCATCGGTCAGCGCAAAGTACTTCTGGTTGGTCTGCATGGTCAGGATCAGGCATTCCTGCGGCACCGCGAGGAAGGCTTCCTCGAAATGGCAGGCGTAGACCACCGGCCATTCCACCAGCGAGTTGACTTCATCGAGCAGCGCCTCGGGCATGATGACCTGGTCGGCGCCGGCCTCCTGCAGCAGCGCGCTGCGCATGCGCTCGCGGCGCTCGGCATAGCTGGCCACGACGCGGCCGGCGGATTCGAGCTGCTGCGCATAGTCGTTGGCATGGCGGATCTCGATGGCGCCATGCGACAGGAAGCGGTGGCCCTGGGTCAGGTTGCTGGCCTGCAGCCCCAGCAGCGTCACCGGCAGGATCTCGGCGCCGAACAGCGCGATCAGACTGTGCGCCGGGCGCACGAAATGCACCGTGCTGCCGTCCGGGCGCTGGTAGCTCATGACCTTGGGGATCGGCAGCTTCGCCACGGTGTCTTCCAGCGTGGCCTGCAGGCCGGCCGCCAGCTCCGCGCCGCGCGCGGTGTAGCGGTAGAAAAAGGCCTCGGCCTTGCCGTCGGAGGCGCGCTCCAGCGACTGCCAGTCGATCTCGGCAACGCCGACGGACTTGGCCAGCGCCGCCAGCTTCTTGGCCAGCGGGGCGGTCGGCTCGCCGTTGGCGTCCAGCGCCACCGACAGCGGCAGGACCTTCTCGCGCTGCTCGCGGTCCGGCGCGTTGCGGCGCACGCCGCTGACCAGCGCCGCCAGGCGGCGCGGAGTGGCGAACGGCGTCACGGTGGCGCCCGGCTCGAGCAGGTCGCGCTCCCCCAGGCCGGCGAACAGGCCCTGCGCGAAGGCGTCGCCCAGGCGCGCCAGCGCCTTGGGGGGCAGCTCTTCGGTGAACAGTTCGATCAGCAGCGAGTCGGTCATGGGTTGCGACATGAATCGTATCCAACAGGTTGAAAGCGCGCGCCGCTTGGCTCAGCAGCGCGGCGAAAGATTAGGTTCCACTCCGGACAGCAGCCACAGGCCGTTCTGTTGCCGGAATTGCAGCGTGGTGTAGGCGCATTGCGCGGCTGCCGCGGCGCTGGCGGCGCCATTGCTGCCGCCGCGGCTGCCCGCGGCCGGGAAGCGCGCGTCGATGCGGCGCAGGCGCTTGTCGTAGCGGATCTCGTCGATGCGCCCGCCCACCCAGAAATCGATCTTCGGCGGCAGCTGCGAGGCCGAGTAGTAGGTCTTGACCTTGCGCCGGGTGCGGCCGTTGTGGGTCTCGGTTTCCACCCAGGTCAGCGGGTAGCGGATCGCGCTTTCGTACGCGCGCAGCGGCACCCGGTGCCAGCCCAGGTCGCGCTGGCCGGACAGGTCGCACGAGAACGAGCGCACCAGCTGCGTCCACTGGTCCAGCGCGTTCAGCGACGGCCGCCACTGGCGCGCCATTGCCAGCTGCAGCGCCTGCGCGTCGGCCTCGCACACGTTGCTCAGTTCGGCCGGCAGCATCAGCACCTGCGCGCTGGGAGCGGCCTGCGCGCGCGCGCCGACGGCATTGCCGGCAGCGGCCAGCGCGGCGAGCGCCAGGGCGCAGCCCAGCGCGCTGCGCGCCTGCAGCCTCATGCCCGCGCTCCGTCGCGCTTGCCGCACATCGGGAAGCCGAGGGCTTCGCGCGAGTCGTAGTAGGCCTGCGCCACCTGGCGCGACAGGTTGCGGATGCGGCCGATATACGCCGCGCGCTCGGTCACCGAGATCGCGCCGCGCGCATCGAGCAGGTTGAAGGTGTGCGCGGCCTTGAGCACCTGTTCGTAGGCCGGCAGCGCCAGGCGCGCGCCGGCTTCCTTGGCGGCGTCGGCATCTTCGCCATTGCCCATCAGCCGCCTGGCTTCGCTCTCGTGCTCGGCGAAATGGCGGAACAGGATTTCAGTGTTGCTGTGCTCGAAGTTGTAGGTGGATTGCTCCACCTCGTTCTGGTGGTACACGTCGCCGTAGGTCAGGCGGCGGGTCTCGCCGTTCTCGACCCACTCGGTCCAGACCAGGTCGTAGACGTTCTCGACCTTCTGCAGGTACATCGCCAGGCGTTCGATGCCGTAGGTGATTTCGCCGGTGATTGGCTTGCAGTCGATGCCGCCCACCTGCTGGAAGTAGGTGAACTGGGTCACCTCCATGCCGTTGAGCCAGACTTCCCAGCCCAGGCCCCACGCACCCAGCGTGGGGTTTTCCCAGTCGTCCTCGACGAAGCGGATGTCGTTCTGCTTCAGGTCCAGGCCGAGCGCCTCGAGCGAGCCCAGGTACAGCTCCAGGATGTTTTCCGGCGCGGGCTTGAGCACCACCTGGTACTGGTAGTAGTGCTGCAGCCGGTTCGGGTTCTCGCCGTAGCGGCCGTCCTTGGGGCGCCGCGACGGCTGCACGTAGGCGGCACGCCAGGGCTCCGGCCCGATCGCGCGCAGGAAGGTGTGTACGTGGGAAGTGCCGGCGCCGACCTCCAGATCGATGGGTTGCAACAGCGCGCAGCCCTGCCGGTCCCAGTAGGCCTGCAGGGTCAGAATCATTTGTTGGAAGGTCAGCATAGGAAGACTAGGTAGAGGCAAGCGGAGGCAAGCCGGGGCCGCGCAGCACGTGCCGGAGCCGCCGCATACGGATTTTGCCAAACCCTGAATTCTATCGGCTTTTTGACGCGGCGCCCCGTTTGGCAGGGCTGCATAGGGCACGCACCGATGGCCGGACCGGTGCGCCGCGGCACGTAAATGTCGGCCCTGCGCAACGCCTCGGGAAAATACTGACGCCGATTTCAAGTTGCGCCGCTGCTTGCCGATAATGTTTTTGTATACAGTATGAGTAAGCAACCCGTTTCAGAGCGTTGCGATTGACAGTCCGTGCCGGTATGCAGGCACGGCGGCTGCCAGGCCCAGCCGCGGCAGCCGTTTGTCAGGAACTCATTATTGATGGGGACATTCGGATCATGGCACTTCTTTCTCGCAAACCTTATCTGGTCGCTATCGCGGTCATGATCGCCGCGGCCACCGTGTCGGTGGTGACCGGGCTGGTGAACTGAACCTGCCGGCGCGCTACCGACGCGCCACCGGCTCCGGGCCCGCCGCGGTGATCCCGCCGCGCCCGGTGCCTGTCTTGCGCCTTCAGATAACCTGGCGTGCCCGGCGCGAGCGCCACGCCGCCATCCCCAGCACCAGCACCAGCAGCGCCAGCACCGGCGCATTGCCCCAGCGGATATAGGGTGTCAGGCCCTGCATGCCCTGCACCTGGGCCGTCAGTGTGCCGACGGTAAAGGTCGGCAGGCGTTGCTGCACCGAGCCGTCCGGGCGCACCACCGCGGTCATGCCGGTATTGGTCGAGCGCAGCATCGGCCGGCGCGTTTCCAGCGCCCGCATGCGCGAGATCTGCAGGTGCTGGTCGAGCGCGATGGTGTCGCCGAACCACGCCAGGTTGGTCAGGTTGGCCAGCAGGTTGGCCGGTGCCGGCTGCTGACGCAGCGTCTGCGCGATCTCTTCGCCGAACAAATCCTCGTAGCAGATGTTGGGCGCCACGCGCACGCCGCGCACCGGCAGCGAGGCCTGGTCGAGCCCGCCGCGGCGGAAGTCGCCCAGCGGCATCTTCATCATGTCGACGAACCAGCGGAAGCCCAGCGGGATGAATTCGCCGAACGGGACCAGGTGGTGCTTGTTGTAGCGGTACAGGCGCTCGGTTTCCGGTCCGAGCCCGAACACGCTGTTGGTGAAGTCGACCGGGGAATCGGCGCCGGCGGCGCCGAACAGCACCGTGGTGCCGCTCTCCAGCGCGAAGTCGCGCACGGCGACGGCCACGTCGACCGGCAATTCCTGCAGGATCACCGGGAATGCGGTCTCGGGCGTCACCACCAGGTCCGCCGGCGCCGCGGTGATCATGTCGCGGTACAGCTCGATCGAGCGCTGGATGCCGGCGGGCTCGAACTTGATGTCCTGCGCCACGTTGCCTTGCAGCAGCCGCACCGTCAGCGGCTTGCCCGCGGGCGTGGTCCAGGCCAGCGGCGCCAGCGCCGCGCCGGCGGCGGGCACCAGCAGCGCCAGCGCCAGCGCGCTCAGTGCGCGGCCCCGTTGGCCACGGCCCAGCCCGCGCATCGCGGCCGCCAGCAGCGCCGCGACGGCGGCCGCCAGCGCGCCGATGCCGTACACGCCGAGCACCGGCGCGAAGCCCGCCAGCGGGCCGTCGGTGTGCGCATAGCCCCCCGACAGCCACGGAAAGCCGGTGAACACCACGCCGCGCAGCCATTCGCTCAGGCCCCAGGCCGCACCGAAGGCCGCCGGCGCCAGCAGCGTGCCCGCCGGCAGGCGCGCCGTCAGCCGGTGCCAGAGCGCGCCGGCCAGCGCGGGGTAGAGCGACAGGAAGCCCGAGAACAGCACCACCGCCAGCGCGGCCATCCACGACGGCATCTCGCCATACACGTGCATGCTGATATAGAGCCACCAGATCCCGGACAGGAACCAGCCCAGCCCGAAGGCAAAGCCGATCGCGCCGGCCGCGCGCGCACGTGGGGCATCGGCCATCAGCGCGGCCAGTCCGGCCAGCGACAGGATCTGCAGCCACCACCAGTCATGCGGGGCGAAGGCCTGGGTATGGGCGATGCCGAGCACGCCGGCCAGCAGCAGCCGCGCCAGCGTCGCGGCGCGCGAATGCGCGCGCGCGCCGGGCACGCCCGCCGTGCCGGCGTCGGCAGCGGCGCCGTTGGGGAGCGGAGCGGGGAGCTTCATGCGCTGGCCGCGCTGGCGCTGTCAGCGTTGGCTTCGCGGTGCACGTGCAGCAGGTGCACCTGGCGCGCGTCGGCGCGCAACACCTCGAAGCGGATCGGCGGCAGCGTGATGACCTCGCCGCGATGGGGCACGTGGCCCACGTGGTTGGACAGCAGCCCGCCGACGGTGTCGACATCGTGGTCGGAGAAGCCGGTGCCGAAGGCCTCGTTGAACTGCGCGATCTCGGTCAGGCCGTGCACGCGCCAGCTGCCGTCGGGCATCGGCAGGATATTGTCCTGGTCTTCGTCGAGGTCGAACTCGTCCTCGATATCGCCCACGATCTGTTCCAGCACGTCCTCGATCGTCACCAGCCCGGCCACGCCGCCGTATTCGTCGACGACCATGGCGATGTGGTTGCGGTTGATGCGGAAATCGCGCAGCAGGATGTTCAGGCGCTTGGATTCGGGGATGAACACCGCCGGGCGCAGGGTTTCGCGCAGGTCGAAGGCGGGATCGGTGTAGTAGCGCAGCAGGTCCTTGGCGAGCAGGATGCCGATGATGTTGTCGCGGCTGCCTTCGTAGACCGGGAAGCGCGAGTGCGCGGTCTGCTGCATGAACGGGATGAAGGTCTCCGGCGCGTCGGCGATATTGACCATATCCATCTGCGCGCGCGGCACCATGATGTCGGCGGCGGTCAGTTCGGAGACCTGGAACACGCCCTCGATCATCGACAGGGAATCGGCATCGATCAGGTTGCGCTCATGCGCTTCCTGGAGCACTTCAAGCAATTCCGCGCGGGTGTCCGGCTCGGGGGAGATCAGGTCTGACAGGCGTTCGAGCAGTGATCTGGGCCGATCGGCCTGCTTCAGGTAAGCGGGCTTCGAACTGGGATAGGGGTCGTTCATTTCGCGGCGAGCGCGTGGTGGAGATCGTCTGAAGGATACACTAAAAGCCTGCCAGTCCCGTGACGGCGGGCGGCGGCTGCGCTCGATGTGTGCCGCCGGAGGCGCTTGCCGGCGCCGCCTGCGGCCACCGCATCACGCGGCCCGTGCGGCTTTCTCTGCGCGGTAAGGATCGGCATAGCCGAGCGCCTGCAGCGTCTCGGTCTCGATCGCTTCCATTTCCTCGGCCTCGGCGTCGTCCTCGTGCTCGTAGCCTTGCGCGTGCAGCACGCCATGCACGACCAGGTGGGCGTAATGCGCCTCAAGCGGCTTGCGCTGCGCGCGGGCCTCGGCTTCGACCACCGGGCAGCACAGCACGATGTCGCCGCTGACCGGATCGTCTTCGTGCTCGGCATAGGCGAAGGTCAGCACATTGGTGGCGTAGTCCTTGCCGCGATAGGTGCGGTTCAGCGTGCGGCCTTCTTCCTCGCCGACGAAGCGGATGGTCAGCGCGGCGTCCGCGTACAGCGCCGACTTGACCCAGGTCTCCAGCTTGCGCCGCGCCGGCAGGCCGTTGCCCTTGCCGATGCCGTCGCCGTGCTGGACTTCCAGCTCCAGCGCCGGCGGCGTCGCCGGGGTGCCGGTGGTGGTGGTCAGCGGCGCGGCGGTCACCGCCACCGACAGGGCGTCATGGTTGTCCGGGCGCACCAGCAGGCCGGCCTGCTGCCTGGTATCGGTGTGTTCGGCCAGCAGCGCGACCACGCCGTCGGCGGCCTGCGACAGGTCCAGCGTCAGGCTGCGGCCGTCGGGCAGCTGCACGCGCAGCGCATGCGCGGCGCTCTTGCGCGCGCGGCCTTCGTTGTCGAACAGGGTCAGGCTGACGCCGGAAGACTTGGATTTCGGGGATTTCAATTACGCGTCCTTGTGCTGGGCGTGGTATTCGTCATAGGCATCGACGATGCGCGCCACCAGCGGATGGCGCACCACGTCGATGCTGGAAAAGCGGGTGCAGGCGATGCCGCGCACGTCGCGCAGCACATGCTGCGCTTCCACCAGGCCGCTCTTCTGGCCCTTGGGCAGGTCGATCTGCGTGGTGTCGCCGGTGATCACCGCCTTGGAGCCGAAGCCGATGCGCGTCAGGAACATCTTCATCTGCTCGGGCGTGGTGTTCTGCGCCTCGTCCAGGATGATGAAGGCATGGTTGAGCGTGCGCCCGCGCATGTACGCCAGCGGCGCGATCTCGATCATCTGCCGCTCGAACATCTTCTGCGTGCGGTCGAAGCCGAGCAGGTCGTACAGCGCGTCGTACAGCGGCCGCAGGTACGGATCGACCTTCTGCGCCAGGTCGCCGGGCAGGAAGCCGAGGCGTTCGCCGGCTTCCACCGCCGGGCGGGTCAGCACGATGCGCTTGACCGCGTCGCGCTCGAGCGCGTCGACCGCGCACGCCACCGCCAGGTAGGTCTTGCCGGTGCCGGCCGGGCCGATGCCCATGGTCAGGTCGTGCGACAGGATATTGCGCAGGTAGTCGCGCTGCGCCACGGTGCGGCCCTGCAGGCCGGTGCGGCGCGTATGCAGCACCGGCGATTCGTCGCCTTCCTCGCGCTCGGCCTCGTCGTCATCGCCGTTGCCGGGCAGGTAGCTGCCATGCGCGCTGAGCTGGCGCGTCTCGACCAGGCCCAGCTGCACGTCGTCGATCGACAGCGGCGTGCGCGCCTGGTTGTAGAAGCGCTCCAGCGCCAGCGCGGCGTCCTGCGCGTGGTTGCCGCGCACGGTCATGCGGTGGCCGCGGCGCTGGATGGTCACGTCCAGCGCCTGCTCGATCTGGCGCAGGTTCTCGTCGAGCGGGCCGCACAGGTTCTGCAGCCGGGTGTTGTCGTCCCGCGGGGCGACAAATTCTGCGGAAGGGATTTTCATCGGTGGGCGATGGCCTCGGTTGCGGGTGCTTTACTGGCGCACCACGATCTCGCCGCGCAGCGAGTGCGGGAACGCCTGCGTGATGCTGACATCGACCAGCTGGCCGACCAGCCGGTCGCGGCCCGCCTGCGGCACGCCGGGCATCGCGAAGTTGACCACCCGGTTGTTCTCGGTGCGGCCATGCAGCTCGGTCGGGTCCTTGCGCGCCGGGCCTTCGACCAGGATGCGCTGCACCGTGCCGACCATGCCCTGGCTGATGCGCTGCACGTTTTCCTCGATCGTGGCCTGCAGCCGCTGCAGGCGCTGCAGCTTGACCTCGCGCGGCGTGTCGTCGTGCAGGTTGGCGGCGGGCGTGCCGGGGCGCGGGCTGAAGATGAAAGAGAACGAGGTGTCGTAGCCGATTTCCTCGATCATTGCCATCAGCTTGTCGAAGTCGGCATCGGTCTCGCCGGGAAAGCCGACGATAAAGTCCGACGACATCGACATGTCCGGGCGCAGCGCGCGCAGCCTGCGGATGATGCTCTTGTATTCGAGCACGCTGTAGCCGCGCTTCATCGCCATCAGGATGCGGTCCGAAGCATGCTGCACCGGCAGGTGCAGGTGGTTCACCAATTTATCGCAGCGGCCATACAGATCCACCAGGCGCGAGGTGAACTCCTTGGGATGGCTGGTGGTGTAGCGGATGCGCTCGATGCCGGGGATCTCGGCCACGTACTCGATCAGCAGCGCGAAGTCGGCGATCTCGGCGCTGTCGCCCATCTTGCCGCGGTAGGCATTGACGTTCTGGCCCAGCAGCGTGACTTCGCGCACGCCCTGATCGGCCAGGCCCGCGACTTCGGCCAGCACGTCCTCGAACGGACGCGACACTTCCTCGCCGCGGGTGTACGGCACCACGCAGTAGCTGCAGTACTTGGAGCAGCCTTCCATGATCGACACGAACGCGCTCGGGCCCTCGACGCGCGCGGGCGGCAGGTGGTCGAACTTCTCGATCTCGGGGAAGGAGATGTCCACCTGCGACTGGCCGGTGCGCTGGCGGCGCGCGATCAGGTCGGGCAGCCGGTGCAGCGTCTGCGGGCCGAACACCACGTCGACGTACGGTGCGCGCGAGACGATGCTGGCGCCTTCCTGGCTGGCCACGCAACCGCCCACGCCGATCACCAGGTCGGGCTTGACGGCCTTGAGCGCCTTCATCCGGCCCAGTTCGGAGAACACCTTCTCCTGCGCCTTCTCGCGCACCGAGCAGGTGTTGAACAGGATCACGTCGGCGTCTTCGACGTTGTCGGTGGGTTCCAGCCCCTGGCTGGCGTTGAGGACGTCGACCATCTTGTCCGAGTCGTACTCGTTCATCTGGCAGCCGTACGTCTTGACGAAAACTTTCTTCATATGCCGATCTCAGTGGTTGACCTGGGGGCATCAGGGTGTGGCAACAACACGGCCGGCGCGCGGGGCACGCCGGTCGCACTTCGGGGGTGGTTATTTCTTCAGCGCCTGCTGTTCGGCCTCGCTCAGCACCCACGCGGTCAGCAGCTGGCCGTACAGGTCCAGCCGGTACCGCACCGGCAGCTTCTGGCCTGCCACCGCGGCGCTGGCCAGCAACTGGTTGTCGGTGCCGAACAGGCGCAGGCCCGGCGCCACGCCGACGCGCTTGCCGTCGAGCGTGGCGGTCTGCGGCGCGCCGGCCGACGGCGCGGCGATGACCAGCCTGGCCGCCACGGCATCGTCCGGAATCGCGCGCACCGGCTGGGCCGCGGCGACCGCGGCGCCCAGCAGCAGCGCCGCGCCGCACGCCAGTCGTGTCCAAGGCTTGCGCCGGCGGCTGGATGTCACGGACTCCGGCGCCTCGCGGCGCGTATCACGACCTGCTGGCATGGGGAACTCCGACAAAAGGCGATGCGGTGGGCGGATGGCCCGCAAGGCGGTGGCCGGAAGGCGGGCAACCGCGCATTTTACCTCGCCGGCGGCTGCCTGGTGTGGCCGGCGCCGCGGCAGGCAAGCGGCTTCAGAACAGGCAGGATGCCTCTTGCAGCACGCGCTGCTTGGACACCGTCCCCATCAGTTCGCGGCTGGCCGCGTCGCGCACCAGCGGGATGCGGTTGATGCCGTGCCCGGCGAATACCGCGAGCGCATCGCGCAGCCGCGAGTCCGGCGTCAGCGCCGGGAAGTCGCGCTCGGCCAGCGCCAGCACATCGTCGGGTGCGCCCTCGCGCTGGGCGCGCTGCAAGGCATGGATCGACAGCGCGCCGAGCAGGCGGCCGTCGGCCTGCACCAGGTAGAGGTAGCGCGTGCCGGTCTCGGCAAACTTGTCGGCGGCCGCGGCCAGCGTGGCGTTGGGATCGAGCACGGTGTCGGTCGGGTCGCACAGGCCGGCCAGCGTCAGCGCGCGCGCATGTTCGGCGGCCGCCGACGCCTGCGCGCGCTCGGCGATCACGCTGTACAGCGACAGCGTCTGGCAGCGCGACGCGGTGTAGTACGCCGCCACCGCGCCGATCATCGACGGCAGCAGCAGCGCCGGCGCCAGCGTCATCTCGAACACCATCAGCACCGACATCAGCGGCGCCTGGCTGGTGGCCGCCAGGAAGGCGCTCATGCCCACCAGCGGCAGCAGCGGCGCCGCGCCTGCCGCCGTGCCCTGCATGCCAAGCGCCAGCAACTGGCCCAGCGCCGCACCGACGAACAGCGACGGCGTGAACACGCCGCCGACCGCGCCCGAGCCCATGCTGATCACCGTCGCCGCCAGCTTGGCCAGCAGCACCGCCGCCACCGGCACGCTCAGCGGCTGCTCCTGCAGCAGGGTCTGGATCGTGGAAAAGCCGTTGCCGACCACCTCCGGCACCGCCATCGCCAGCACGCCGACCAGCGCGCCGCCCAGCGCCAGCCGCGCCACCGGCCCGCCCGGCAGCGCCGCGAAGCGGCTGCGCGCGAAGCCGGCGGCGCGCAGGAACAGCGCGCCCGCGATGCCGGCGGCCACGCCCAGCGCCGCCGCTGCCAGCAGGATCTGCGGGCGCAGGTCCGGGACGATATCGAGGCCGGGGTAGAGCGGCTGCAGCCCGCCGTGCCACTGGCTGACCATGGCGCCGGCGACCGAGGCCAGGAACAGCGGCATCAGGCGCTGCACCGCGAGCGCGCCGAACACCACTTCGGCGACGAAGACCGCGGCGGAGAACGGGGTGTGGTACACGGTGGCCAGGCCCGCGGCGGCGCCGCAGGCGGTCAGCATGCGGCGCATGTTGGAGCCGCCGCCGCGCTCGAGCCGGGTCGAGGGGAACAGCGAGCCGCACAGCGCCGCCAGCTGGATCATCGCGCCCTCCTTGCCGACCGAGCTGCCGCTGACGATCGAGCAGAACGACGACAGCGCGCGCAGCAGGGTGATCCGTACCGGCAGCCGGCCGCTGCCATTGGCGACCGCCTCCATATAGTCGGTGGCGCCGGGGTGGGTGCTGGCCAGGCGGTTGGCCAGCACCAGCAGGCCGCCGGCCAGCACGCCGCCGACGGCGGGCACCACCACGCGCCACGCCAGCGCCAGCGTGGCGAACACGGTGACCACGTCGGCATGGCTGGAAAACAGCACGAAGCCCGCGCCGTCCAGCGCTTCCTTGAACAGCGTGGTGGCGATGGCGGCGAGGATCCCGACCGGGATGGCCGCGAGCAGTGTGACTTCCTGGTCTTCGAGGAAACGCAAGCGCATGGCGGCTTTCCGGGCAGGCGGGGCGACGTGCCGGCGATGGCGGCCGGGCGGCCCGAGGCCGTCATGATAGCGCAGCGCCACCCGCGCGGACTCCATGTGCGCCGGCGCGCATCCGTGGCCGGTTCCAGTGCATAACCCGCCTGCGCCGGACTGGTACACTACCGCTCTTTCCTTCGCGGGCGGGCCGGTGCCCTGCCAGGCCGGCTTCCCGGCGTTCGCGTTCCGATTCCGATCGATTACCAGGAGCCATCCGGCGTTGGCGCACCGCGCGCGCAACGATGGCCCAAGCAGCAATTCATGTCTTTTTCTGAACTCGGCTTGTCCGAAAAGATTGTGCGTGCCGTAGCCGAACAGGGCTACACCACCCCGACTCCCATCCAGGCCCAGGCCATTCCCGCCATCCTCAAGGGCGGCGACCTGCTCGCCGGCGCCCAGACCGGCACCGGCAAGACCGCCGGCTTTACCCTGCCGATGCTGCAGCTGCTGTCCGAAACCGCGGCACGCCCGGCCGGCGGCGCCCAGCGCAGCGGCCGCGTGGCGGTGCGCGCGCTGGTGCTGACGCCCACGCGCGAGCTGGCGGCGCAGGTCGAAGAGAGCGTGCGCAACTACGGCAAGTACCTGCGCCTGCGCTCGATGGTGATGTTCGGCGGGGTCGGCATCAACCCGCAGATCGAGCAGCTCAAGCGCGGCGTCGAGATCGTCGTGGCCACCCCCGGCCGCCTGCTGGACCATGTGTCACAGCGCACCATCGACCTGTCGCAGGTGGAACTGCTGGTGCTCGATGAAGCCGATCGCATGCTCGACATGGGCTTCATCCACGATATCCGCAAGATCCTCAACGTGCTGCCGGCCAAGCGCCAGAACCTGCTGTTCTCGGCGACGTTCTCGGACGATATCCGCGCGCTGGCCGACCGCCTGCTGAACAATCCCGCGTCGATCGAAGTCGCGCGGCGCAATACCACCGCCGAGACCGTCGACCAGCGCGTCTACCCGGTCGACCGCGAACGCAAGCGCGAACTGCTGGCCCACCTGGTGCGCCAGCACGACTGGCACCAGGTGCTGGTGTTCACGCGCACCAAGCACGGCGCCAACCGGCTGGCCGAGCAGCTGACCAAGGACGGCCTGTCGGCGCTGGCGATCCACGGCAACAAGAGCCAGTCGGCACGCACGCGGGCGCTGTCCGAATTCAAGGCCGGCACGCTGCGGCTGCTGGTGGCGACCGATATTGCCGCGCGCGGCATCGACATCGACCAGCTGCCGCACGTGGTCAACTTCGACCTGCCCAACGTGCCCGAGGATTACGTCCACCGCATCGGCCGCACCGGCCGCGCCGGCGCCGAGGGCGAGGCGATCTCGCTGGTGTGCGTGGACGAGCTGGGGCTGCTGCGCGATATCGAACGCCTGATCAAGCGCAAGCTCGAACAGACCGTGCTGCCGGGCTTCGAAGTCGACCCCAGCATCGCCCCGGAGCCGATCCAGAAGGGCCGCCAGCAGCGCGGCGGCGGGCAGGGCCAGGGCCAGGGCCAGGGCCGCGCCCGGGCCGAGGCGCGTCCGGCCGGCGACAGCGACGGCGCGCAGCGCCAGCGTCCGGCGCGGCAGGGGCAGGGTGGACAGGGCGGACAAGGCGCGCCGCGCCAGGGCCAGGGCGGCCAGCGCGGCAACGGCGCCGCCAACGGCAATCGCGCCGCCCAGCCCGCCGGCGCGCGCAACCCCGCGCCGCGCCGCGAAAGCCAGGACCAGGCGCGCCCGCAACGGGCCGCGGCCCAGCCTGCGCGCCAGCCCCACGACGCCGCGCCGGCCCCCGCGCGCAACCGCCGTCCGGCGCCGCAGGCGGCGCTGCTGGGCGGCAGCCGCAAGCCGGCGCGCTGAGCGAAACCCGCCGGCAGCCATGCACGCGTCCGATGCCCCCGCCGACTCCGGTGTCCCCTATGCCGGCCTGACGCCGGAACTGATGCTGGACGCGCTCGAGGGCGCCGGCCTGCGCCCCGACGGGCGCCTGCTGGCGCTCAACAGCTACGAGAACCGCGTCTGGCAGGTGGGCATCGAGGATGCCCCGCCGGTCATCGCCAAGTTCTACCGCCCGGGCCGCTGGACCGACGCGGCCATCCTGGAAGAACACGCGTTCGTGCAGCAACTGGCCGACGCCGAGA